>NZ_JBYTBE010000031.1:0-61922 GCF_058788955.1 Roseateles sp. FW301-B2
ATGTCACCGCCGCTGCCCAGGCAGCGCGGTATCACCTCGCCATCGATGGTGTTCTTGCAGAACACCTGCCAGTCCCATGTGGCCATGCCACCTCCAATGCTTGTGTTTCCGGGCGCTCGCCTAGCCGCTTACTTCTTGGCGTACTCTTCCATCGGACGGTCGTTGGGGCTGGCGATGGCGGCCTTGAGGTTGTCGCTCATGGCCAGGCCGACGCGCGCATTGGCCGGCGGGATCGGCTGCATCAGCCACTTGTCGTACAGCTTGGCGATCTCGCCCGACTTCATCATCGCCTTGATGCTGTCGTCCACCGCCTTCTTGAAGGCCGGATCGTCCTTGCGCATCATGATGGCGATCGGCTCCACCGACAGCACCTCGCCGACGATCTTGAAATCGGCCGGGTTCTTGCTCTTGGCGATGTTGCCGGCCAGCAGCGAGCCGTCCATCACGAAGGCATCGGCGCGGCCCGATTCCAGCAGCAGGAAGCTGTCGGCATGGTCCTTGCCGAACACCTCCTTGAAGTCCACGCCGGTGGCGCGCTCATGCTTGCGCAGGGTCTGCACCGAGGTCGTGCCGGTGGTGGTGGCGACGTTCTTGCCGTTGAGCTGGCCGATCGAGGTGATGCCCGAGTTGGCCTTCACCGCGATGCGCACTTCCTCGACGAAGGTGGTGACCGCAAAGGCCACATCCTTCTGGCGCGTCAGGTTGTTGGTGGTGGAGCCGCACTCGATGTCCACGGTGCCGTTCTGCACCAGCGGGATGCGGTTCTGCGAGGTCACCGGCTGGTACTTGATCTCCAGCTTGGCCAGGCCCAGCTGCTTCTGCACATCGGCCAGCACATGCTGGCAGATCTCGACGTGGTAGCCCACGTACTTGCCGTCGCCCAGGGTGTAGGAAAGCGCACCCGAGGACTCGCGCACGCCCATGGTGGCCGTGGCGCTGTCCTTGATCTTCTTCAGCGTGTCTTCGGCATGGGCGGTGGCGGCCAGTGCAAGGCTCAGGGCAAACGCGATCGTCTTCATGGGGTCTCCTGGAAGGGGCGGGTTGAAAGAAGGAAAGCAAAGCATCGATCAGGGCAGGGCCTGATCGGTGGGCAATTGGTAGAGCCGCAGCAGCGCCTCGGAGGGCGGTTGGTTGAGGTTCAGGCCCTTGGGCGGGATGGGGCGCTGGAACCAGCGCGTGTAGATCTTCAGCGCCTCGCCGCTCAGCAGCAGGCGGGTCAGCTCGCGGTCCACCAGGGCCTTGAAGCCGGGGTCGCCGCGCCGCATCATGCAGCCATAGACCTCGGCCGACATGGGCGTGCCGGTGACCACCCAGTCCTCGGGCCGCGCCGCCTTGGCACGCTCGCCGTGCAGCAGCGCATCGTCCAGCATCAGCGCATCGACCTTGCCGGTCTCGAGCGACTGGAAGGCGTCGCCATGGTCGCGCGCGCTGAGCAGCTGGATGCGGCCGCCATGGGTTTCGTTCCAGCTGCGCAGCAGGCGCTCGGAGGTGGTGCCGGCCGTCACCACGGCGCGCTTGCCGGCCAGATCGGCAAAGTCCTTCAGCCCCGAGTCCTGGCGCACCAGCATGCGCGTGCTGACCACGAAGATGGAGGTCGAGAACGCCACCTGGCGTTGTCGCGCCAGGGTGTTGGAGCTGGAGCCGCATTCCAGGTCCACAGTGCCGTTCTGCACCAGGGCCATGCGGTTCTGCGAGGTCACGGGCACCAGGCGCTGGGTCAGCGCCGGCAGCTGCAACTCGCTGCGCACGGCCTCCACCACCCTCAGCATCAGCTCATGCGAATAGCCCACCACCTGGCGGCGCTCGTCGTAGTAGGAGAAGGGCACCGAAGATTCGCGGTGGCCCAGGCTGATGGTGCCGGTGACGGCGATGCGGCGCAGCGTGTCGCTCTGCGCCAGCAGGGGCGAGGCCGCCATGGCCGCGCCGGCCAACAGGGTGGCGGCAAGGCAGCAGAACGGGCGGATGAGCGTGGCGCGGCGCATGATGGCGCAAGGCATGCACTTGCTGTGCCATTGCGGGATTTCCCGGAGCCGGCGCGCGGCAGCAGCCGCTAAGTGCTTGATTCCTCGTGCACGGCAGGCCCGCCGCGGCAAGAGCGAAGACGGATTTCCGTGCGCCGCGGCGCCCGCAGGGACGGAAATCCGTTCACGCCGACCTTCACGCCGACGTTCTCCACGACTCAGGCGGCCTCATCCTCCCACAGCACGGCCGCGATCCTCCAGCCGCGCGCCGTCTTCAGCAGCTGCAGGCTTTTCTGGCCGCGGCCGGCATAGGGGGCGTCATCCAGGCGCCCGGCCTTCTCGTAGCGCAGCCAGCGCTGCGCGATCCGGCCCTGGATACGCGTCTCCTGCGCCAGCTCCCGTTCGGCAAAGTCCTGCAGCCGGCCGCCCTCGCGCAAGAGCTCGGCGCGCGGCAACACAAAACCGGGCACATCCATCAGCTGCGCGCCCTGCTGGCCATCGTGGTGGCGGATCTGCGCATCCGGCAGCAGCCAGTAGGGCAAGGCCGCCAGCGTCGGGCAGCGCCCGCCGCGGTTGTCGAAGGCGCCCAGAAAACGCGCCGCCAGGGCATCGATCTGGGCCGCGTCGTCGGGTTCCGCGCCGGCGGCGCGCCATTCGAACAGCACCGAGCCGCCGTCGTAGCCCGCCACCTGGCGCAGGCCCTGTTCCTGCATGCCGATGGTCAGCAGCACGCGCGCCGAGGCCTCGTTGTGGGGCGCGATGATGGCCTGCACGCAGCGCAGGCCCAGCACCTCATGCGCATAGCGCAGGCTGGCCGCGGCGGCCTCGCGCGCATAGCCCTGGCCATGGTGGCGCTCCAGCAGCGCATAGCCGACATCGGGATGCTCCAGCGCATCGCGCTTGAACACGCCGCACAGGCCCAGGAACTCGCCATCGGCCAGGCGCTCCACCGCCCAGAAGCCATGGCCCAGCTTCCAGTAATGGTCCAGCAGGCGGCCCTGCATCCAGTCGCGCGCCTGCGCTAGATCGCGCACGCCCGGATCGGAGATATTGCTGATCCAGCCCGGCTCGTTGAGCAGCGCCAGCACCTGGGCGGCGTCGTCCAGCGTGAACCAGCGCAGCCTCAGTCTCTCGGTCCGCAGCACCTCCATGCTCGCTCCTCATGCAAAAAGCAAAAGCGCGACAATACGCCACCTGCCACCAGCCCCCAAAAGCCACATGAATTTCATCCAGCAACTCCACGCCGCCGAACAACTCAACGACTCGCTGCTGTGCGTGGGGCTGGACCCCGAACCCGCCAAGTTCCCGGGCGCCTGGAAGAACGATGCGGCGCGCATCTACGATTTCTGCGCCGCCATCGTGGACGCCACCAAGGATCTGGTGATCGCCTTCAAGCCGCAGATCGCCTACTTCGCCGCGCATGGCGCCGAAAGCCAGCTGGAGCGCCTGATGGCGCACATCAAGCGCGTCGCGCCCCATGTGCCGGTGATCCTGGACGCCAAGCGCGGCGACATCGGCTCCACCGCCGAGCAGTACGCTCGCGAGGCCTTCATGCGCTACCAGGCCGATGCGGTGACGCTCTCGCCCTTCATGGGCTTCGACAGCATCGAGCCCTATCTGCGCTATCCCGACAAGGGCGCCATCCTGCTGTGCCGCACCTCCAACCCCGGCGGCAGCGACTGGCAGAACCAGCGCCTGGCCGACGTGGCAGGCCAGCCGCGCCTCTACGAACACCTGGCCAGCCTGGCCCAGACCGACTGGAACAAGAACGGCCAACTGGGCCTGGTGGTGGGCGCCACCTTCCCGGGCGAGATCGCGCGCGTGCGCGAGCTGGCCCCCACCCTGCCCCTGCTGATCCCGGGCGTAGGCGCCCAGGGCGGCGATGCCGACGCCACCGTGAAGGCGGGCTGGCGGCCGGGCAGCCCCATCATCGTGAGCTCCTCGCGCGCCGTGCTCTACGCCAGCCAGGGCGAGGACTTTGCCGCCGCGGCCCGCCGCGTGGCCCTGCAGACGCGCGCGCAGCTCAAGCAAGCCAAGGCCTGAAGCGCCAAAAACTGCGCAGATCCCCTCACTCCGGGTGATCTGTCTGTGGTTTCCGGGTCTGTCCTGCTGTTCACCACCCCCGCTTGTGGCTGAGACTCCCCAGCTGGCCTGAGAGTGGACACCCGCAGTGAGCAGCAGCAAGGACAGCCTGGATGATTTGAGCAGCCTGGTGGGGCATGACCTGCCCCCGGGCGAAGGCCGCACGGCGCTGGAGCAAAGCCTGCTGTGGCGCTCGGTGCGCCTGTTCCTGTGGGCTTGCGTGGGCCTGTGCACCGTGGTGACCGCGATGCTGGTGCTGAGCATCGGCCCGGGCGAGCCGCTGGGCGGCTGGCTGCCGCCGGGCCTGGCCCTGGGCACCGCCGCCACCGGCCTGGCCCTGCTGTGGCGCCAGCCGCGCCAGCATGGCCGCGCCGTGGTGCTGCTGATGCAGGCGTTGGTGATCGCGCTGGCGCTGGCTATCGCGGTGTCGCGCCAGCTCGGCCTGTACTCGATCAGCCTGGGCGTGATGGGCCTGATGGTGGCCCTGACCACCGCCATCGTCGGCCTGCGCACCGGCCTGGCCGTGTTCTGCATGGGCCTGGCCTGCCTGGCCGGCCTGGGTTGGGCCGAGCTGGCCGGCTGGATCACGGTGGCCCAGCGCAGCGTCAGCCTGCCCGCCCGCCTGCTGGCCCACAGCCTGCTGTTGAGTGCCGGCCTGATCGTGGGCCTGGGCACCGCCCGCATGGTGCGGCGCTCGGTGCAGGAGGCCAGCGATCGCAGCGCGCGCTTCCGCCATCTGCTCAGCATGGCGGCCGACTGGTACTGGGAGATGGACCGCGAGTTCCGCTTCACCCATCTGGCCGAAGACCGCCCCGGCGCCTCCGGCCTGGACCTGCAGGCGCGCCAGGGCAAGACGCCCTGGGAGCTGGAGCAGCTGGGCCTGTCCGACGAGGACATGGACGCGCACCGCGCCGACCTCGAATCGCACCGCAGCTTCCGCGGCGTGGTGGCAAGGCGCCGCAACGACGACGGCACGGTGCGCTTCGTGTCGGTGAGCGGCGAGCCGCGCTTCGACGCGCAGGGCAATTTCCGTGGCTATTGGGGCGTCGGCCGCGACGTCACCGGCGAGGTGCAGGCCGAGCAGGCCATCGTCGCCACCGAGACGCGCTACCGCGAGCTGTTCCGCCGCTCGCCCTCGCCGCTGGTGCTGCACCGCTGGGGCCGCGTGCTGGATGCCAACCCGGCCGCGATGGCGATGTTCGGCTACACCCAGCGCTCCAGCATGATCGGCCAGGACCTGTTCTCGCATTACGAGCCGGGCGACGACGAGCGCGCGCGCCAGCGCGCCGCCAAGATCGAGGCGATGCCGGTGGGTGCGATGCTGCCGATGGCCGAGTTCAGGCTGCGCACCCTGTCGCGCCGGCGCCGCCTGGTGCAGGCCACCAGCGTGCGCGTGGACGCCGCCAGCGGCCCGGCCACGCTCTCCTTCTTCATCGACCAGACCGAGGCCTCGCGCGCGCAGGACGCGCTGCGCCGCTCGGAGGGCCTGCTCTCGCACCTGGTGGCCACCAGCCCGGATGTGATCACCCTCACCGAGATCAACTCCGGCCGCTACGCGATGGTCAACAAGACCTTCGAGGAGCTCACCGGCTACAGCACCGATGAGGTGCTGGGCCACACCGCCGACGAGCTGGGCATCTGGCACAAGCATGAGGATCGCGAGCGCCTGGTCGAGGCGATCCGCCTGCATGGCCGCGTCAGCGAGATGCCGGCCACCTTCATCAACAAGCATGGCGATCCGATCGCGATGGTGATCTCGGCGGCCCCCTTCGTGATGGAAGGCCTGTCCTACCTGGTCATCAATGCGCGCGACGTGTCGGAGAGCGAACGGACCCGCCTGGTGCACGCGGCGATTCTCGAGAACGCCTCGATCGGCATCACGCTGACGCGCGACCAGCAGTTCGTGCAGGTCAACAAGTTGGTGGAAGACATGTTCGGCTGGCCCGACGGCAGCCTGATCGGCCAGCATGGCAGCGTGGTCTGGCCCAGCATGGCCGACTATGCGGCGGTGGGCGCCGAGCTGGGGCCGCGCCTGGCGGCGGGCGAGCAGGTCGAGGCCGAGCGCATGATGCGGCGCCGCGACGGCTCGACCTTCCTCTGCCGCCTGCTGGCGCGCGCGGTGGACCCCAACCACCCCAGCCGCGGCGGCACCATCTGGATTCTGGAAGACGTCACCGAGAAGCGCCGCGTCGAGGCCGCGCTGGCCCAGGCCAAGGACGAGGCGCAGGCCGCCAGCCGCGCCAAGACCGCCTTCCTGGCCAACACCAGCCACGAGATCCGCACGCCGCTGAACGGCGTGGTGGGCCTGGCGCGCATGCTGCAGCAGCCCGACCTGGACGACGACACGCGCCGCCATTACCTGGACCAGATGCTGGACAGCGCCGAGAGCCTCTCGGGCCTGATCTCCGACATCCTGGACCTGAGCAAGATCGAGGCCGGCCGCCTGACGCTGGAGTCCGTGCCCTTTGCGCTGCGCGACATGCTGGGCACCATGCGCATGGCCTATCTGACGCTGGCGCAGGCGCGCGGCCTGACCTTCAAGATCGACGTCGACGAGGCCGTGCCCGCCTGGGTGGTGGGCGACCCGGTGCGGCTGCGCCAGATCCTCAGCAACTACCTCACCAACGCGCTCAAGTTCACCGAGTCGGGTTCGGTGGCCGTACAGGTGCGCCGCCTCGACGAGGAGCGCATCCGCATAGAGGTCAGCGACACCGGCCCCGGCATCAGCGCCGAGATGCAGGGCCGGCTGTTCCAGCCCTTCACGCAGGCGGATGAATCGACCACGCGCCGCTTCGGCGGCACCGGCCTGGGCCTCTCGATCTGCCGCGAACTGGCCAGCCTGATGGGCGGCCAGGTGGGCTGCGAGAGCACGCCCGGCCAGGGCTCGACCTTCTGGGCCGAGCTGCCGCTCTCCGCCGCGCCCACCCCCATCAGCACCCAGCTGCGCGAGGCGCGCGACAACGAGGACCTGAAGGGCCTGCGCGTGCTGATGGTGGAGGACAACCCGGTCAATATGATGATTGCCGTGGCCCTGCTGGAGCAATGGGGGCTAGAGGTGGCGCAGGCCAGCGACGGCAGCCAGGCGGTGGAGGCCATCAACGCCGCCGCCAGCATGGGCAAGCCCTACGACGCCGTGCTGATGGACGTGCAGATGCCGGTGATGAGCGGCCACGAGGCCACCCGCCATGTGCGCCGCCGCTTCAGCGCCGAGGAGCTGCCCATCGTCGCGCTCACCGCCGCGGCCCTGGTGTCCGAACGCGACGAGGCGCTGGCCGCCGGCATGAACGAGTTCCTCACCAAGCCCATCGACGCGCCGCGCCTGCGCCAGGCCCTGGTGCGGCTGATCGGACACAAGGACCCGGACAATCTGCGGACCTGAGCGACGGAGGGACAATCGGGGGCATGAACACCCCCGCCCGCTCCCAAGCCCTTGCCCTGCTGCCCGACAAGGGCCTGCCCGATCTGCTGTTCCTGCTGCTGCACGGTGCCGGCGCGGATGCTTCGCAGATGCGGCCGCTGGCCCAGGCCCTGCGTGCCCAGTACCCGCAGGCCGCGGTGGTGTCGATCAATGCGCCCGAACCCTATGACCAGATCCCCGGTGGTGGGGCGGGCCACCAGTGGTATTCGCTCAAGGACGCCAACGACGACAACCATGGCCAGCGCGTGGCGGCCGCCCTGCCCGGCTTCATCGCCACCGTGCGGGCCTGGGCCGAACAGTTCGACCTGCCCTGGGAACGCGTGGCGCTGGCCGGCTTCTCGCAAGGGGCGGTGATGGCACTGGAAGCGGTGCAGGCCGAGGTGGCGCTGGCCGGCCGCGTGCTGGCCTTCAGCGGCGCCTACGCCAATATGCCCGGGCACGCGCCGCTGAACGTGAGCCTGCACCTGATGCATGGCCTGCAGGATGGCACCCTGCCCTACCAGGACCAGGTGGACGCCGCCAAGCGCCTGGTGCGCCTGGGCGCCGACATCACCGCCGACATCCTGCCCGACATCGGCCACGAGCTGCATCCCGAGCTGATCGAGAAGGCGCTGGGCCAGCTGCGTACCTTCGTGCCGGCGCGCGTCTGGCGCGAGGCCATGCAGGCGGCGCAGGCGCAAGGCCTGGCACCCAAAAAGGACTGATCAGCCCGCCGCGGGCAGGCGAGCGATCTCAGTCCAGCACCACCTCGGTCCTGACCGTTCCGGCGCGCTCGGCGCTGGCCGTCAGCGCCAGGCGCGTGCCCTTGGGCGCGCGCACCACCCACTCGCCCACGGCGCGATCCGCGGTGACCTCGCGGCTGGGCAGGAAGGCATGCTGCGACTGCTTGGGCGCATGACCCTCCAGTTGCGGGCCCTCCATGCGCTCCTTGCCGCTCACCAGGCTGATCTCGGGGTTCAGGAGCGGATCGGGCAGGTGGATGTGGAACATCACGCCGCGCACCGTCTTGCGCTCCAGCGCGCGCTTGGTCACGTAGGCGGGCAGGTAGCCGCTGTTGGAGACCGCCAGGCGCACGCGCCAGGTGTCGGGGCCGAGCGCGCGCACCTCGGTGCGCAGCAACTCCAGCTTGGGCAGCGAGAGCGCGATCTGGTTCATCCAGGCCGGGAAGCGCGCCGCCTCGCGCTCGCGCAGATGCGGCGGCGGGTTGCGCCAGAAGTTCATCTTGTCCCAGCCGCCGATCTCCACCGCGCCGAGCTGCGGATGCTGGAAGGGCTGCCAGTCCACATGGGCCTGGCCGCCGCATTGCTCGTCGCTCCACTTGAGCAGCTTGAGATCGTCCTCCACCGGATGCTCGCGGTACCAGTCGATCCACTTGTAGCCCTCGATGCCGGCGGCCTTGTTGGGCGACCAGATCTCCACCACCCAGAACAGCGCGCCCAGGTGCTCGTAGACCCAGTCCTGCGTGCCGCTGATGATGTCCTTGGGGTGGTACTTGAAGTCGTGCCAGATGCTGATGGCCGGGTAGCCGGTGTGCTTCTCGCCCAGGGCCGAGAACTGCTTGTAGCTCCACAGGTCCTCGGGAATCATGTCGTCGTCGCTCTGCGAGCCCATCGGCCGCAGGATCACGCCGCTGTGGGTGTGATAGCTGATGGCCGCGCCGATATTGGGGTGGGCGACGATGAAGTCCACCATGGCCCGCACCTCGGGCTCGCTGGTCGGGTAGGGGCCGGCGCCGAGCTGCTTGTATTCCTGCCGCCACTCGCTGGGGAAGTTGCGGTTCAGGTCCAGGCCCTCGCGATCGGGGTTGATCGTCACGGTGAGGCCGTCGTGGTGCTTGATGAAGCCCTCGGGGATCAGGCGGTAGTACTCGCCGCCGAACTCGCCTGGCTCGCGCGCCACCATCAGGCGCGGGTCGCCGGCATGCTTCTTGTAGCCGCCATGCGGGTCGGGCACGCGCATCGTGAGGATGCGGCCATCGCCATCCACGTCCTCGATATTGAGGCCGTCCACCGGCTCCTCGTCATAGGGGTAGCGGCGCGTGGACGAGCGGATGTGGCGCGGCCGGTCCGCCAGCGCCAGCTCCGCGCCATCGGGGTTCAGGCGCGGCACCATATAGATCACGCGCGTGTCCAGCAGCTGCGTCACCTGCGGCTCCAGGCCGTACTTGTTGAGCAGGTCGTTGAGGTAGAACAGGCAGGCGGTGCTGGCGCTGAGCTCGGCGGCGTGGATATTGCCGTCCAGCCAGAAGGCCGGCTTGTCGACGTCGGCGCCGGTGGCGGTGTTGGTGAGCACCAGCACCCAGATGTCGCGCCCCTCGTGGCTCTTGCCGATGGAGCGCACCGAGACCAGGTTGGGCCGCGCCTCCGCATAGGCGAACAGCAGCTCGGTCAGGGCATCGTAGCGGTAGAACTCGTCGAAGCGCGGAGATGGAAGAGCAGCAGCCATGTCGGAACCATTGGATGTCGGGATGGCGCCGATTGTGAGCCCGGAAGGCGGCTAGCGCACCCCGGGCTGGCCCTTGTCGTGCGCAGCGCGGCAAACACTCACTGACCCTTGAAGAGCGACTGGAACTGGCGCGACACCGGCAGCCGCTCCTCGCGCCCCTTGAGCGTGAGCTGCATGCTGTTCTCGTCCACCCGCAGCGCGCTGGCGATGTGGCGGCTGTTCACCAGCACCGAGCGGTGCACCTGCCAGAACTGCGCGCCATCCAGGGTGGCCAGCAATTCCTTCAGCGGCGTGCGTATCAGCGCCTCGCCGCCCTCGAACACCACGCGGGTGTAGCGGCTGTCGCTCTCGAAATAGATCACCTCCTCGGGCGCGATCAGCTTGATCTCGCGGCCCAGGCTGGCCTGGATGGGGCGGGCCGGCGGGCGCTGCACCGCGGGCAGCAGCTGCTGCAGCAGGGCCTGCATGGCCTGTGCGCTCGGTTGCGCCGCGGCCTGCCGATTGCGCAGGCGCGCCACCGTCTGCGCCAGGCGGGCGTCGTCCACCGGCTTGAGCACATAGTCGATCGCGCCGGCCTCGAAGGCGGTGAGCGCGTGGTCGCCATAGGCGGTGACGAACACCAGCTGCGGCGGCTCGCTCAAGCGCGCCAGGCGCTGCGCCACGTCCAGGCCGGTGAGGCCGGGCATGCGGATGTCGAGGAAGCAGATGTCGGGCTCCAGCGCCAGCGCATCGTCCCAGGCGTCGATGCCGTTCTCGCTGCGCGCCACGATCTGCAGCTCGGGCCACAGGCGCGCCAGCGCGGCCGCCAGCTGTTCGCGCGGGCCTTCCTCGTCGTCGGCAATCAAGGCTCTCATGGACTCTGTTCTCCCTCGTCATGGATGGTGATGCGGGCCAGGCAGCCCGGCTCCTGCGCCAGCAGCTGCAGGCTGGCGCGCGCGCCATAGAGTTGCTGCAGGCGCTCGCGGGTGTTGGCCAGGCCCAGGCCGTCGTCGCTTGCCGTCTCGGCGCACAGGCCGGCACCGTCGTCCTGTACCTCCAGGCGCAGCGCCGCGCCCTCGCGGTAGGCGCGCACATCGATGCGGCCGCCGCGCAGCGCCGGCTCGATGCCATGGCCGATGGCGTTTTCCACCAGGGTCAGCAGGGCGCCGGGCGGCAGGGTCAGGTCTTGCAGCTCCGGCGCTGCCTCGATCCGCCAGGCGAGGCGCGCACCCAGACGCGCCTGCATCACTTCCAGGTAGCTGGCGACGATCTGCAGCTCCTGGCCGAGCGGCAGGCTTTCATGCTCGAACATCGGTAGGGTGGCGCGCAGATAGCGGGTGAAGGAGCGCAGCATGCCGGCGGCACGGCTGTCCTGGGTGTCGACCCAATGCTGCAGCGAGGCCAGGGTGTTGAAGAGGAAGTGCGGCTGGATCTGCGCGGTGGCGAGGCGCCGTGCCAGGCGCTGGCTGGCCTCCTGGTCGGCCAGCTCGCGCAGGCGCGCCTCGATCTGCTGCACCCGGTAGAGCGTGAGGAACCACCAGGCGCTGAGCACCAGGGTGATGCCGGCCACCAGGACGGGCGCGGCGAACCTGAGCATCTCCTTGCCGTGCACCTTGGCCAGCCCAAAGATCAGCACAAGGCTCACCAGCACCGCCCCCCAGGAGGCCAGGTTCAGGTTCTTGCGAGTGGGCTGGCGCCAGAGCCAGCGCGCCGTCAGCAGGCTGGCCACGCTCATGCACAGGGAGGCCAGCAGCACCCACAGGCCCAGGCCCCTGGGCAGTTCGTTGTAGAACACCGCAGCCAGGATCAGCGTATTGCTGTAGACGTAGTGGTCGATGCCCCTGGGCCAGGGCTGCGCACCGGCCTGGCGCAGCTCCAACGCCGAGAAGCGGCGCCGCGGCCCGGGGCAGATCCATTGGGTCCAGTCGAGGGTGTAGGGGCGGTGCGTCATGGCGCGAGTCTAGGTTCCGCCGCAAGGCCCCAAGACCTTGCTGCGGCGAATGGCGCCAACAGGCGATGAATGGCCGGCAGCTTCAGGCGAACAGCTCGCCGCCCACAAACACCTTGAGCTCGCCGGGCGCCATGGCCACCCAGGGCTCGCCGCGCGTGAGCGGTTCGGTGGCGATCACCGCGACGCGGTCTTCGGCCGTGGTGTGCTCGGAGAAGTCCACGCTCAGGTCCTCATCCTGCAGGTGCACGCGGCCGAACGGGTGGCGGCGCAGCAGATAGTGCAGATGCGTGCTGCCATGCGCCCACAGCGCCTGGCCGTTGGAGAGCAGCATATTGAAGGTGCCATAGCGGTTCAGCTGCGGCATCAGCTCGCGCAGGGTGTGGCTCAGCTCGGTGACGCTGGGCACATCGCAATGCGCCTTGGCGAGTTCCTGCATCAACCAGCAGAAGGCACGCTCGCTGTCGGTCTGGCCCACCGGCCGGAACGCGCCATGCAGACGCGGCGCAAAGTCTTTCAGATTGCCGTTGTGCGCAAACACCCAGTAGCGCCCCCACAGCTCGCGCACAAAGGGGTGGGTGTTCTCCAGCGCCACCTGGCCCTGCGTGGCCTTGCGGATATGGGCGATCACGTTGTCGCTCTTGATCGGATAGTCCTGCACCAGCTTGGCCAGGGGCGAGACGCGCGCGCTGTGGTGATCGACGAAATGGCGCAGGCCGCGGCCCTCGAAGAAGGCGATGCCGAAGCCGTCCTTGTGCTCGTCGGCACGCTGCGCCAGGCCGGTGAAGCTGAACATCACATCGGTGGGCAGCTTGGCATTCATACCGAGCAATTGGCACATCGTCTATTCCAGGAAGAGGCGCGAGAAGCCCTTCAGGCTGATCAGGTTGCCCGGGTTGCTGGTCTCGCGCAACACCCCACTCATGCGCTGCAGCAGGCGCGGGCTGCGCTGGGCGCGCCAGATCAGCAGATCGGCCAGCCAAGGCATGGCGTTCACCTTGTTGGCACGCTGGTAGAGATCGAACTTGGGCTTGAGCGCACGCAGGCTCTGCTCATAGGCGGCGCGCACCGCGGCATCATCGCTGTGCTGGCGGCGCCCCTGCAGCAGCGCCTCGGCCGCCAGCATGCCGGTCTCCATCGCCTTGCCGATGCCCTCGCCGGTGAAGCTGTAGGTGGAGCCGGCCGCCTCGCCGGTGACCAGCAGGCCCGGGCGCGACCAGCGCGCGCCGTCCAGCGTGCAGCGCAGCGGCGCACCCTTGAGTTCGCCCACCAGCTCGCCCTCGCGCATCAGCGCCGCGGCGGGTTCGTAATGCTCGACAAAGGCGTCGAAGATGGCGCGCAGATTGAGCTCCTTCTTGGCGCCCTTGCCGCCCACGGCGCTGTGGCTGTCGGTCACGCCCACGCCGATGTTGAAAGTGGCATTGGGGGCCGGGAAGATCCAGCCGTAGCCGGGCCGCACCGCCTTGCTCCACACCACCTCCATGGCCTTGATGCGCCCCACCATCGAGGGCGCGCGCACATAGCCGCGCAGCGCCACGCCGCTGGGCGTGTGGCGTTCGCACATGCCGGCGGCGCTCAGGGCCTTGGGCACGGCGCCGGTGGCCAGCAGCACCCAGTCGGCCTGCAGCTCATGCTGCACGCCGCCCTTGCCGACGAGCGCGCCGCAGACGCGCCCCTGGCCATCTTCCAGCGGCTTCTCGAAGCGCGCCGGCGCGATGAAACGGGCACCGGCGTCCTGGGCCGCCTGGCACAGCAGCTCGTCGAGCTCGCGGCGCGGCAACACCGCCAGCTCGCCCGGCACATCGATGCGGGTGCCGCGCGGGCCGATGCAACCCACATGGGCCACGGGCTCGGCACGCGCCATCACCTGGCCCAGCAGGCCCAGGCGCTGCAGGGCCGCATGGGCATCGGGAATCAGGCCATCGCCGCAGATCTTGTCGCGCCCCTGGGGCTGCTGATCGAGCAGCACCACGTCCACGCCGGCACGCGCCAGCACACGCGCCGCGGCGCTGCCGGCCGGGCCCGCGCCCACCACCAGCACCTCGCATCGCTGCGGCATTGGGGCCGCAGCCAGGGGTTCAGACATGCTTGTTCTCTCCTATTGAGTTGGGCACATTTTAGGGACGGCGGCGGTATTGACCGGAATCAAATCTCCGCCGGCGGCGCGGTGCGAGCATGATCAAAGCTTAGGAGAAGCCTCATGACCCAAGACCTGACCCCCGGCCAGCATGCGCAGCTGGAGATGCTGCTGGTGCAGCGCCAGCAGGAGCTGGAGCGCAGCCTGCACGGCCAGTTGGGCGAGCAATCGCGCGCCGAGCATGCGCGCGAGTTGCTGCTGCAGGACGGCGACGACGAGCCCGCCCGCGACGCCGACCGCGAGGTGGACCTGGCGCGCAGCGACCGCCATCTGGACGAGCTGCGCCAGGTCAACGAGGCCTTGCAGCGCCTGCGCGGCCAGGGCTATGGCCTGTGCAGCGATTGCGGCGAGGCGATCGCCTTCGACCGCCTGCAGCGCCAGCCCGAGGCGCTGCGCTGCCTGGACTGCCAGCGCCGCCTGGAGCGTGCGCAGGGGGACCCCAGCGCGCACCATCGCATCTGATCCAGGCGGGCGCCGCACGCGCCGCGCCATGAAAAAAGGGGCCGCTTGCGCGGCCCCTTTGCACTGGGTGGCTAGAACTTAGAAGTTGTAGCTGCCGGTGACGTACACCATGCGCATCATCGGATCGGCATAGCGCGGATCGTAGCCAACCTGGTGGCCCGAGGAGTCACGCAGGGTGAACGGCGGCTTGGAGTTGAACAGGTTGTTCACGCCCAGACGCAGTTCCAGATCCTTGTTGTACTTGTAGCTGCCTTGCCAATCCACGGTGGCGTAACGCGGCACCACGACCGAGACCGTGGTGTTCTTGTTGGTGGCCACATCACGCACGGTGGCGGTGATGTCCTGGTAGCCCGAACGAGCCTTCAGGGTCAGGGTGTTGGTGAAGGCACCGGTTTCCAGCTTGGCGGTGGCGCGCACGATGTTGCGGAAGGTCACTGCCGCGTTCTCGCCGTACTTGCCCAGGCTGTCGGTGAAGTCGTTGTCCGTGCCAGGACGGGTGTACGACGACTCGATCATGTAGGTGCCGGTCAGGCCAACGGTCAGACGGCCAGCGCCCGTGTTGAAACGCGTCACCACGTCCCAGTCGATACCCGAGGTCTTGGCCTTGCCGATATTGATCGACAGGCTCTTGAACGCGTAGTAAGCCTGGGGCTCGGCCGGCGTCCTGAAGGTGGTGAACAGCTCCTTGTACTTCTGCGGATCGGCAAAAGCCTGGTTGGCCGACACACCGCTGACGGCGTCGCTGATGTCGACGCGCCAGTAGTCGGCACCGATACCGAAGTCGTTGCTGGGCTCGAAGCGGATACCGACCGTGCCTTGCTTGGAGCGCTCGGGCTTCAGGTTGGCGTTGCCACCGGCGAGCTGGCTGTACTGGGTCTTGTCAGCCGGCTTGCAGGCGTCGGTGCCGGGGAAGGGGCAGGCGTAGTTGGCTGCGGTCACGCCGTTGGCCACCAGCGGCGCCGAGATGTCCAGCATCGCCGGTGCCTTGAAGCCGGTGCCGTAGGAGCCGCGCAGCAGCACGGCGTTGGAGACCTGGTAACGCGCCGACACCTTGTAGGTCACCTTGCTGGCCTTGTCGCCCACCGTGCTGTTGTTGACGGCGTCGGTGATCTTGCCGATCGAGTCATAGCGCAGCGCGCCGGTCAGCTCCAGATCCTTCACCACGGGCACCAGCAATTCGGTGAACAGGCCCATGTTGTCGCGCTTCACGTCGTAAGGCGTGGGCGCGTTGAAGTTGTAGATCTCACCGTTCACGGCAGCGGCCGAAGGCGTCTGCTTGTACTGGTAGTTGCGGAAGTCGCCGCCCAGACCCATGCTGACGGCGCCGGCCGGCAGCTTGAAGATCTCGCCCGAGGCGCGCACGTCCGCGGCCTTCATGGTGGTGGTGGCGGTGCGGATGGTGCCGTTGAAGATCGAGTTGGCGATCAGCGACTGGGCCGCGGCGGTCTGGTTGCCGGACGGCACGAAGGGGTCGATCGACACATTCTTGATGATGTCGGTGAACTCCTTGGTCTTGAAATAGCCGCCAACGTACTTCTCGTCGATGGCGTTCTGCGACCAGGTCACGGCACCGTTCACCGTCCAGTTGCCCAGGTCCACGTCGGCGCCCAGCACCAGGTGCTTGGAGTCGGTGACGGTCTGCGAATCGCGCGTACCGAAGTCGGTGGCGCGGTAGGCGGCGCTGACCGTGTTGACGTGCGCAATCTGGTTGGCCGTCAGGTAGGGGGCGACGTACTTGGTGAACAGCGAGGACGAGACCGGGATGGCCACGGGCACGGGGTTCGGCGCGATACGTGCGATCAGGTCGATGCGCGAGTAGGCGGCGTCGGTGAACAGGTTCACCTTGTCGCTGACCTTCAGGTTGCCGGCCAGGAACAGCGAGTCGCGCTTGAACTCGGGCACGATGTCGATCGTGCTGACGAAGTCGAATGCGCACATCTCGGTCACCGAGGTGGCGCTGGCCGAGTTGTTCAGGCTGTAGTAGTTGTTAGGCGCGCACTTGTTGCCGTTCGCCTTGTAGTAAGGGTTGAACGAGTAGTTCGCCAGCTTGGAGCTGGCGGGCTCGCCGGCCAGGGTCTTGAACGTGACCTGCGCATTGGCCGGATCGGCCGAGGTGCTGGTGCGGTCGTAGATGTAGTTCTTGCCGTTCCACTCGAACGGCACCCAGGCCGACTTGGCGAAATCGCGGTCGCCGGACTTCATCTGCTTCTGCTCGTCGTGGCGATAGGTGGCCACGAGGTTGAAGCCCTGCTTGTCGATATCGCCCACGCCATAGGTGACGCTGGCATTGGCCGAGGCGCCGCCGCCTTCCAGCGGGGCATTGGCCTGCACCGTGACGTTGCCGCCTTGGCTGTTGCGCTTCAGCACGAAGTTCACCACGCCGGCGATGGCGTCCGAGCCGTACAGGGCCGAGGCGCCGTCGGTCAGCACTTCCACGCGCTCGATGGCGCTCATCGGGATGGCGTTCAGGTTGATGGTGGAGCCCGAGCCGGTCGGTGCGATACGGCGGCCGTTCAGCAGCACCAGGGTGTAAGAACCGCCGATGTCATGGATGGAAGCGGTGGCGATACCACCCGAGTTGGTGCCGATGGCGATATCGGCAACCTGGAAGCCCTGCATCGAAGGCAGCTTCTGGATCACTTCGGCCACGCTGGTCGCACCCGAAGCGCGGATCTGCTCGGCGCCAATGATCTGGACCGGCAGTGCGCCTTCGCTGGCGATGCGCTTGATGCTCGAACCCGTGATCTCGATACGCTCAAGCTGGTTTTGTGCCTGGGCCGACATGGTGCCCATGGCTGCGATGACGGCGGCGCCGATCACGCTGAATTTGTAAGTCCTCGACATGAAGTCCCTCTGAGGTGGTGGCCCAATAAAACCACTGCGCCCGACCTCTCCCTTGTGGGAAGACGCACTGGGCGCAGCAGCAAATACGTATACAAACTTTAACGTTTGGCTTTACGTTTGGGCATAGAGGGGGACCCTGTTGGGTCCGTGCAACGCATTTGACAAGTGCCGAACTACACGCTCCTGCGCGCTCAACGCGCCGCGGCCTTCACTTTCAGGCGCCAGGCATGCAGCAGCGGCTCGGTGTAGCCGCTGGGTTGCTGCTTGCCCTTGAACACCAGGTCCAGCGCCGCCTGGAAGGCCGCGCCATCGGGATGCGCGGCCAGGCTCTGGTAGGCCGGGTCGTCGGCGTTCTGGGCGTCGACCACCTGGGCCATGCGGGCAAAGGTCTCGCGCACCTGGGCCTCGCTCACCACCCCATGGTGCAGCCAGTTGGCGATGTGCTGGCTGGAGATGCGCAGCGTGGCGCGGTCTTCCATCAGGCCGACGTTGTGGATGTCGGGCACCTTGGAGCAACCCACGCCCTGGTCCACCCAACGCACCACATAACCCAGGATGCCCTGCACGTTGTTGTCCAGTTCCTGCTGGCGCTCGGCTGCGCTCCAGCGCGCCTCGGCCACCACCGGAATGGTCAGCAGCTTGTTGAGAATGTCCTCACGCTCGGCTCGGAAATCGACCTTCTCCAGCTCCTGCTGCACCGCCGTCACGCTGACCTGGTGGTAATGCAGGGCATGCAGGGTCGCGGCGGTGGGCGAGGGCACCCAGGCGGTGTTCGCACCGGCCTTGGGATGGGCGATCTTCTGCTCCAGCATGGCCGCCATCAGATCGGGCATGGCCCACATGCCCTTGCCGATCTGGGCGCGGCCGCGCAGGCCGCAGGCCAGCCCGGTCAGCACATTGCTGCGCTCGTAGGCCTGGATCCAGGCCGAGCTCTTCATATCGCCCTTGCGCATCATCGGGCCCGCCAGCATGGCGGTATGCATCTCGTCGCCGGTGCGGTCCAGGAAGCCGGTGTTGATGAAGGCCACGCGGCTGCTGGCCGCGGCAATGCAGGCCTTCAGGTTCACGCTGGTGCGGCGCTCCTCGTCCATGATGCCCAGCTTGACGGTGCTGTCGGGCAGGCCCAGCAACTGCTCGACGCGGCCGAACAGCTCGGCCGCGAAGGCCACCTCGGCCGGGCCGTGCATCTTGGGCTTGACGATGTAGATCGAGCCGGTGCGCGAATTGCCGCGGCGCTTCAGGTCATGCAGGGCGATGGTGACGGTGATGACCGCGTCCATGATGCCCTCGGGGATCTCGGCGCCGCCCTCCAGCAGGATGGCCGGGTTGGTCATCAGGTGGCCGACATTGCGCACGAACATCAGCGAGCGGCCATGCAGCACGAGCTCGCCGCCGTTCGGTGCGCTGTAGCGCCGGTCGGCGTTGAGCGCGCGCGTAAACGTCTTGCCGCCCTTGCTGACCTCTTCGGTCAGCGTGCCCAGCTGGATGCCCAGCCAGTTGCTGTAGGCCAGCAGCTTGTCCTCGGCATCCACCGCGGCGACCGAATCCTCCAGGTCGAGGATGGTGGAGAGTGCCGCTTCCAGCACCAGGTCGCTGACGCCGGCGGCGTCGCTCTTGCCGATCGGCGTGGCGCGGTTGATCTGGATGTCCAGATGCAGGCCGTTGTGCACCAGCAGCACCGAACTCGGCGCCGCCGCCTCGCCCTGGTAGCCCGCGAATTGCGCGGGGTCTTGCAGCGCGGCGCGGCCGCCGCCGATCAGCTCCACCACCAATTGGCCGCCTTCGACGCGGTAGGACGCGGCCTGGGTATGCGACAAGGCGCCGGCCAGTGGCGCGGCCTGGTCGAGCACGCGGCGCGCATAGGCAATCACCTTGGCGCCGCGCACCGGGTTGTAGGCGCCGGCGCGCTCGGCGCCATCGGTCTCGGGGATCGCGTCGGTGCCGTAGAGCGCGTCATACAGCGAGCCCCAGCGCGCGTTGGCCGCGTTCAGCGCGTAACGCGCATTCAGGATCGGCACCACCAGCTGCGGGCCGGCCTGCAGGGCCAGCTCGGCGTCGACATGGGCGGTGCTGGATTGCACGTTCTCGGGCTGCGGCACCAGATAGCCGATCTCCTGCAGGAAGGCGCGATAGGCCGGCATGTCCTGGATCGGGCCGGGATGGGCACTGTGCCACTGGTCCAGCGCGGTCTGCAGGCGCTCGCGCTCGGCCAGCAGGGCGCGGTTCTTCGGGGCCAGGTCGTGCGCGATGGCGTCGAAGCCGGCCCAGAACGCCGCGGGGGCAAGACCTGTCCCCGGCAGCACCTGCTGCTCGATGAAGCGGACCAGCGGGCTGGCGATCTGCAGACGGTGGATGGTGGTGCGCTCACTCATGACGGACTCCTGGCAAAGATGAACTACTGACCCTGAATTTACGCGAGCTCGGGGGCGGAATTGCTGCGGTGCGGCGCGCTAGATCCCTGACTTTTTTGCACAAATGAAACGGTTTTACCGTTTCATTAGGCTGTTCGGGCCCAGGCGGTAGCACAATCCACGGCCATGGATCGCCTCAAGCAGATCGAGTCTTTCGTCTCCGTGGCCACCAAGGGCAGCCTCACCGCGGCCGCCCAGGCCGAGGGAGTGGCGCCTGCGGTGATGGGTCGGCGCATCGATGCGCTGGAAGCGCGCCTGGGCGTCAAGCTGCTGGTGCGCACCACCCGCAAGCTCACCCTCACCCACGAGGGCACGGCTTTTCTGGAAGATTGCCAGCGCCTGCTGGTGGACTTCGCGAACGCCGAGGCCAGCGTCAGCGCCGGTGGCATCAAGGCCGCGGGGCATTTGCGCATCACCGCCCCGGCCGGCTTCGGGCGCCGCCACCTGGCGCCCCTGGTGCCCGAGTTCCTGGCCCTGCACCCGGACGTGAGCCTGTCGCTGAACCTGAGCGACCGCGTGGTCGACATCGTCAACGAGGGTTTCGACTGCGCGGTGCGCGTGGGCGATCTGGTGGACTCCAGCCTGGTGAGCATGCGCCTGGCCGACAACCGCCGCCTCTGCGTGGGCAGCCCCGCCTACCTGAAGCGGGCCGGCGTGCCCGAGCACCCCGGCGAACTGGCCCGCCACCAATGCCTGATGCTCAGCTCCGACGCCAGCCAGACGCGCGGCTGGGCCTTCATGGTGGACGGTGAACTCAGCCATGCCCGGCCCAGCGGCCGGCTCGACTGCAGCGATGGCCAGGTCTTGCACGACTGGTGCCTGGCCGGTCTGGGCCTGGCCTGGCGCAGCACCTGGGAGGTGGAAGCCGACATCCAGGCCGGCCGGCTGCAAACCGTGCTGGACGCCTTCGCGGCGCCGCCCAATGGCATTTTTGCGGTGATCCCGCAGCGCAAGCACCTGCCGCTGCGGGTGCGCTTGTGGATCGACTTCCTCAAGCAGAACTACGGCAGCCCGGCCTATTGGGCGCGGGCCGCCTGAGTCAGATCACGATTTGTTGGACAGGCAATCCTTCATGAAGGCCTTGCGCTCGTCGCCCTTCTTGTCCTTGGCGTCGACGTTGCACTGCTTCATGCGCATCTGCTGCGGCGTGCCGGAGGCGGCCGGCGCGGCGGGCTTGGCCGACAGGCATTCCTTCATGAAGGCCTTGCGCTCGTCGCCCTTCTTGTCGCCGGCGTCCTTGTTGCAGCTGCCCATCTTGCTCTGCTGAGCGGTGGGCGCCTTGTCGGCGGCATGGGCGCCACCGGCAACAACGGCAAGCGAGAGCGCGAACAGGCTGATCAGCTTTTTCATGGGGTTTCCTTCCCTGAGGGATTGGCAGAGGTGGCACAGGTGCCGAGAGCATTCCAACACAGCAACGCGCCGCTCTCAAGCATGGTTGACCCAGGCGCTTACATGATGCGGCG
The DNA here is from genome assembly GCF_058788955.1 of Roseateles sp. FW301-B2. NCBI lineage: Bacteria > Pseudomonadati > Pseudomonadota > Betaproteobacteria > Burkholderiales > Sphaerotilaceae > Roseateles > Roseateles sp. FW301-B2. The sequence goes on from NZ_JBYTBE010000031.1 coordinate 21,151, forward strand.
CGGATGCGCCAAGGCCTCGTGCGCCGCATGCAAGCGCCGCACCAGCACCTGGATGAAGGCGCGGTCGAAGCGGTGCTGGCATTCCGGACTCAGCAGGGCCAGCGACTCGGGCGTGAAGGAGATGGTGGTGCAGATCTGCGTCACGCGGATGTCGGTGCTGTGGCGGCGTAGATCGGGGTTGGGCGACAGATAGGCCATCTCGCCCACCGAGGTGCCCATGCCCAGGGTGGCCACCTTGTTGCCATCGCGGTAGACCTCCACCTCGCCCTGGGCAATGATGTGGAAGGTGTTGCCCTCCTGGCCCTTCTTGTAGAGCGCGTGGCCCTCGGGATAGCGGCGCCAGCGCGCGCGGTGCACCACCTCCCACAGCTCCACGTCGCCGAAGAAGGCGAAGAACTCCAGGTCGCGCAGCAGGTTGAAGCGCTCCGAGTCCTTCACCTCGTAGAGCCGCGCCAGCGGCACCAACTGGTTCGCCACCAGGCCGGACAGCGCGCGCGCAAAGCTGTCCCAGTCGGGGTAGCGCTCGCCCGGGTGCTTGGCCAGCGCCCGCAGGATCACCGCGTCCAGCTCGGGGGTGACGCCGCCACGCAGCCCCACCAGGGTCTGCGGCGCCTGGTGGTAGATCTGGTGCATCAGCGCCATCTGGCTCGGCGCATCGAAGGGCGGGCGCCCGGCCACCAGGTGGTAGAGCACCGCGCCCAGGGCATAGATGTCGGCATGGCAGCCCACGTCGCCGCCCTCGATCTGCTCGGGCGGCATATAGGCCAGCGAGCCGACGCGGTGCACCTGGGTGCTGTCGGAATTGAGGTTGAGCGCGCTGCCAAAATCGCTCACCTTCACATCGGTGAGTTCGCCCTGCCCGTCCAGCACCGCCAGCAGATTGGCCGGCTTCACGTCGCGGTGGATCAGGCCCTGGCGGAACACATAACCCAGCGCCATCGCGCACTTGAAGCCCAGCTCGACGATCTGGTCCAGCGGCAGCAGGCGGTCGCTGCGGCAGAAATGCTTGAGCGTCACGCCCTGCACATACTCCATCACCAGATAGGGTGAGTCGGGCTCGGGCACGGCATCCAGGATCTGCACCACATTGGGATGCTGCAGCCGGCCGGCCAGGGCCGCCTCGGCGGCGAAGAAACGGCTGGTCATCTGCGCGCCATCGGGGCCGTTGCGGCTCACCATGGCCCAGGAGCGCACCCGCTTGATGGCCACCTCGACGCCGCGGAACTCGTCCAGCGCCAGGAACACGTCGCTGGTGGCACCCTCGCCCAGACGCCGCAGCACGCGGTACTTGCCGATATAGCCGGGCAGGTCATGCTCGGCGGCGCCCGCCGGGCTGCCGGGTGTCAAACTGGATGCGGGTGGGGAGCTGCTCATGAGTGGGGCGTATCCTGCCCCAGCCCCGGCGCCCGGGCAAGCGGGCTGCCCCCCGTAGAATCCGCCCATGATCCAAGCCAAGCAGGAGCTGCTCGCCGCCCTCGGTGCAGCCATCCAAGAACTGAGCCCCGGCGCCACCCTGGCCCCGGTCTTCGAATCGCCCAAGCAGGCCGCGCATGGCGATTTCGCCTGCACCGCCGCGATGCAGCTGGCGCGCCCGCTGAAGAAGAATCCGCGCGAGCTCGCTCAAGCCCTGATCGAGGCGCTGCAGCGCCACGCGGCCTTTGCGCGCTGGGTGGATGCGATGGAAATCGCCGGTCCCGGCTTCATCAATATCCGCCTCAAGCCGGCCGCCAAGCAGGCGGTGGTGCGCGAGGTGCTGAGCGCCGCGGCGGACTTCGGCCACCAGGGCGCCAACGACCAGCATGTGATGGTCGAGTTCGTCTCGGCCAACCCCACCGGCCCGCTGCATGTGGGCCATGCACGCCAGGCCGCACTCGGTGACGCCATTTGCAGCCTGTTTCAAACCCAGGGCAGCCAGGTCACACGCGAGTTCTATTACAACGACGCCGGTGTGCAGATCGCCACGCTGGCCAACTCCACGCAATGCCGGCTGAAGGGGCTCAAGCCGGGCGATGTCGGCTGGCCCGACGCCGCCTACAACGGCGACTACATCCAGGACATCGCCGACGACTTCCGCGCCAAGAAGACCGTCAAGGCCGACGACCGCCAGTTCACCGCCTCCGGCGACGTGGACGACCTGGACGGCATCCGCCAGTTCGCGGTGGCCTATCTGCGCCATGAGCAGGATCTGGACCTGCAGGCCTTCGGCCTGCGCTTCGACAACTACTTCCTCGAATCCAGCCTCTACAGCTCGGGCCGCGTGGAAGACACCGTCGCCAAGCTGATCGCCAATGGCAAGACCTACGAGTTCGATGGCGCGCTCTGGCTCAAGACCACCGACTATGGGGACGACAAGGACCGCGTGATGCGCAAGTCCGAGGGCGGCTACACCTACTTCGTGCCGGACGTCGCCTATCACATCGACAAGTTCCAGCGCGGCTACACCAAGTGCATCAATGTGCAGGGCACCGACCACCACGGCACCATGGCGCGCGTGCGCGGCGGCCTGCAGGCGGCCAATGTGGGCATCCCCCAGGGCTTCCCGGACTACGTGCTGCACAAGATGGTCACGGTGATGAAGGGCGGCGAGGAGGTCAAGATCTCCAAGCGCGCCGGCTCCTACGTGACGCTGCGCGACCTGATCGACTGGACCAGCCGCGACGCGGTGCGCTTCTTCCTGATCAGCCGCAAGGCCGACACCGAATTCACCTTCGACGTCGACCTGGCGCTGAAGCAGAACGACGAGAACCCGGTGTTCTACGTGCAGTACGCGCATGCGCGCATCTGCTCGGTGATACGCAAATGGGTGGAGCTGGGTGGCGACGCGGCCGCGCTGGCCGGCGCCGACCTGAGCCTGCTGACGGCCCCCACCGAGGCCGCGCTGATGCTCAAGCTGGCCGACTATCCGCGCATGCTCACCAGCGCCGCGCAAGACCTGGCCCCGCATGACGTGGCCTTCTACCTGCGCGACCTGGCCGGCGCCTATCACAGCTACTATGCGGCCGAGCGCGTGCTGGACCAGGCGCCGGAGCTGACGCGCGCCCGCGTGGCCCTGCTGGCCGCCACCCGCCAGGTGCTGCGCAATGCCCTGGCCGTGCTGGGCGTGAGCGCGCCGGAACAGATGACGCGTGAAACAACGGAGAACGCATGAGCGGTGCGAACAAGAACAGCGGTGAGCGCGGTGGCTTCGTCCTCGGCCTGATCGTCGGCCTGCTGCTGGGCCTGGCGGTGGCGCTGGGCGTGGCGCTCTACATCACCAAGGTGCCGATCCCCTTCGTCGACAAGGTGCCGCAGCGCACCGCCGAGCAGGACGCGCAGGAGGCCGCGCGCAACAAGAACTGGGATCCCAACGCCCCGCTGGCCGGCAAGAGCGCCGCCAAGGTGGCCAGCGGCGTGGTGGGCGGTGCGCCCGCGCCCGTGGTGACGGCGCCAGTGACAAGCACGCCGGCCCCGGCCGCCAGCGCCGTCACGCCCACCGCGAGTACGGCCACCAAGGCCAAGCCCGCCGAGAAGCCGGCCGACAAGAGCACCGAGAAGGCCGCCGCCGCGAGCGCCCCGGCCGCCGATCCCTACATCTACTTCGTGCAGGCCGGCGCCTATACCCGCACCGAGGACGCCGAGGCGCAACGCGCCAAGCTGGCGATCCAGGGCTTCAGCGCCAAGGTGTTCGAGAGGGAACAGTCCGGACGCCTCGTCTACCGGGTGCGGGTGGGCCCGATGGACGCCCGCGACGAGGCCGAGGGCGTGCAGCGCAAGATCGAGGCAGCCGGCTTCGAGGCCAATCTGGTACGGGTTCAGCGTTAAAGACTCGCCTAAGCATGCCGGGTCAGAATGGCCCGCTGCTCAGCGTCACCTACAGAGGAAATTCAGCATGAAGCGTCGTGATTTTTCCGCCCAACTCGGCCTCAGCGTCATCGGCGCCGCCGGCCTGCCCGGCCTGGCGCTCGCGCAGGGCGGTCCGATCGAGGGCAAGCATTACCAGAAGCTCTCGCAGGCCCTGCCCACCACCCCGGGCAAGATCGAGATCGTCGAGTTCTTCTGGTATGGCTGCCCGCATTGCTACGCCTTCGAGCCCGCCATCGAGGCCTGGGCCCAGCAACTGCCGGCCGATGTGAGCTTCCGCAAGGTGCATGTGGCCTTCCGCGCCAATGTGAAGCTCCACCAGCGCATGTTCTATGCGCTCGAAGCGATGGGCAAGGAAGCGCAGGTGCGCGGCGCCGTGTTCGCGGCCATCCACCAGCAGGGCCAGGCGCTCGACAGCGCCAAGAGCCAGGCCGACTTCCTCTCCAAGCTGGGCGTGGACCCGGCCAAGTACCAGGACGCCTACAACTCCTTCGGCGTCAACACCAAGTGCCAGCAGGCCGAGAAGCTCAGCGAGGCCTACCGCATCGATGGCGTGCCCTCGATCGGCATCGGCGGCCGTTTCCTGACCTCGCCCAGCATCGCCGCCGGCGGTGAACGCCTGCCCGAGACCGAAGGCGGCCGCCGCGCGCTGGCGGTCAGCGACTTCCTGATCCAGCGCATCCGCAAGCCCTGATCCGGGTGGCAAGCCCGGCCGCAATGCCGGGCTAGAATGGTCTGCAAGTTCTATGCCGCCTATGCCCACCCCCACGCCCAGCTCGACCTCCGCCCGCAGCCTCCTGTGCTGCGCGTGCCTTGCATCCCTGCTGGCCTCGGGGCTGGCGCGGGCCGAGAAGGCGGACCGCAACAAGCCCGTCAACATCAGCTCGGAGCGCGGCGGCCGGCTCGATGTGGTGAACCAGCGCACCGAGTTCAACGGCAACGTGATCCTCAGCAAGGGCAGCATGCTCCTGAAGGCCGAGCGCATGGATGTGCGTGAGACCTCGGACGGCTACCACCAGGCCTACGCCAGCGGCGAGACCGGCAAGCCGGTGCAGTTCCGCCAGGCGCGCGACGTGGCCGGCGAGGCCATCGAGGGCACGGCCGACCAGCTCGAGTACGACAGCCGCTCCGACACCGTGCGCTTCGTCGGCAACGCGGTGGTGCGCCGCGTGCGCGGCGACGCGGTGGCCGACGAGATCACCGGTGCGCTGATCGTCTACGACAACCGCAGCGAGGTCTTCAGCGTCGACGGCGGCCTGGCCTCGCCGCATCCCAGCGGCCGCGTGCGCGTGGTGCTGATGCCCAGGGCCGCCAGCGCCGCCGAGGGCAGCGCGGCGCCTGCCGCCTCCGCCCCGCTGCCGCTGCAAACCAGCCCGACCCTGCAGACCAGCCCGCGCAAGCCTTCATGACGCAGCACACCCCGGCGCTGGAGACCGGCATCGCGCCCAGCCGGCTGGAGGCGGAAGGCCTGCAAAAGACCTATGGCGTGCGCCGCGTCGTCAAGAACGTGCATGTGGACGTGCACAGCGGCGAGGTGGTGGGCCTGCTGGGCCCCAATGGCGCCGGCAAGACCACCAGCTTCTACATGATCGTGGGCCTGGTGCGCGCCGATGCCGGCGAGATTCGCATCGACGGCCAGCCGGTGCAGCGCCTGCCCATCCACCAGCGTGCGCGCCTGGGCCTGAGCTATCTGCCGCAGGAGGCCTCGATCTTCCGCAAGCTCACGGTGGAAGAAAACATCCGCGCGGTGCTGGAATTGCAGCTCGACGACCATGGCAAGGCCTGGCCCCGCGCCCGCATCGATGCCGCGCTGGAGACCCTGCTGCACGAGCTGAGCATCGAGAAGCTGCGCGACAGCCCGGCGCCCTCGCTGTCGGGTGGCGAGCGGCGCCGTGTCGAGATCGCGCGCGCCCTGGCCACGCAGCCGCGCTTCATCCTGCTGGACGAGCCCTTCGCCGGCGTGGACCCGATCGCGGTGCTGGAGATCCAGCGCATCATCAGCTTCCTGAAGGCGCGCGGCATCGGGGTCCTGATCACCGACCACAATGTGCGCGAGACCCTGGGCATCTGCGACCGCGCCTACATCATCAGCGAGGGCGCCGTGCTGGCCGAGGGCACCCCGCAAGAGATCGTCGAGAACCCGGACGTGCGCAAGGTCTATCTCGGCGAAAACTTCCGCATGTAAGCGATGAAACCGTCGCTGCAGGTACGCCTCTCCCAGCATCTGTCGCTGACGCCGCAGCTGCAGCAGTCCATCCGTCTGCTGCAGCTCTCCACCCTGGAGCTGAACCAGGAGGTGGAGCAGATGCTCACCAGCAACCCGCTGCTGGAAACCGACGAGGAGTTTGGCGAGACCGCGCCGGTGCGCCTGGATGCGGCGGCGCCGCTGCAGCGCGAGGACTCGGCGGCCGAAGTGAGCGCGGAGAGCAGCGGCGAGGGCGAGGCGGTGGCCGAGATCAAGGGCGACGACTTCGGCACCACCGAGCGCGACGACTGGGAGAACGGCACCGAGCGCGACGACTTCGACGGCATCCGCGAGACGCCCGGCACGGGCAGCGGCAGCGGCGACGACGATGGCGAACGCCCCGAACAGCAAGGCCCCGGCATCTCGCTGCAGGAGCATCTGAACGCCCAGCTCGCCGGCATGCAGCTGAGCCAGACCGACCGCGCCGCGCTGATGGTGCTGATCGAGTCGCTCAACGAGGACGGCTATCTGGAAGACAGCCTGGAAGAGCTCACCGAGGCGCTATCGGGCGATGCCGATGCCGAGGCGCGCGAGGAGCTGCTGGACACGCTCAAATGCGCGCTCAAGTGGCTGCAGAGCCTGGAGCCGGTGGGCGTGGGCGCGCGCAACCTGTCCGAATGCCTGCTGCTGCAGTTGCGCGCCAAGCCGCGCAGCCAGGCCCAGGTGGTGGCGATCCTGATCTGCAAGCAATACCTCGAGCTGCTGGCCAAGCGCGACCTGAAGCGCCTGATGTCGCTCACCGGCGCCGACGAGGCCTTGCTGCGCGAGGCCCAGGGCATGATCACCGAGCTGGAGCCCAAGCCGGGCCGCCAGTTCGCGCGCAGCGAGGCGGCGGCGGTGGTGCCGGACGTGATCGTGCGCAAGTCCGGCCGCGGCTTCCGCGTCACGCTCAACCCCGACGTGATGCCCAAGCTGCGCATCAACGAGCTCTACGCCCATGCGTTGCGCCAGACGCGCGGCGGCGTCAGCAATTCGCCGCTGGGCACGCAGCTGCAGGAGGCGCGCTGGTTCATCAAGAACATCCAGCAGCGCTTCGACACCATCCTGCGCGTCTCCGAGGCCATCGTGGAGCGCCAGAAGGGCTTCTTCTCGCATGGCGAGCTGGCGATGAAGCCGCTGGTGCTGCGCGAGATCGCCGACGAGCTGGGCCTGCACGAGTCCACCATCTCGCGCGTCACCACCGCCAAATACATGGCCACGCCCTGGGGCACCTTCGAGCTCAAGTACTTCTTCGGCTCAGGGCTCAACACCGAGGCGGGCGGCAATGCCTCCAGCACCGCGGTGCGCGCCCTCATCAAGCAGTTCGTGGCCGCCGAGGATGCCGCCAAGCCGCTCTCGGACAGCCAGCTTTCCAGCATGCTGGAGGAGCAGGGCATCCAGGTGGCGCGCCGCACCGTGGCGAAATACCGCGAAGCGCTGAAGATCGCGCCGGCCAATCTGCGCAAGGCCATGTAGCCGGCCTCAGATTGAGAAACATCAAGCCTTGATGCCCGCGGACTGGGTACCGTGGCATCCCTCGATGTCCGCCCCGTCCCACCTCGACCTGCCCGCCGTCCATGCCTGGAGGCGCTGGCGCGCCTGGGCCTTGCTGGCGCTGGTGCTGGCGCTGGCCTGGGTCCTCGCGCTGGGCTGGCTGGCCAATGAACGCGAGGCGCTGCGCCACCACGAGGGCGAGAAGCTCGAGGGCCTGGTGCGCACCCTGGACGGCATCGTCGCGCAGCAGATGATTGCGGCCCATGCCGCGCTGCAGACGGTGGCCTCGCAGGCGCCGGGCTGGCGGCCGGCCCAGCTGCAGCAGGACGGCGAGCCCCTGATGCGCACCCTGACCCAGGCCATGCCGGGCGTGCGCGCGCTGTTGCTGCTGGACGCCCAGGGCCAGGTCAGGGCCAGCTCGCATGTCGACCTGCTGCAGCTGGACCTGCACCAGCACGCCGCCGTGCAGGCGCTGCGCGCCCAACCGCAGGCCGGCATGCTCTATTTGTCGCCCCCCCTGCTGGACCCGCCGGCCGGGCATGCCATCAGCCTGGCCCGCCTGCTCTTCGATCACCGCGACCGGCCGGTCGGCCTGGTCATGGCGCTGCTGGACCCGCACTACTTCGCCCTGCTGCTGCAGACCGCCCAGCCCTCCGAGCAGACCTGGGCCGCGCTGGCGCATCAGGACGGCATGCTGTTCACGCTGGCGCCCGAGCAGCCGGAGCTGATGGGGCGCAATCTGCTGGAGCGGCCGGGCTCGGTGCTGCAGCAGCATCTCAGCGAGGGGCGCGAGGCCAGCCTGCAGCTGGCGCATTCGCGCCTCACCGACGACTTGCGCCTGGTGGCCACGCGCAGCGTCCACGCCGCCGGCCTGCCGGTCGACAAGCAGCTGGTGGTGGCGGTGGGGCGCACGCTGGCCAGCGTCGAGGCGCCCTGGCTGCGCCAGCGCCAGGCGCTGCTGCAGCTGGGCCTGGCGCTGAGCCTGGGCGCCGCGCTGACGCTGTGGCTCTGGCAGCGCCGCCGCGGCCTGCTGGCCCGGCTGCGCCAGCAGGCCGCGCAGGCGCTGAAGGCCCAGGCCGAGCAGACCCAGGCCATCCTCGACAACATGGTCGATGGCGTCATCACCATCGACCGCCATGGCGTGATCGCCTCGATCAACCCGGCGGCCTGCCGCATGTTCGGCTACCAGGCGCGCGAGCTGCTGGGCGGCAACGTCAACCGGCTCATGGCCGAACCCGAACGCAGCCTGCACGACGCACATATCAAGCGTTATCTGGAAGGCGGCGCGCCGCGCGTGATCGGGCTGGGCCGCGATGTCAACGGCCTGCGCAAGGACGGCCAGAGCTTTCCGATGAGCCTGGCGGTCTCGCACATCGAGCGCGACGGCGAGCCGCTGTTCATCGGCCTGACGCGCGACATCACCGAGCGCAAGCGCGCCGAGGCCGCGATCGAGCAGCTCGCCTTCTACGACCCGCTCACCGGCCTGCCGAACCGCCGCCTGCTGCTGGACCGCCTGCACCAGGCCCTGGCGGCGAGCCGGCGCGGCGCGCGCCAGGGCGCGGTGCTGTTCATCGACCTGGACAACTTCAAGTCGCTCAACGACACCCTGGGCCACGGCATGGGCGACCGCATGCTGCAGGCCGTGGCCAAGCGCCTGCAGGCCTCGCTGCGCGCCGAAGACACGGTGGCGCGCTGGGGCGGCGACGAGTTCGTGGTGCTGCTGCAGGACCTGGGCCAGGACGCGCGCCGCGCCGCCCTGCATGCCGAGGCCGCCGGCGAGAAGCTGCTGCGCGTGCTGGGCCAGCCCTACCACCTGGACGACAGCGCGCACCACAGCACGCCCAGCATCGGCATCGTGATGTGGGGCGAGGCCGAGTCCAGCGCCGAGGAGCTGCTCAAGCACGCCGATCACGCGCTCTACCAGGCCAAGGCCGCGGGGCGCAACCGGCTCTGCTTCTTCGACCCGGTGACCCAGGCGGCGATGGCCGAGCTGGCCCTGCTGGAGGCCGATCTGCGCCAGGCGGTGAACTACCAGCAGTTCGAGCTGCACTACCAGGCCCAGGTCGATGCCGACGGCCGCCTGCTGGGTGCCGAAGCCCTGCTGCGCTGGCAGCATCCGCAGCGCGGCTGGATCTCGCCGGCCCAGTTCATCCCGCTGGCCGAGCATTGCGGCGTGATCGGCCAGCTGGGCGAATGGGTGCTGCAGCAAAGCTGCGCCCAGCTCAGCGCCTGGGCCCAGGTACCGGCGCTGGCCGGGCTCAGCCTGGCGGTGAACCTGAGCGCACACCAGTTCCGGCAGAAGGGTTTGCTGGGCTTCATGCAGCAGCTGCTGGCGCGCAGCGGCGCGCCCACCGACAAGCTCAAGCTCGAGCTCACCGAGAGCGCCCTGGTGGAAGACGTGGAGGCGGTGATCGCGCTAATGGGCGAGCTGCGCCGCCTGGGCCTGCGCTTCTCGCTGGACGATTTCGGCACCGGCTATTCCTCGCTGGCCTATCTGAAGCGCCTGCCGCTGGACCAGCTCAAGATCGACCAGAGCTTTGTGCGCGATCTGCTCACCGAGCCGAATGCCCAGGCGATTGCGCGCGCGGTGATCCAGCTGGGCGACAGCCTGGGCCTGGCGGTGATTGCCGAGGGCGTCGAAACCGAGGCCCAGATGCTGGCCCTGCGCGGCCAGGGCTGCCATGCCTTCCAGGGCTATTTCTTCGCCCGGCCGCTGCCATTGGCGGAATTCGAGGCGCTGGCGCACAAGCTGGGACAATAGGCGTTTTCTCCCGCCCCCTGCCGCCATGTCCCGCGCCGAACTCCTGAATCTGTTTGTCTCCTGCCCCGGCGGTGTCGAAGCCCTGCTGGAGCAGGAGCTGCGCGCCGTGCTGCCCAAGGGCAAGATCGAGGCCCTGCGCGGCGGCTGCGCGGTGCGCGCTGAAGCTGAAGGCGTGCTGATCATCAATCTCGAGAGCCGGCTGGCGCAGCGCGTGCTGGTGGAGCTGATCGAGGGCGGCTACCGCCACGAGGACGATCTCTATGCGCTGGCGCGCCAGGTCGACTGGGAACGCTGGATCACGCCGCGCCACACCATCAAGGTCGACACCACCGCCCACCGCTCGCCGCTCAAGAGCCTCAACTTCGCCACCCTGCGGGTGAAGGACGCGATCTGCGACACCTTGCGCGACGCCACCGGCGAGCGCCCCAGCGTCGACACCTATGCCCCCGACCTGCCGGTGGTGCTGCATGTCGGCGAGGAACGCGCCGCGCTCTATGTGGACACCTCGGGCGAGCCGCTCTTCAAGCGCGGCTGGCGCGTCGACAAGGGCGACGCCCCGCTGAAGGAAACGCTGGCCGCCGCGATGCTGGCCGCGGCCGGCTGGAAGGGCACGCCCGACACCGGCGGCGCCCTGCACGACCCCTGCTGCGGCTCGGGCACCATCCCGATCGAGGCGGCGCTGATCGCTAGCGGCGCGGCGCCCGGCATCATGCGGCGCTTTGCCTTCGAGGCGCAGCTGCCCTTCCAGCCCCTGCAGAACCGCTGGGCCGAGCTCAAGCGCGCCGCGCAGGCGCGCGTGCACGCGCCCGCCGTGCCCATCTACGCCAGCGACGTGGCCTTCCGCATGGTGGACTTCGCGCGCCGCAACGCCGAGCGCGCCGGCGTGGCCCAGTACATCCAGTTCAACGGCGGCGACGCGCTGGAGCGCCCGGCGCCGCAGCTGCCCGAGGGCATGCCCGGCACGCTGATGATGAATCCGCCCTATGGCGAGCGCATCGAGGTGCGCGGCAAGGCGGCCGCGGTGCGCGAGCACAGCGGCTCGGAGCAGCGCGACGCCACCGACGACTTCTTCCCCCGCCTGGCTTCGCACTGGAAGCGCGGCTACACGCAGGCGAGCGCCGGCTGGACCGCCTGGATGCTGAGCCCCGACATGAAGCTGCCCACCAAGATGCGGCTGAAGGAGTCGCGCCGCTTTCCGATGTGGAACGGCCCGATCGAGTGCCGGCTGTTCCGCTTCGATCTGGTGGCCGGCTCGGCGCGCGCGCCCAGGTCAGAGGCCGCGGACGCGGAACCTAACGACTGAACTGCCGGCGCTCAGGCCGACTGCAGCGCCAGCCAGGAGAGCACCGCCAGCGGTGCGGTATCGGCGCGCAGGATGCGCGGGCCCAGCTTGGCGGCCACGAAGCCGCGCGCACGCGCCGCCTCTTCCTCGGCCGGGCTCAGGCCGCCCTCGGGGCCGCTCAGCACCAGCGTCTCGGCTGCGGCGGCCTGCTGGTTCACCAGCTCGTGCAGGGGCCTGGCGGCGCCCGGGCTCAGCAGCCAGCGCCGCTGCGCTGGCAAGGGCTCGCCCAGGCCGGCCAGCCAGGCCGCCAGCGGCTGCACCGGCGCGATGCGCGGCACGCGCGTGCGGCCGCTCTGCTCGCTGGCCGCCACCGCCACGCCCTGCCAATGCGCCGCCTTCTTGTCGGCGCGCTCGCCGGCCAGGCGCAGCACCGAGCGCTCGCTCATGAGCGGCTGCAGCGCCGCGGCGCCCAGCTCGGTGGCCTTCTCGATCAGACCGTCCATGCGGTCGTTGGCGGGCATCACCACCGCCAGGGTCAGGTCTTGCGCGAGCTCGCGCTGCACCAGCTGGCGCGCCTGCAGATGCACGCGCACCTCGCTGCGGCCCATCGCCAGCACCTCGGCCTGCCACTCGCCGCCGCTGCCATCGAACAGGGTCACGGGGCTGCCGGGCTGCAGGCGCAGCACCTGCACATGGCGGGCCGCGCTGGGCGGCAGGCTCAGCTCGCCGGCGGCAAGCGGGGTCTCAACAAAAAAACGCGGGGGCATGGCTCAACTCCTGAGCCCGCAGTTTAGGTGCTCATCCCCATGGCGCGCCGCACCTGCCGGGCCAGGTCTTCGCCCTGGGCCTCGCGCACCTGTTCGACAAAGCGTTGCGCCAGCATCTGCAGCTCGTGCAGATTGCCGCAGCGCTCCACGTCCAGCACCACCCGGTAACCCTTCATCAGGCCGAGGTATTGCTTGGCATGGCGGGTCAGGTAGGCATACAGCTCCTCGTAGCCCAGCTGCGGCAGCTCGCTGCCGTCCAGCGCCAACACGGGCGACGAGACGGGCGCAGCGGCGGCGGCAGCAGCAGCGCCAGCAGCAGGAATGGCCGCGGTGGCCCCGAAGGGCGCCGCCACCAGCGCGTGCTGCAGCAGCAGTTCGAAATCGGCCTCGGTGGCGCCCTGCACCAGCGCCAGCCACTGGCGCGCGGTCTTGGAGGCATCCAGCACCAGCAGCAGATTGCGGGCCACGCGCGAGAGGGCCAGGGCGCGGCTCTTGATTTCCGCGCGTCCGGCTTCGGTCTTCTGATAGTTCAGGTCCAGCACCGCAATCCCTCCAGTGGCTCAGCTTACGCCGAGGCTGTGCGTCGGTGGCCGCTCGCGATGCTACTTTTTGTCGCGTAGTTCACGCCGCAGGATCTTGCCCACCGGGGTCTTGGGCAGTTCGGTGCGGAACTCGACGATCTTGGGGCGCTTGTAGCCGGTCAGGTTGGCCTCGCAATAGGCGCGCACGTCGGCCTCGCTGATGGCCGGGTTCTTCTTCACGATCACGACCTTGACGGCCTCGCCGGCCTTCTCGTCCGGGATGCCCACGGCGGCGCATTCCAGCACGCCCTCCATCTGGGTCAGCACGTCCTCGATCTCGTTCGGATAGACGTTGAAGCCGCTCACCAGAATCATGTCCTTCTTGCGGTCCACGATCTTGAAGTAGCCGCGCTCGTCCACCGTGCCGATGTCGCCGGTGCGGAAGAAGCCGTCGGGCGTCATCACCTTGGCGGTTTCGTCGGGGCGCTGCCAGTAGCCGGCCATCACCTGCGGGCCCTTGATGGCGATCTCGCCGGCCTGGCCGGGGCCGACCTCCTGGCCGTCGTCATCCAGCAGCTTGAGCTCGGTGCTCGACATCGGCATGCCGATGGTGCCGCTGTAGGCGGTGCTGTCGGTGGGGTTGCAGGTGGCCACCGGCGAGGTCTCCGACAGCCCGTAGCCTTCCACGATGGGGCAGCCGGTCTTGTCCAGCCAGAGCTTGGCGGTGGCCTGCTGCACCGCCATGCCGCCGCCCACCGAGATCGCCAGATGGCTCCAGTCCACGCTGTTGAAGTCGGCATGGTTGGCCATCGCCATGAACAGCGTGTTCACCGCCGGCAGGCTGTGGAAACGATGCTGGGCCAGCTCCTTGAACACCGCCGGCAGGTCGCGCGGATTCGGGATCAGCACATTGCAGCCGCCCATGTGCATGGACAGCATCATGTTGGTGGTGAAACCGAAGATGTGATACAGCGGCAGCGCGCAGATGCTCACCACCTGCTCGCCGTCCGGCACCTTCTTGAGTGCCGGTAGATACCAGGCCTCGGCCTGCATCACATTGGCCACCAGATTGCGGTGCAGCAGCACCGCACCCTTGCTGACGCCGGTGGTGCCGCCGGTGTACTGCAGCACCGCGATATCGCCCGGCTGCACATGCGGCGCCTTGTAGGCCATACCGCGGCCGCGGCTCAGCGCGTCGTTGAAGCGCACCGCGCTGGGCAGCTCGAAGGCCGGCACCAGCTTCTTCACCTTGCGCACCACGTAGTTGACGATCAGGCCCTTGGGGAAGCCCAGCAGATCGCCCATCGAGGCCAGCACCACATGCTTGGTGGGCACCTGGTTGATGACCTGCTGCAGGGTGGCGGCAAAGTTCTCGATGATGACGATGGCCTTGGCGCCGGCGTCCTTGAGCTGGTGCTCGAGTTCGCGCGGCGTGTAGAGCGGGTTCACGTTCACCACCACATAGCCAGCGCGCAGCACCGCCGCCACCGCCACCGGGTACTGCGGGATGTTGGGCATCATGAGGGCGACGCGGTCACCCTTGTCCAGGCCCAGGCTCTGCAGATAGGCGGCCAGGGCGCGCGACATCTCGTCGATCTGCGCGAAGCTGATGCTGCGCCCCATGATCTTGTAGGCGGCGCGCTGCGGGTACTTCTTGAACGCCGCGTCCATCAGGTCGACCAAGGACGGATAAAGCCCGGTGTTGATCTCCGCGGGCACGCCCTCGGAATAATGCTTCAGCCAGATTTTCTCCATCTTTTGTCTCCAGTACGGTGGGCGCATTCTCGGCCATGGGTGGCGCCCGCAGCATCAGGGGATTCGATAGCGCTCTTTAGAGCGCACGCTCAAGCGGCGCGACCGGGATCAGCAGGCAGATCTCGCAGCCGCCCTCCTCGCCCGGCCGCCAGGCGATCTCGGCGCCGATGCGCTGCGCGCGCTTGCGCATATTGCGCAGGCCCTGGCCGGCGCGCGGCGCCTCGGGCAGGCCGCGGCCGTTGTCGTTGATGCTGAGCAGCACCGCGCCGCCATCCTCGGTCAGCCGGGTGCGAAAGCGCACGCGCGTGGCCTGGGCATGGTGCAGCACATTGCTGAGCGCCTCCTGCACGATGCGCACCAGATCGCGGCCATGCGTGCCCATCAGGCGCGGCAGCGAAGGCGTGTCGCCCAGCTGCCAGTCCAGTTCCAGGCCCGCGGCCCCCAGGCGTTTGCCCATGCGATGGCGGAAGTTGGCCAGCAGCAGGCTCAGATCGCCATCGTTGATGGCAAGGGCGTCGACGGTGAGGCGCATCTCGTCCACGCAATCGTCGAGCAGGCGGCTGAGGGTCTCGCGGTCCATGCCCTGTTCGGCGCCCAGCTTGGCCATCAGCAGCTGCGAGCCCAGGCCGTCGTGCATCTCCTGCAGCAGGCGCTCGCGCTCCTCGGCCGCGCTGCGCAGCTGCTCGCTGTGCTGCAGCTCGCGGTAACGCGCCTCCAGCTCGGCGCTGCGCTGGGCCAGCGCCGCCTCCAGCTCGGCGCGCGCCTGGGTCTGGGCGCGCAGGGAATGCACGAAGCGGCGCTGCAGCGCAAAGCCGGCCATCATGATGAGGCAGGCATAGCCCACCACGTTCACGTCAACCACGCTGAAGCGCTCGCGCTCCACCAGGGCGAAATAGCTCACATACATCCAGGCCAGCACCGACAGGCCCACCACCGCCGCGCCCATGCCCAGCACCGCGCGGCCGCTGCGCCAGGCGGCCCGCAGCGCCAGCGCCCAGGCCACCAGCAGCACCAGGCTGCGGCTGCCCAGCGCCCACCAGGGCCAGGGGTGCTGGAAGTCGGTCCAGGCCAGGCCCGCATGGGCGGCCCAGAGGTCCAGCGGCAGGCCCAGCAAGGCATAGGCCAGTGCCAGGCGCTGCGGCCAGCGCGTCGGCCAGCCCAGCAGCTTGGCCACCAGGAACAGCATCAGCGCCTTGGAGACCACGTCGGCGGCGTCCAGCAGCATGCGCCACCAGGGCGCCGGCAGCAGCGGCTGGCCCACCAGATAGGGCAGCAGCAGCAGGCCCGCCAGCAGGCAGTAGATGCCGGTCACGCCGTTCAGCCACTCCTGGCGCAGCGCCAGCCAGACCAGCAGCAGGAACAGGCCGATGATGAGGCCGCAGAGCGCGGTGACCAGGCGCGCACCCTGCCAGGCGCGCCGGCTTTCCTGCAGGCTGCGCACCGCCTCGGCCGGCCCCAGCAGCACCGGCGAGAGGCTGCTGCCCTCGAAGCCGGGCGCAAACAGGCGCAGAGCCAGCCGGTGCTGCCCGGCCACCAGCATCGAGGGCGGCACGTTCACGAGCAGGTTGCGGCTGCCCAGCATCAGGCCGCGCTGCGCGATCTCGACCTCATCGCCCACGCTGGAATAGGCGAGCAACTCGCCGTCCAGGTAGACGGTGACGCTGGGGCGGTGCTGCAGGCTCAGCAGAAAGGGCGTCTGCGCCGGCTGGCCGAGCTCGAAGTCCAGCAGCAGCCAGTTCGCGCCCAGGGTCGCGCCGCGCACCTGCGATTGTGCAAACGGCAGCAAGACGCGGCGCGCATGCTCGGGCTGGCGCGCGGGCAGCAGCTCGCTGTCGTCGGAGAACTGCCAGGCCTCGCTGAGGCGCTGCACCTCGGGCGGCAGCGCGGTGTTGTAGCGCTGCGAGAGCGCATGCAGGCCCAGCATCAGCAGGGCCGGCAGCAGGATGGCCAGCGCCAGCAGCGCCCAGCCATCCAGCCGGCGCGCTGGGGCGGCGGCGCGTGCGGCCTCCGGCTCCCAGGCGCCAGCCTCCATCGCTACTCCACGGCCTTCAGCATGTCCTCGACCACCTTCTTGGCGTCACCGAACACCATCATGGTCTTGTCCATGTAGAACAGCTCGTTGTCCAGGCCCGCATAGCCGGCCGCCATCGAGCGCTTGTTGACGATGATGGTCTTGGCCTTGTAGGCCTCCAGGATGGGCATGCCGTAGATGGCGCTGCCCTTCACATGCGCGGCGGGGTTCACCACGTCGTTGGCGCCCAGGATGATGGCGACATCGGCCTGGCCGAACTCGCCATTGATGTCCTCCATCTCGAACACCTGGTCATAAGGCACCTCGGCCTCGGCCAGCAGGACGTTCATGTGGCCGGGCATGCGGCCCGCCACCGGATGGATGGCGTACTTGACGATGACGCCCTTCTCGGTGAGCTTGGCCGCCAGCTCCTTCACCGCATGCTGGGCGCGCGCCACCGCCAGGCCATAGCCCGGCACGATGATGACGCTCTCGGCATTGCCCATGATGAAGGCGGCATCGTCGGCGCTGCCGCTCTTGACGTTGCGCTGCGCGGCACCGCCCGCCGCCGCGGCCGTGGCGTCGCCACCAAAGCCGCCCAGGATCACGTTGAAGAACGAGCGGTTCATCGCCTTGCACATGATGTACGAGAGGATGGCGCCCGAGCTGCCCACCAGCGAGCCGGCAATGATCAGCATCGAGTTGTTGAGCGAGAAGCCGATGCCGGCCGCCGCCCAGCCCGAGTAGCTGTTGAGCATCGACACCACCACCGGCATGTCGGCGCCGCCGATCGGGATGATGATCAACACGCCCAGCACGAAGGCCAGCGCCAGCACGATCATGAAGGCGCCCCAGCTCTCGCTCCAGGCGAAATAGGCACCCAGACCCAGGGTGGTGACGCCCAGCGCCAGGTTCAGCATGTGCTGGCCGGCAAAGCTCACCGGCGCGCCCTGGAAGAGGCGGAACTTGTACTTGCCGCTGAGCTTGCCGAAGGCGATCACCGAACCACTGAAGGTGATGGCACCGATGGCCGCGCCCAGGAACAGCTCGATGCGGTTGCCCACGGGAATGGCCATGCCCTTGGCGGTGATGCCGAAGGCATAGGGCTCGGCCACCGCGGCCACCGCGATGAACACCGCCGCCAGGCCGATCATGCTGTGCATGAAGGCCACCAGCTCGGGCATCTTGGTCATCTCGACCTTGTTGGCCATATAGGCGCCGGCGCCGCCGCCGATCACCAGGCCCGCCAGCACATAGCTCAGGCCGAAGGCATTGCCGCCCGCCAGCTTGACGATCAGCGCGCCGGTGGTGACGGCGGCGATCGCCATGCCCACCATGCCGAACAGATTGCCCTTGATCGAGGTGGTGGGGTGCGAGAGCCCCTTGAGCGCCTGGATGAAGCAGATGCTGGCAACCAGGTAGAGGAAGGTGACGAGGTTCAAGCTCATTTCGCGGCCTCCCCGCTCGACGGCTTCTTGTCCTTCTTGCGGAACATCTCCAGCATGCGACGCGTCACCAGGAAGCCGCCGAACACGTTCACGGCCGCCAGCGCCACCGCCAGCGTGCCCATGAACTTGCCGAGGTCGGTCTCGGTCAGCGCCGCCGCCAGCATGGCGCCGACGATGACGATGGCCGAGATCGCGTTGGTGACCGCCATCAGCGGCGTGTGCAGCGCGGGCGTGACATTCCAGACCACGTGGTAGCCGACGTAGATCGCCAGCACGAAGATGATCAGATTGATCAGGGTGGGGGATACGGTGTCCATCGCGGCTCAGGTCCTCTTCACTTGTCCGTCTTGCGTCATCAGGCAGGCGACGACGATGTCGTCATCGGCCGGCACCTGGAAGGCGCCTTCCTTGCTGATCACGAGCTTCAGGAAGTCCAGCACATTGCGGGCATAGAGGGCCGAGGCATCGGCCGCGACCAGCGCCGCCAGATTGGTCTCGCCCACCAGGGTCACGCCATGCTTGACCACCGTCTGGTCGGTCTCGGTGAGCGGGCAGTTGCCGCCGCGCCCCTCGGGGCCCTTGCCGGCCGCCAGGTCCACGATCACCGAACCCGGCTTCATGCTCCTGACCATCTCCTCGCTCACCAGCACCGGGGCGGCGCGGCCGGGGATCAGGGCGGTGGTGATCACCACATCGGCCTGGGCCACACGCTTGGCCACCTCGGCCTTCTGGCGTTCCAGCCAGCTCGGCGGCATGGGCTTGGCATAACCGCCCACGCCCTCGGCCGCTTCCTTCTCCTCGGCGGTCTCGTAGGGCACGTCGATGAACTTGCCGCCCAGCGATTCGACCTGCTCCTTCACCGAAGGGCGCACGTCCGAGGCCTCGATCACCGCGCCCAGGCGCTTGGCGGTGGCAATCGCCTGCAGCCCCGCCACGCCCACGCCCAGCACCACCACGCGCGCCGCCTTCACGGTGCCCGCGGCCGTCATCAGCATGGGGAAGAAGCGCTGGTAGCGGTCCGCCGCGATCATCACCGCCTTGTAGCCGGCGATATTGGCCTGGCTGGACAGCACGTCCATGCTTTGCGCCCGCGTGGTGCGCGGCGCGGCTTCCAGCGCGAAGCTGGTCAGGCCGGCCGTGGCCAGCGCCTGCAGGCCGGGCTTGTCGAAGGGATTCAGCATGCCCACCAGGGCGCTGCCGGGCTTCATCAGCGCCAGCTCCTCGGCATTCGGGCTCTTCACCTTCAGCACCAGCTCGGCGCCAAGCGCCCCGGCGCGGTCGGTGATCTCGGCACCCGCGGCCGCATAGGCCTCGTCGGTGATGCTGGCCGCCACGCCGGCGCCGCTCTCCACACGCAAGACATGACCCTGGCTTTTCAGCTTCTTGGCCGTCTCGGGCGTGAGCGCCACACGGGTCTCTCCGGCCGCGCTCTCGCGCGGGACACCTATCTGCATGAATCCTCCTCGCCTTGCGGCCTGGGAATGACTTGATATGGGTAGCTTGCGGCGAGCTTACACAATAGGGATGTCATTCGACACCCGTACAAGCGCGAAAGAGACAGTTCATGAACAACGAAAGATGGAAGCCCAGCGTCACTGTCGCGGCGGTGATTGAGGATAGGGGCCGTTTCCTGCTGGTGGAAGAGCAAACGCCGGAAGGTTTGATGTTCAACAACCCGGCCGGCCACCTGGACCCGGGCGAGTCGCCGCTGGAGGCGGTGGTGCGCGAGGCGCTGGAGGAGACGGCACGCGCCTTCGAGCCCGAGGCCTTGCTGGGCCTCTACATGGCGCGCTTCCAGCGGCCCGCCCGGCATGAGGACGTGACTTATCTGCGCCTGGCCTACACCGGCCGCGTGGGCGAGCCGATCCCGGGCCGCAGGCTGGACCGCGGCATCCTGCGCACCCTCTGGATGACGCTGGAGGAGCTGCGCGCCACCGCGGCGCGCCATCGCAGCCCGCTGGTGCTGCGCTGCGTGGAGGACCATCTGGCGGGCCGCCGCCTGCCGCTGGACGCCGTCCATGTGGATGGTTCGCTGTACGAGCCGCTGCGCAAGGCTTGACACGCCCGACAAGCAAGCCTGCGACACTCACGCCCCATTCGAGCCCAACCGATGCGAATGCTGCTACTGCGCCTCCTCACCTGCCTGACGGTTCTGCTGTGCAGCAGCGCTGCCCTGGCCCAGCCCGTGCCATTGCGGATCGGCAGCTGGGACCGCGACTCCGATCCGCTCACCGCCGTCAGCGAGGCCGTGCTGAGCCGCGCCTATGCCGAGCTGGGCCAGCCGCTGGAGTTTGTCGCGCTGCCGAACCGGCGCGCGCTGCAAGCCATGCTGGCCGGCGAGCTCGACGGCAATCTGCATCGCGTCTACGAATTTGCCGTCGCGCATCCGGAGCTGCTGCGCATCGCCCCGCCCATCAACACCTCGGCCGTGCGCGTCTACACCTACGACGCCAAGCGCGTGCAGCCGCATGACTGGGCGCAGCTGCAGGGCCTGCGGGTCGCGTACCAGCGCGGCGTGCTGCGCATTGAGCAGATGCTGCCGGCCGGCGCACGGCGCGTCGAGGCAGGCTCGGTGAACGAACTCTTCAAGCTGCTGGCCGCCGGCATTGCCGACGTGGCGCTCTGCACCGAGCCCGCGCAGGCCCCGCCGCTGCGGCGGCTGGGCAAGCTCAAGCGTCTGGAGCAGCCGCTGGAAGAGCATCTTCTCTATCACTACCTGGGCGCCCGCCAGGCCGAGCTGGCGCCGCGGCTGACGGCCGTGCTGCAGCGGCTGCAGGCCAGCGGCGAGCTGGAGGCGATACGCCAGGCGGCGCTGCAGGCCTATCTGCGCCAACACCCGGCCGAGTAGGCAAACCCCTCGGCCAGCCAGCCGCCGGCCTATGCGGGACAATCCGGCCCCATGAATTCCGAGAAGCAACGCATCGTCGTCGGCCTGTCCGGCGGCGTGGATTCCGCCGTCACCGCCTATCTGCTGAAGAAGGCCGGCCACGAGGTGGTGGGCATCTTCATGAAGAACTGGGAAGACGACGACGACAGCGAATACTGCTCGTCGAACATCGACTTCGTCGACGCCGCCGCGGTGGCCGATGTGATCGGCATCGAGATCGAGCATGTGAACTTCGCGGCCGACTACAAGGACCGCGTGTTCGCCGCCTTTCTGCGCGAGTACCAGGCCGGCCGCACGCCCAACCCCGACGTGCTGTGCAATGCCGAGATCAAGTTCAAGGCCTTTCTCGACCATGCCATGCGCCTGGGCGCCGAGAAGATTGCCACGGGCCACTACGCCAGAGTCCGTGAGCTCAATGGGCAGGTTCAGTTGCTGAAAGGCCTGGACCCGCTGAAGGACCAGAGCTACTTCCTGCACCGCCTCAACCAGGCGCAGCTGGCCAAGACCCTGTTCCCGGTGGGCGAGCTGGCCAAGACCGAGGTGCGCCGCATCGCCGAGGAGATCGGCCTGCCCAATGCCAAGAAGAAGGATTCGACCGGCATCTGCTTCATCGGCGAGCGGCCCTTCCGCGAATTCCTGAACCGCTATCTGGCGCACCAGCCCGGCCCCATCAAGGACGAGCGCGGCCGCAAGCTGGGCGAGCATGTGGGCCTGTCCTTCTACACCCTGGGCCAGCGCCAGGGCCTGGGCATTGGCGGCGTGAAGGAAAAAGGGGCCCCGCGCGGGGGCGGCGAGCATGCACCCTGGTTCGTCGCGCGCAAGGACATGCAGAGCAACACCCTCTATGTGGTGCAAGGGCATGAGCATCCCTGGCTGCTGAGCCACAGCCTGATCGCCGACGACATCTCCTGGACCGGCACGCCGCCCGGCTACGGCGGCTTTGGCGCCAAGACGCGCTACCGCCAGGCCGACGCGGCCTGCGCCTTCACGCCCGAAAGCCCCGCGCCGGGCCAGTTCCGGCTCGATTTCGCGCAGCCGCAATGGGCCGTCACGCCGGGCCAGAGCGCGGTGCTCTACGACGGCGAGGTCTGCCTGGGCGGCGGCGTGATTGCCGAGGCCATCGCGGCGCCACCCGTCTGAAGGGAAACATGACGAAGCGCACATCCACTAAGCTGCGCGCCATGGCAGATTCGCGCCTTCGTCCGTGACCCCTCTGCACCTCTTGGATCGTCTACTCGCCCGCGTCGCGCAGCCCGCCTTCGTGCTGCGCATTGCCGCGCTGGCGGTCTGCCTGCTGGAGCTGTTCGCCACCGTCGGGGCGCTGCTGGGCCGCAAGACCGAGGCCTATGACGGCGTGCTCGCCAATCTCTACCGGCGCTTCGGTGGCGAGCCCGGCGATCCGCTCATCGTGCTGGCCAGCTTCACCCTGGTGTGCCTGTTCGCCTACCAGTTCTGGCGCCTGGCGCGCGCGAACAGCATGGACCAGCCGCCGCCCAACGCCCTGCCGCGCATCCTGCTGCTGGACCTGGTGGCGCTCGCGGTCACGCCGGGCCTGCCCTTTCTGGTCACCGCGCTGGCGGCGGTGCTGCTGCGCGTGCGCGCCGCCTTCATGTTTGCGCTCAGCCAGGTGGCGATCAATCTGGCGCTCTACTGGTGGTTGCCCAGCGATGGCCAGTTGCTGGAGCAGCTGCGCAGCGACACGCCCTGGTGGGTCAACAGCCTGGGCCTGATGATGGCCATGGTGGGCCTGCATGGCATGGCCTTCGGCCTGGGCCGCATGGCCGCCGCCGAGGCCGAGAAGCGCCGCTGGCTGCAGGCCATGCTGGCCGAGAAGCACAGCGGCGAGCGCCTGCAGCTGGAGCAGATGCGCTATGCCGAGCGCATGAGCATGGCGCGCGAGCTGCACGATGTGATGGGCCACCACCTCACCGCGCTGAACCTGCATCTGCAGCTCAGCGAGGCCTTGCTGCACCGCGCCGACCCCGACGCCGCCGCCCAGGCCGTGGGCAAGGCGCGCGAGGGCGCCGCGCATCTGCTGGAGGACGTGCGCGCCGCCGTCTCGCGCGAGCGCAACTCGGCCTGCATCGACCTCAGCGCGGCGCTGCACACCCTCGCCGAGGGCATTGCCAGCACCCAGATCACGCTCAGCCTGGACGAGGCCGCGCGCGACCTCTCGCCACGCGCGGCCCATGCCCTGCTACGCTGCGTGCAGGAGGCGGTGACCAACAGCGTGCGCCATGCGCGCGCCACCCAGGTGCAGGTCTGCCTCAGCGTGCAGGGCGAGGGCGATGCGCAGCGCGTGCGCGTCACCATCGAAGACAACGGCCAGGGTGCCCCCAGGCTGCGCGAGGGCAATGGCCTGAAGGGCATGCAGGAGCGCATGGGCGAGCTGGCCGGCAGCATGCAGGTGCTGCGCTACAGCCCCGGTTTCATGATCGAATTGATGTGTCCAAGGAGGGCCTGAGATGTCCACAGAAGCAATCAAGGTGCTGCTGGTCGAAGACCAGCAACTGGTGCGCGAAGGCCTCAAGGGCCTGCTCTCGCTGCACGAGGAGATCCGCATCATCGGCGAGGCGGCGGACGGCGCCGAGGCGCTGGAGCTGATCGCGCAGGAGCAGCCCGATGTGATCCTGTCGGACATGCGCATGCCGCGCCTGGACGGCACCGGCCTGATCCGCGCGCTGGCGGCGCGGGCGCTGAAGATTCCGGTGGTGCTGCTCACCACCTTCGACGACGCCGCGGTGTTCGACGAAGCGGTGCGCGCCGGCGCCAAGGGCTTTCTGCTCAAGGCCATCAGCCCCGACACCCTGCTGCAGGCGCTGCGCGACGTGGCCGCCGGCGGCACCGCGCTGCGCCCCACCCTCACCGAGCGCATGGAGCGCCAGAGCACCCATGTGGAACGCGCCTTCAGCGCCACCGAGCAACCCGACCCGCTGAGCCCCAAGGAGCTGCAGGTGCTGCGCCTGGTGGCGAGCGGCCGCTCCAACACCGAGATCGCCACCCTCTTGGGCAATAGCGAGGGCGTGATCAAGAACCACTGCTCGGCGATCTTCTCCAAGATGGGCGTGCGCGACCGCACCCAGGCGGTGCTCAGGGCGATCGATCTGGGCTGGATCTAGGGCTGCGCGCCAGCAACAGCACCCAGAAGCGCTGGTAGCGCCCCGGCGCGGCCACGCAGGCCAGACCCGCATCGACCAGCTCGGGCGCCATCAGGTTCTGGCAATGCGCGGCGCTGGCCAGCCAGATCTGCAGCGCGTCGTCCAGCTGCTCGGGGCCGGCCGCCAGGTTCTCGCCCACCGAACTCATCAGATAGCCCGCCGCGCCGAGCCGCTCGCGCAGGCTGCGCCCCTGGCTGCCCACATGGCTGATGGTGTCGCGCTGCGCCAGTTCGCCGGCATAGGCCTCGGCCGCGGCCGCCAGCCGCAAGTCCCAACGCAGCGCCGGCGCGGCCGCCCGCTCCACACTGCCGCATGGGCGCGGCTCGGCGCGCAGGGCGTTCAGGCGCTGCAGCACCAACTCGGGCGTCAGGCCGGCCGGACAGGCGGGCAAGGCCTCCTCGGCCCAGCACCGCGCGGCCGCCAGCAAGAGGCACAGCACCAGCACGCAGGGCCGCAGCGACATCAACACCTCGTCTTTTCTTGATCAAGCCGCGATCCTAAAACACCGGCTACCATCGCGCGGCGCCACTACCTAGGCTCTTCGACATGGCTGAGACGACCCCGCTGAAGCAACTGAAGATCGACCGGCAGGCGCCGGGCGCCAAGCAACGCCGCCTGCCCTGGCGCTGGATCGCGCTGGGCGCCGTGGCGCTGGCGGCCGCGGGCCTGGCGCTGGCACCGCGCAGCCCCGAGGTGCAGACCACCACGGTGCTGCAGAGCACACCCTCGCAGCAATACCTGCAGCTCACCGCCTCGGGCTATGTGGTGGCACAGCGCCGCGCCGCGGTGGCCTCCAAGGCCACCGGCCGCCTGATCGAGCTGCTGGTGCGCGAGGGCTCGCTGCTGAAGAAGGGCGAGCTGATCGCGCGCCTGGATGCCAGCGATGTGCAGGCCGGCATCGGCACCGCCCAGGCCGGCGTGCGCCTGGCCGAGGCCGCGCAGCGCCAGAGTCAGGCCGGCGTGCGCCAGGCCGAGGTGGAGCTGATCAATGCCGAGGCCGAGTACCAGCGCAGCCGCAGCCTGCAGGCCCAGGGCTTTGTTTCGGCGCAGGCGATGGAGGCGGCGCAGCGCCGCCTCGACGCCGCGCGCGCCGCGCAGGCGAGCGCCCAGGCCGGCGTGGCGCAAGCGCAGGCCGGCGTGGGCCAGGCCCAGGCGCTGCTGAAGGTGCAGGAGGTGAGCCGCGATTTCACCGAGATCCGCGCCCCCTTCGACGGCATCGTGCTGCTGAAGAACGCCAATGTGGGCGACATCATCACGCCCTTCTCCAACGCCGCCGGCTCGCAGGGCGCGGTGGTGACGATGGCCGACATGAGCACGCTGGAGGTGGAGGCCGATGTCTCCGAGGGCAGCCTGTCGAAGGCGGCCAAGGGCCAGCCGGTGGAGATCACGCTCGACGCCCTGCCCGGCCAGCGCTTCCGCGGCCGCGTGGGCGGCATCGTGCCGACGGTGGACCGCGCCAAGGCCACCGTCATCACCAAGGTGCAGTTCGAGGGAAAACTGGACCCGCGCATCCTGCCCGAGATGAGCGCCAAGGTGGCGTTTCTGTCCCAGGCGCCCACCGAGGCCGAGCAGCAGCCGGTGCTGGCCGTCAACCCCAAGGCCCTGCTGGAGCGCGATGGCAAGAGCTGGCTGTTCCGCCTGAAGCGCGAGGGTGAAAAGGAATTGCTGGAAGCGGTGGAGGTGAAGAAGGGCCGCATGCTGGGCGATGTGCTGGAGGTGAGCGGCGCGATCAAGTCCGGCGAGCGCTTGGTGCTTGCGCCCACCGACAAGCTCAAGGACGGCGCCCAGGTCAAGCTGGCCGCCAAGTGAGAGAAAGCGCACCATGTCCGAGGCCCTCATCCGCATCAGCCACCTGAGCAAGTCCTACCAGCGCGGCGGCCAGGAGATCCCGGTGCTGCTGGACATCGAGCTGGACGTGCAGCGTGGCGACTTCGTGGCCCTGATGGGCCCCAGCGGCTCGGGCAAGAGCACGCTCCTGAACCTGATCGCCGGCATCGACCAGCCCAGCAGCGGCCGCATTGAGATCGGCGGCATCGACATCGCCACGCTCGGCGAGGGCCAGCTGGCCGACTGGCGCGCCGCCAACGTCGGCTTCATCTTCCAGTTCTACAACCTCATGCCGGTGCTCACCGCGCTGGAGAACGTCGAGCTGCCGCTGCTGCTCTGCGGCCTCGGCGCGAAGCAGCGCCGCGCCCATGCCGAGGCGGCGCTGGCGATGGTGCGGCTGGAAGACCGCATGGACCATTACCCCAACGAGCTCTCGGGCGGCCAGCAGCAGCGCGTCGCGATCGCGCGCGCGCTGGTCAGCGACCCGGCCATGATCGTGGCCGACGAGCCCACCGGCGACCTCGACCGCCACACCGGCGAGGAGGTGCTGTCGCTGCTGGACGAGCTGAATCGCAGCCTCGGCAAGACCATCGTGATGGTGACCCACGATCCCAAGGCCGCGGCGCGCGCGCACCGCCTCATCCACCTGGAAAAGGGCGTGCTGGTGCACGAGCCCTGAGCAGACCGGGATGCTCTTCTACCTCAAGCTGCTGCTGCGCAATGCCTTCCGGCACAAGCTGCGCACCCTCCTGACCCTGGTGGGCCTGGTGGTGGCGGTATCCGCCTTCGGCCTGCTGCGCACCATCGTCGATGCCTGGTATGCCGGCGTCGAGGGCAGCAGCAGCACGCGCCTGGTGTCGCGCAGCGCGATCTCGCTGACCTTCCCGCTGCCGCTCAACTACGCGCAGCGCCTCAAGGCGGTGGACGGCGTGGCCAGCGTCTCCTGGGCCAACTGGTTCGGCGGCGTCTACATCACCGAGCGCAACTTCTTCCCGCAGTTCGCGGTCGAGCCGGCCAGCTATCTGGCGCTCTACCCCGAGTACCGCCTCAAGGACGAGGAGCGCCTGGCCTTCATCCGCGACCGCCAGGGCTGCGTGGTGGGCCGCAAGCTGGCCAACAAGTTCGGCTGGAAGATCGGCGACCAGATCCCCCTGCGCGGCACCATCTACCCGGGCACCTGGAGCTTCACGCTGCGCGGCATCTGGGACGGCGCCGAGGCCAAGACCGACGAGAGCCAGCTGCTGTTCCACTGGGGCCTCATCAACGAGACCCTGCGCAAGCGCTACCCCGGCCGAGCCGATCAGGTGGGCGTCTACATCATCGGCATCAACGAGCCGCACAACGCCGCGCCCATCTCGCAGCGCGTCGACGCGCTGTTCAAGAACTCGCTGGCCGAGACCCTCACCGAGACCGAATCGGCCTTCCAGCTCAGCTTCGTCTCGATGAGCGAGGCCATCCTGGTGGCGGTGCAGGCGGTCAGCCTCATCATCATCGTCATCATCATGGCGGTGATGGCCAACACCATGACGATGACGGCGCGCGAGCGCCTGGCCGAGTACGCCACCCTCAAGGCGCTGGGCTTCGGGCCCGGCTTCGTGGCGCGGCTGCTGTTCGGCGAGAGCCTGCTGATCGCCCTGGTGGGCGGCGTGTCCGGCCTGCTGCTGACCCTGCCGCTGGCCGCCGCCTTCCGCGCCGCGGTGGGCACGCTGTTCCCGGTGTTCCAGGTCTCCGAGCTGACCATGGCGCTGCAGCTGCTCGCGGCCCTGCTGGTGGGCGCGGTGGCGGCGGCCTGGCCGGCCTGGAAGATGAGCCGCATCAGCATCGTGGCGGGCCTGCGCCAGGTGGCGTGATATGAAGCTGCTGCCGCTCGCCTACATCGCCCGCAACCTCTGGGTGCGGCGCGTCACCACCCTGCTCACCGCCGGCGGCATGGCGCTGGTGGTCTATGTGTTCGCCACCGTGCTGATGATGAGCGAGGGCATACGCCAGACCCTGGTGGCCACCGGCCAGCCCGACAACGTGATGGCGCTGCGCAAGGGCGCCGGCGCCGAGATCAACAGCGGCGTCGACCGTGGCCAGGCCGCCATCCTCGAGAGCCTGCCGGGCATCGCCACCGGTGCCCGGGGTCAGGTCTTGCTGAGCAAGGAGCCGGTGGTGCTGAACAACCTGCCCAAGCGCGGCAGCGGCAAGCCCAGCAATGTGACCGTGCGCGGCACCTCGGCCACCGGGCTGGAGCTGCGCCCCCAGGTGCAGCTGGTGCAGGGCCGCATGTTCAGGCCCGGCAGCTCGGAGATCGTCACCGGCCGCGCGGTGGCCGAGGGCTTCCAGGGCGCGGCGCTGGGCGAGACGCTGCGCTTTGCCGGCCGCGACTGGACCGTGGTGGGCGTGTTCGACAGCGGCCGCACCGGCTTCGACTCCGAGATCTGGGGCGACGCCGAACAGATGCTGCAGGCCTTCCGCCGCAACGCCTTCTCCAGCATCGTGTTCCGCCTCACCGATGGCAGCCAGTTCGAGGCGGTGACGAAAGCCATCGCGGCCGACCCGCGCCTGACGGTGGAGGCCAAGCCCGAGATCCAGTTCTATGCCGAGCAGAGCGAGGCCCTGGCCACCTTCATCAGCATCCTCGGCACCTCGCTCTCGGTGATCTTCTCGATCGGCGCCATCGTCGGCGCCATGATCACCATGTTCGCCGCGGTGGCCCAGCGCACCGGCGAGATCGGCACCTTGCGCGCGCTGGGCTTCCGGCGCGGCGCGGTGCTGCTGGCCTTTCTGTGCGAGGCCCTGCTGCTGGCCCTGGTGGGCGGGCTGCTGGGCCTGCTGGCGGCCACCAGCATGCAGGCGGTGAACATCTCGACCACCAACTTCCAGAGCTTTGCCGAGCTGGCCTTCCAGTTCAAGCTCACCGGCCGCATCGTCTGGCAGACCCTGGCCTTCGCCCTCTTCATGGGCCTGCTGGGCGGCTTCGTGCCGGCCTGGCGCGCCTCGCGCATGAAGATCGTGGATTGCCTGCGCGCGGCCTGAGGCGCTCTTGGCAAAGCACATCCGTGGCGGCGCCATGGAGTGCCATTCATCACCCTAACTTTTCTCATCCCCTCACGGAACGGGCGCGCGGCGCGGCCCGACCGAGCACCAGCCCCCGAGGCATGGGGCCGGCGGCGAAATCGGCCGTATTTTTCGTCGGTTAGCCCAAGGGTAATTACCTAAGCGCATTGCGCACCAAGGCGTTTGGTCACGTTGCGACGCTGACACGGGGGGCCTTTCGTCACATTGCCGTGACCAAGCACATCCCCAAGACTGCGGCCGGTGCATCTGGACGTAACAACAAGCCGCGTACTCAAGCGGCCAGCGACATGCACGTCTGGTCAAAAGCCATCATCTAGGAGAACCCATGTTTAAACGATCCCGCGTCAGCGGCGCCATTGCGCTGCTGGCCACCGGCATGCTGCCGTTCGCCATGCCCGCCCACGCCCAGTCGACCGACACCAAGGTCGAGAAGATGGAAGCCATCGTCATCACCGGTTCGCGCATCGTGCGCCCGAATCTGGAAGGCACCACGCCCGTGATGTCGGTGAGCACCGAGACCATGGCCAACCTGGGCCTGACCAACTTCGCCGACATGGCGACGCAGCTGCCGCAGTTCACGCCGGCCTTCGGCGCCTCGCGCACGCAGTCGACCTTCTCGGGCGTCAGCTCCTCCGGCCTGCAGCTGACCAATCTGCGCAACCTCGGCTCACAGTCGACCCTGGTGCTGATCAACGGCCGCCGCGTCCCCGGCGGCTCGAGCACCAGCACGGGCGTCGATTTCAACTCGATCCCCTTTGCCAATATCGAGCGCGTTGAGACCATCACCGGCGGCGCCTCGGCCATCTATGGCGCCGACGCCATGGCCGGCGTGATCAACATCATCACGAAGAAGAGCTTCGAAGGCGTCGAGGTCGGCGTGCAGTACGGCGAGACCGAGCGCGGCGACAACAAGAGCACCCAGGCCCATGTCATGTTCGGCAGCAAGCTGGGCGGCAACGGCCGCGCGCTGCTGACGATGGAATTCCACAAGGACGGCCACGTCAGCTGCAAGGACCGCGAGCTCTGCGACGACGACGTGTTCTGGCCAGCGCCGGACGATTTCCGCAAGGGCCCGGTGGCGCGCTCCGGCGTGCCCCTGGCCGGCCGCTTCTTCCCCGGCGACGGCAAGAGCTACACGCAGCGCAACGGCTCCTTCCTCGACGCCAGCGGCAAGCTGATCCCGTTCTCCACCGCCGTCGACGGCTACAACCGCAACGCCCAGCGCGACCTGGCCATTCCGACCAAGCGCGTCGTGATGGCCGGCGACATCGAGTACAAGCTCGCGCCCAATGTCACCGCCTTTGGTGAATTCAACTATGCATCGACCTCGATCGATTCGAGCTTCGAGGGCAACCCCTTCCAGTCGAGCGCCAACCGCATCGGTGGCGTGACCGAAGCATCGATCCCGCTCAACAACCCCTTCATCCCCGCGGCCCTGAAGTCGGCCATGGTGGCGGCCAAGGCCACGGAAATGACCTGGTGGCAGCGCTTCTCGTCGGAGACCGTGGGCGGCAACCGCGGCGCCAGCAGCGACCGCGACATGGCGCGCGCCGTGATCGGCGTGAAGGGCGAGCTGGACAGCCTGATGGGCTTTGGCAGCGACTGGCGCTGGGAAGCCAACCACACCTTCGGCACCACCAAGACCATCCTGGGCACCGAGGGCTCGGTGGGCCTGCAGCAGCTGTATGACGGTCTGCGCGTGGAAGAGACCGCACCCGGCTCGGGCAAGTACCAGTGCTCAAGCGCCACCGCGCGTGCCATGGGCTGCGTGCCGATCAACCCGTTCGCGCCCTACACCGCGGAGATGTCCAAGTACCTCACCGTGGGCACCACCTCGATCGGCAAGCAGAGCCTGAACGACAGCGTCGTTTCGCTGAGCGGCTCGGCCTTCAAGCTGCCCGCCGGCGATGTGCGCACCGTCGTCGGTGCCGAGGTCCGCTCGCTGTACGGCGGCCTGGATCACGACACCCAGATCAACCAGGGCACCGTGACCGGCAACCAGATCGGCGACACCGACTACATCAAGATCAAGACGCGCGAGATCTTCGGCGAGATCCAGGTGCCCCTGCTGGCCGACAAGCCCTTCATCAACATGCTGAACGCCGAGGGCGCCTATCGCCACTCCAGCAGCAGCGGCAAGAGCTACAACACCTGGATCATGGGCGGCGAATGGGAGCCGACCGACGGCCTGCGTTTCCGCGCCAAGAAGGCACGCTCGGTGCGCACCCCGGTGCCGGGCGAGCTGTCGGGTGTGGGCCAGACCTTCGGTGTGGTCAACGACCCCTGCACGGCCAGCCGTCGCAATGCCAACCCGACGCGCGCCGCCAACTGCGCGGCCGACGGTGTGCCGGCCGACTACAACCCCGGCCAGATCATCGAGCAGAGCGTGGAAGGCCTGTCGGGCGGCAATGCCAACCTGAATCCGGAGATCGGCACCACGCTGACCTACGGCCTGGTGTTCCAGCCCAGCATGCTGAAGGGCTTCACGCTGGCGATCGACCGCTTCACCATCAAGGTGAAGGACCAGATCGCCACCGTGGACCGCGGCACCGCGGTGAACCTGTGCTACGACACGC
Source organism: Roseateles sp. FW301-B2 (assembly GCF_058788955.1). Lineage (NCBI taxonomy): Bacteria > Pseudomonadati > Pseudomonadota > Betaproteobacteria > Burkholderiales > Sphaerotilaceae > Roseateles > Roseateles sp. FW301-B2. Next base: position 52,765 of record NZ_JBYTBE010000031.1, read on the forward strand.
CGAATCGCTTCCTGTGCGATTCCAAGACCCGTGGCACCCACCCCCTGCTGCCCGGCGCGAACTACGTGCTGAAGTCGGTCAACGAGCAGCTGCAGAACGTCGCCTCGCTGGATGTCAGCGGCGTGGATATCGACGTGCACTACAACTTCAAGACCGGCAGCTACGGTGACTTCGACCTGAGCGCCATCGCCACCGTCTACGACAAGGCCTCGTTCGTGCCGCTGGCCGGCGAAGATCCGGTGGACCTGCTGGGTCAGGCCGGTGGTACCACCTCGCTGCAGGGTTATGTGAAGTTCACCGGCGCGGTCAACGTGGGCTGGAAGTTCGGCGCCTTCAAGGCGAACTGGAACATGCGCCACATCGGCCGTACCGATATGGGCGTGGGCTCGGCCGCCGATGGGTTCCCCATGGTCGGTGCGCACACGTACCACAACCTGCGCCTGGGCTACAGCCTGAACAAGAAGACCGAGCTGTACGCCGGCGTGACCAACCTGTTCGACAAGAAGCCGCCGATCTTCGCATCGGGCTACTCGGGCACGCAGGCACTGGACACCATCCCGGGCTACTACGACGTGTTCGGCCGCTCCTTCTTCGTGGGCGGCACCATGAAGTTCTGAGCTGCGGGCTGATCAGCCCTCCAGCCACGACGGCGCCTTCGGGCGCCGTTTTTTATTCCCGCTTGCCGGCGACCCTGGAAGGCGCGAGGATGGGCCATGAGCACACCCAACACCCTCTTGCGCCTCGTCGGCATGACCCTGCTGACCCTCGCCACCGCGGCCTGCAACAGCGCGCCCAAGATGGAGGCCAAGGACAGCGCCACGCTGCTGAAGGACATCAGGGCCGAGATCGGCGATGCCGCCTGCGACACGCCGCAGCAATGCCGCAGCATCGCGGTGGGCCACAAGTCCTGCGGCGGCCCGGAGGCCTATCTGGCCTGGTCCAGCAAGCGCAGCGACGAAGCGCGGCTGCAGGGCCTGGTAGAACAGCATGCGGCCGCGCGCCGGGCCGAGAACCTGCGCTCCGGCATGGTGTCGGACTGCCGGCTGGTCACCGATCCGGGGGCGAGCTGCCAGGCCGGGCGCTGCAACCTGCTGCCTGGCGGCGGCGCGGGCGCTGCCAGCGCGCAGTAAGAGCGCGGGGCAATGAAAAAGGCCGCAACCCTTGCGGGTTGCGGCCGTGGCGGGGCTGAGGCCCCTTGCCTTAGTTGCCCAGGGGCACCAGCTTGTAGGCGCTCGTTTCGGCAGGTTCGCTCAGCGGCAGGCCGCCGTTGGTCTCGACGCGCACCACCGTGATGGCCTGCGTCACGGCGCTCAGGTCCTTGAACTGCACGCCACCGAGGTAGCGGCCGCTCGCGGCCAGGCCCGACCAGCTCAGACCCACGGTGGCACTGCTGCCGCCGTAGACCGTGCTGGGCAGCAGGGCGCGGAAGCTGCCACCGGTGTCGCCGGCCTTGACCACCCAGCTCGAGAGGCTGTGCGTCATCGCAGCGCCGCCGCCATAAGCCACCACGCAGACACGGTAGTTGCCAGCCGCCGGGCCGACGATCTGTGCCGCCTCGTTGGAGCCGTCGTTGCCGGAGTAGGCCCAGGTGCCGTCCGGCGCCAGGATACCCAGGTCGTTGTCGTCACCAACGCCGCTCACGTCCACCTGACGCAGGGCTGCGCGCATCACGATGGTGTTGGCGGGCACGGCGACCGGGTAGACCTTCACATTGGGCAGGTCAGCACCGGCCTGGCAGGCCGTCTTCAGCTGCGCAGATGTCATCGCACCCGGGGTCAGCGTGGCCGGTGCACCCATGGTCACGGGCGACAGACCGCCCACGCCCGAACCCATGCGGCCGGTGAAGCCGGTCTTCACCGTGATCAGCTTGCTGCCAGATGCGGTGGTGAAGGCCAGGTTGGCGGGGGCGACGACGGGCTTGCCGACGCGCGCCTGGATCGGGCTGCGCACCACATGGCTGCCATCGGTCCAGCTCAGGGCACCGAACTGCCACACATTGGTGGCCGCGCCAGCGCTGGTCAGCTTGACGGTGAAGCTCTTGGTGTCACCCGGGTTCAGGGTCAGCGTGCTGGGCGTCACCACCGTGGTGAAGCCAGGCACCGTGGCCGTTGCCGTGTAGGTCGCGGCGCTGCTGCCCACATTGGTGACGCGACGCGTGACGGTCGCCGTTCCCAGCACGTTCGCCACGGTGATGGACGGCAGGTTGAGGTTGTAGGTCTCGTCCAGCGTGCCGTAGGTGGTGCAGTCCGAGGCCGGCTGCACCGCTGCCTTGTTGACCTTGCACTGGTAGCGCACATAGTCGACCTTGCCAGCGTCATACACCAGGCCCGGATCGGTGGCCTTGTTGGGCGCCACATGGCCGGCACCCTGGGCCCAGGGCAGCAGGCCGTTCTGCTCGGCGGCCAGGCCGTCGTTCAGGGTCGAGTAGCTGGTGGTCATCAGGGCCGACTTGATCGCCGCGGGCGACCAGGTCGGGTGCGCCTGCTTCAGCAGCAGGGCCAGGCCGGCCACATGGGGGCTGGACATCGAGGTGCCCTGGTACGAAGCCCAGGCCGGCGGCGGCACCAGCGTGCCGTTGGCCACCGCATCACGCTGCGGCTGGGTCAGATCCGCCGTCACGCTGGCGATCACGTCCACGCCGGGTGCGGTCAGATCGGGCTTGAGGATGTTGCTGTCGCCCTGGTTGGGGCCGCGCGAGGAGAAGCCGGCCATGATGGGCGCGGGCTTCACGCCGGCGTAGAAGGCACCGATAGCGGCGGTAGCACCGGCCGTCTGGGCATAGGTCTTGATGGCGGTGCCGTCGGCCTGCGTCACGTGGATGGTAGGCACGGAATGAGCTTCGGCCACCAGACCCGCGCCGTTGTCGGCCATGATCATGCCGACGCCGCCGGCCTGCAGCACGGCATAGCTCTTGTCGACGCGGGCGTTCGTGCCGCGCGTGCAGACCACGATCTTGCCAGCCACCTTGGCCGGATCGAGCAAGACCTGGCCAGCCGGCGGAGCACTGCTGAAGCACAGATTGGCATTGCCGCCACCTATGCCGGCGTCTTCGGCGCGGATCAGCGACGTGGAGGCCACCGGCGTGGTGTTGAGCGAGGCACCCGAATACAGGGCAGCGTTGCCGAGCGTCGCGTCGGCCTGCAGGTTGCGGTCATGCGTCGAAGCCGCCACCGTGGTCAGCCAGGGGCTGATGTGGGCCACCTGGTTGGCCGGGCCGCTGTTGCCGGCCGAGGCGGCCACGAACACACCGGCCAGCGAGGCGCGGTAGAAGGCCTGCTCGACCGGATCGTTGACCGAGGTCTGCGAGCCGCTGATCGAGAAGTTGATGACGTTCACGCCGTCGTTGACGGCGTCGTCGATGGCCTTCACCGAGTCGGTGCTGTAGCAGGTGTTCTGGCTGCCGGTGCCGTCGGTGGCCGCGGGATTCGGGAAGGTCCAGCAGACCTTGTATGCGGCCACGCGGGCCCGCGGAGCCATGCCGCTGGCCGTGCCCATCGGGATGCCCGAGACGATGGCGGTGGCGCCGCCGTTGCCGGCCGCGGTGGAGGCGGTGTGGTCACCATGGCCGCCATGGCCGTTCGGGCCGGAAGCCGAGTCGCGCGGCGAATCAAAGTCCGTCCAGTGCATCACCGGCTGATTGGCCTTGAATGCGGTGTTGTAGAACTTGGCGCCGATCAGCTTGTTGTTGCAATGCAGGGCGGGGTTGAAGCCCTCGCCGGCCTGGCAGCCGCCCAGGAAGCTGGCGGGCGGGGGGCCGTAGACCTGGGTGCCGGCACCAAAGGTCGGCACGCCGCTGCCATCCACGCGGTCTGAAAACGCGGGGTTCTCGGGCCAGATACCGCCGTCGACGATACCCACCACCATGCCCTCGCCATTGTTGGCATTGCCACCCACCGTCTGCGACCACAGGCCGCCCGGGGCCGTCAGGCCCAGGAACTTCGAGGTGCTGATGGTGTCGAACTGGCGCGGCACATCCTCGATCACATCCACCACGTAGGGGCTGGCCTTCAGCGTCAGCACCTCAGCATCGGTGAGTTGGGCGGAGAAGCCGTTGAAGACGGTCTTGTAGGTGCTCAGCACGGGGGCATTGCCCACCAGCGCGATCACATTGCTCTGTTGCTGGCCCAGGTAGTTGATATAGGCCTGCACGGCGGCGGCACCGTACTTGAAGGTCTCGCCGGCGGCCGGCTGGGTGGCGGCCAGGCCCTCGATACCACCCTGGTAGGTGGCGGCTGGCTCGTTGTTGAGCTGCACCAGATAGGTCTTGCGCTCCTGGGCCATGGCGGCGGTGGCCAGGCTCGACAGCAGCACCAGGGTCGCCAGTGCTGCGGGCTTGAGTTTCATCGTCATGATGTGTCTAGTCCTTTGTGCGTTGCTGGGGCTCAGGCCGAGCGGCGGCGGCGTGCGAAGCCGGCCATGCCCAATGCCAGGGCGGTCAGCGCCAGGCTGGCGGGCTCGGGGATTTCTGCGAAATTGATGTTGTCGAGCGCGAACTGGCCGCGGTCGGTGCTAAAGGCCGAGCAACTGCCGGTGGCGTTGCATGCGAAGCCGAACACGTACATGTAATCGAAGGTGGTGGTGGCAAAAGCCGCGCTGGGGTTGTAGTGCGCGAAGTTCAGTGCACCTTTCGCGTCCGGGCCATCCAGGTTGTAAGTGGCGGTCAGGAAGCCGCTGCCGTCAGCCTTGTGCCCTTGCAGACGGATCAGGCCCGCCGTAGCGGGCAGGGCATCGCCATTGCCAACAAAGCCAGCATCAAAACCCTTGACCTGGAAGCCCAGGCCGTTCATGCGGCCCAGCACCATGGCACCGTCGTTCAGGCCGGTGAAGAAATTCGTCTGGTTGTTGCTGGGGCAAAGCACACCCATGCAGGTGCCGGCCAGATTCGAGCCATCGACGATGGCGCCGACCAAGTCCATCCCTGCCTGCGCACCGGCAGAGTTAGAAAACGTGTTCATCCAGAACCCGGACTGATAGAACTCGTCGTTATGGGTCAAAAATGGCATCAAAGGCGCATTGGGCGTTTCCATCAGCCCATCGAACGTGATGAAGCCTGCATGCGCCGTGCCGGCCACGCCGCACAACGCGGCCAAGGCCAGCGCGGATTTGATCAACGACTGTTTCATAACTAATCCTTCTCTTGTTACCAATGATGTTTTGGTGTCTTGCACCCGGATTCTTTTTGGCTGGCGACTACGACCCGGGGATACCAGGCAAGCGCCACACTGGCCGCCCAACGCAGAGAACTCAAATGAGGCCGAACAGCAACGCGTGCGTCAGGAGGCGGATTCTGATGGCGCCCCGGACAATGCCCATACTGAGTTGCCCCGCCCTTGAATCAGGGGGATTGAGGGTAAACACGGGGAAGAACCACAGCGCCGTAGGCACGAACGCGCGCTAGCGCTCAACGACCCGGGCTCGATGCCGCACTGGCGGCGGGGTCAGGTTTTGCCTGGGTGGGCGTGGGTTTGAAGAGCCAGTCGCTGGCGCGCGATGCGCCGCCCTCGGTGTCGCCGAGCTGCCGCAGCAAGGCCTGCTCCGATCGGCTGCGCACGCCCTCGAACCCCCGCGGATCGGTGGGTGCCGCAAGTAACACCCAGTCCGGCTTGCCGGTGAACGGGTCCACATAGAGGCGCCGCAAATGGTGGCGCGGCTTGATGCCGCGGCCGTCGCGCAGCAGTTCGTCGAAGCTGTGCGGGTAGACCGGTGGCTGGCTCGGGCTGGCCAGCAGATAGCTCTCGATCGCGCGCGCAATCTCCTGGCCGCGGAACTCAAGCTCGCGCTCGCGTTCGCGCTGCGCCGCGGTGCTCCAGTGCTGGCCCAGCGCCGCCAACGCGGCCGAGGTGATGGCCACGAAGAACAGCATGCCGAGGTAGGTGAAACCTCGCGCGTCACCAATCCGCATACAGCCGCCCGTCGCTGCCGCGCCCGGCCGCGCCGCTGCGCAGGTCGTAGAGCTGGCCCTTCAGTTGCGCATCCGGTGGCGGGCCCAGCTCGACCCAGCCGTCGCGCCGGCCCAGCAGCGGGTCTTCGGGGATCTCGCGCAGATAGCGCGCCTCGGCCAGCTGCTGCAGCGAATCGGGGTAACGGCCCTTGTCGGCCGCGTACTGGTCGATGGCGTCGCGCATCACGTTCAGCGAGGTGCGCAGCGCCGTCTCGCGCGATTTCTGCAGGCTGTTGAAGTAGCGCGGCGCGGCGATGCTGGCGAGCAGGGCCACGATCGCCATCACGACAATCAACTCGATCAGGGTGAAGCCGCGCTGTCGCATGCCTACCAGTCCTTGTACTGCGTGCCGTCGAGCGCACGGCGCTCGGAGCGGGAGTAGACATCGAACACATCGCGGCCGGCGCGCGGTTCGTCGGGCGAGCTGTCGGCGGCGCGCAGGCCCCAGCTGTCCTCGGGCGCCAGGGCTGGGTCGGCCAGCGGGTCGCGCGGCAGGCGGCGCAGGAAGTAGAGCTTGCGGCCGTTCGCCGATTTGGCATCCGGCACGCCCTTCACCAGCGCCTGCAGATCGGGCGGGTAGCCGCTGTCCTCCGGGCTCTGCTGGATATGGCCCTCGGTGGCGGCACGCTTGTAGGCATCGAGCGCGCCGCGCAGCGTGCGCAGCGCCTCGCGCAGCGCGAACTCCTGGTTGCGCTGCACCGACAGCAACAGCACCGGCCGTGCCGCCATTGCCAGCACGCTGAGCATGGCCAGCACCACCAGCATTTCGATCAGCGTGAAGCCGCGCGCGCGCATGGGTAGATTTACTTCGCCGCCTCGACCGCCACCAGGCCCGAGCCCTCCAGCCGCACCGGCGGGCTCTCGCCATTCAGGCCGCTGGCCTGCAGGCCGCCCACGCTGATGTTGAGCGGCTGGCCCGCCGCCGCCGGCAGGGCGCGCAGCACAATGACGCGCTCGCCACGCGGGGCCAGGTCGAAACTGGCACGGCCGGGCACGGCCCCAGGCAGGTTCTGCGCCAGCTGCAGCTTGGCGGGATCGAACTCGAGCTCGCCCTTCACCGCATGGGCGCTGTCCTGCCTGAGCGTGACCGACACCGTGCCGCCCGCCGGCACCTGCGGCGTCACATCCATCTTGAGCAGCACCTCGGCGTTCGCGGCCGCATCGGCCTGCGGCCTGGGCGCGGCCACGGCAGCACCCGCCAGGCCCACGCCGACCCGCGCCGTGGGTTTGAGCCGGCTGCTGAACGCGCCCGGCGAGGCATCGGTGCCGCCGGGCAGCTGGGTCAGGCCGGCATCGGGCAGGGCCAGGTTGCGCACGATGCGCGGCGTGATCAGCAGCACCACCTCGGTCTTGGCGCGGTTGTCGGTCTGCACGCCGAACAGTTTGCCCAGCAGCGGCAGGCTGGAGAGGCCCGGCACGCCGGTGGCGCTGCGGCGGTCTTCATCGCTGATCAGGCCGGCCAGCACCTGGGTCTCGCCATCGGCCAGGCGCAGCGTGGTGTTGGTCTGGCGCGTGCCGATCTCGTAGGCGGTGGTGCCGCCCGGGCCGGTGACCTGACGGATCAGGTTGCTGACCTCGAGGTTGACCTTGATGGCCACATCGTTGTCGAGCTGGATGGTGGGCTCCACCTCGAGCTTCAGCCCCACGTCCAGATAGGACACCGAGGCGGCCACCGAGGAATTGACGCTGAAGTTGGTGGTGGTGGTGAAGACCGGCACCTTCTGGCCGATCAGCACCTTGGCCTTGTCGCGGTTGCGCACGCGGATCTTGGGATTGGCGAGCAGATTGGTATTGCCCGAGGTGCCCTTGATGGTGGCCACCACGGCCGGGTTGGCGATGCTGGCGCGGAAGTCGCCGCGCTGGCTCAGCGGCACCTGGCCGTTCACGCCCAGCAGACCGTAGGAGACGGTCTCCGGCCATTGCAGCCCCAGCTGGTCGACGCGGTCGGTGGCCAGCTCCATCACCTCCACCTCCAGCATCACCTCGGGCTCGGGCAGGTCCACCGAGGCGATCAGGCGCTCCACCAGGCGCAGCACCTCGGGGGTGTCGCGCACCACCATCAGGTTGAGGCGCTCGTCGATATGGATGTCGCGCACCTTGGCAATCGCGCGCACCATCGCCTGCACCTGCTTCACATCGGCATTGGTGAGGTAGAGGGTGCGGGTGATCAGCTCCTGGTGCTCGCGCTGCTTGCCCTGGGTGGCCGGGAAGATCATCACCGAGCTCTCGTTGAGCAGCTTGCGGTCCAGCTGCTGGGTGGAGAGGATCACGCGCATGGCCTCGTCCAGGCTGACGTTGCGCAGGAAGATCGTCACCTTGGCGTCCGAGCGCACATCCTTGTCGAACACAAAGTTGATATTGCTGCTGCGCGCCAGCGCCTCGAACACCTGGCGCAGCGGCGCCTCGCGGAACTCCAGCGTCACCGGCTTCTGGAAGGCCGGGCCCAGCTCGCCGCTGGCGTACTCCAGCGGCCGGGCCTGGGCGGTCTGGCTCAGCAGCAGGCGTGCGCCCGGATGCTGGGGCGACTCGGCCAAGATGCCGCGCGCAACGCTTTCGGCGCGCTCCAGCTGGCCCTCGCGCAGCGCCGCACGGCCCTGCTGCAGGGCCGCGTCCTGGCGCGCGCCGCGCCCGATCTCGGTCTCGTACCACTCCAGCCGCGCATGCTTGGGGTCGAGCTCGCGCAGGCGCTGCAGGGCCTCGCGCGCCTCCTCCCAGCGCGAGGCCAGGCGCGCACCCTCGATCTGCATCAGCAGGCGCGCCTTGAGCTGATCGCCCACGCGCAGCTGCGCCGCGCGCAGCTGATGGTCCTGGGGCGCCTCGCGCAATGCCTGCTGCAGCACCGCGTTGGCCTGCGGCAGCTGGTTGCTGCGCGCCAGCTCGTCGGCCTGGCGCAGCGCCGGGTGGCCGCAGCCCGCCAGCGCGAACATCAGCGTCAACGAGACTTGGGCAAGGGTGCGATGCATGCGCTGCTTCATGGTGCGGGTCGGAATGCGACGTTGACTGGCAGCTTGGCGGGCAACCAGAGGAGTTGGAGGCCGGTGGGGGCGATGCGTTCGACGCGCCATTGGCCGTCGATCACCTCGCCCGCACGGACGTTCAGGCTGCGCGCCGGGCCGGCCAGGAACACCTGGCTCACGCCCGCTTCCTCCAGCCGCCCGATCAGCTGGTAAGGGAAGGCCGGCGCCACCGGCGGTGGCGGGGGCCTTCCCTTACCAGC
>NZ_JBYTBE010000032.1:0-60583 GCF_058788955.1 Roseateles sp. FW301-B2
GCCCCCGCCAACCCCAGCGAGGGCTGAGGACCGGCACCCGCACGCAGGGCAGCCGCGCGGCCGACCGCGTGCGACTAAAATCCCGCCTCCGCATGGTGTTCTGCCATGCTTCGCTCCATCCGCAAAGTCATGACCCGCAAGCTCTTCGTCACCACTGCCCTGCCCTATGCCAACGCCAATTTTCATATTGGCCACATCATGGAGTACACGCAGGCTGACATCTGGGTGCGCTATCAGCGCATGCAGGGCCAGCAGGTGCACTTTGTCTGCGCCGACGATGCGCATGGCGCGCCCATCATGATTGCGGCCGAGAAGGCCGGCAAAACGCCGCAGCAGTTCGTGGCCGACATCGCCGCAGGCCGCAAGACCTATCTGGACGGCTTCCACATCAGCTTCGACAACTGGCACTCGACCGACGGCGCCGAGAACCACGAGCTGTCCAGGGAGGTCTATCTGGCCCTGCGTCGCAACGAGCTGATCGAGGTGAAGACCATCGAGCAGTTCTTCGACCCCGAGAAGGCGATGTTCCTGCCCGATCGCTTCATCAAGGGCGAATGCCCCAAGTGCGGCGCCAAGGACCAGTACGGCGACTCCTGCGAGGTCTGCGGTGCCGTCTACACCCCTACCGAGCTGAAGAACCCCTTCTCGGTACTGACCGGCGCGACGCCGGTGATGAAGAGCTCCGAGCACTATTTCTTCAAGCTCAGCGACCCCCGCTGCGTGAGCTTTCTCGAACAGTGGACCCAGACCCCCGGGCGCCTGCAGACCGAGGTGCTCAACAAGATCAAGGAATGGTTCACCAAGGATGACGAGGGCAAGGGCGGCCTGGGCGACTGGGACATCAGCCGCGACGCACCCTATTTCGGCATCGAGATTCCGGACGCACCCGGCAAGTACTTCTATGTGTGGCTGGACGCGCCGATCGGCTACCTGGCCTCGCTGAAGAACTACCTGGGCAAGCTGGGCCAGGACTTCGACGCCTATATGGCCGACCCAAGCGTGGAGCAGGTGCACTTCATCGGCAAGGACATCACCTATTTCCACACCCTGTTCTGGCCGGCCATGCTGCACTTCAGCGGCCGCAAGACGCCCAACCATGTCTATGTGCATGGCTTCCTGACCGTCAACAACGGCGAGAAGATGAGCAAGAGCCGCGGCACCGGCCTGGACCCGCTCAAATACCTGAAGCTGGGCCTGAACGCCGAGTGGCTGCGTTACTACCTGGCCGCCAAGCTCAACTCCAAGGTCGAGGACATCGACTTCAACCCCGAGGACTTCGTCGCGCGCGTCAACAGCGACCTGGTCGGCAAGTACATCAACATCGCCTCGCGCGCCGCGGGCTTCCTGAGCAAGCGCTTCGGTGGCCATCTCTCCGGCGATCTGGGCGTGGAGGGGCGTGCCCTGCTGGACGGCCTGCGCGCCCAGGCTGGCGCGATTGCCGAGCTCTACGAGGAGCGCGAATTCGGCAAGGCGCTGCGCGAGATCATGCTGCTGGCCGACCGCGTGAACGAGTACGTGGACCAGAACAAGCCCTGGGAACTGGCCAAGCTGGAAGGCAAGGACGCGGTGCTGCACGATGTCTGCAGCGTCTGCATCGAGGCCTTCCGCCTGCTCAGCATCTACCTCAAGCCGGTGCTGCCGGCGCTCGTGGCCAAGGTCGAGGCCTTCCTGCGCGTCGAGCCCATGCAGTTCGCCGATGCCGCGCGCGCGCTCGGCGCGCATCAGATCGGCAACTACGAGCACCTGATGCAGCGCGTCGACCTGAAGATGGTCGAGGCCCTGTTCGAAGCCCCGCCCGCGCCCAAGGTGGTGCCCGGCGGTGAAGACCTGGCCCCCGAGATCAAGATCGATGATTTCGGCAAAGTGGATCTGCGCATCGCCAAGATCCTCAAGGCCGAGCATGTGGAAGGCTCCGACAAGCTGCTGCGCCTCACGCTCGACGTCGGCGAAGGTCGCACCCGCAATGTGTTCAGCGGCATCAAGAGCGCCTACCAGCCCGAGCAGCTGGAAGGCAAGCTCACCGTGATGGTGGCCAATCTGGCGCCGCGCAAGATGAAGTTCGGCATCAGCGAGGGCATGGTGCTGGCCGCCAGCCACGCCGACGAGAAGGCGCATCCCGGCATCTTCGTGCTGGAGCCCTTCCCGGGCGCCCAGCCCGGCATGCGGGTGCGCTGAGCGCCCGGGCCGACCCGTAAAATTCAACCCATAGACAACCGCGAGCAAGCCGATATGCCGTTCTTCTGGAAGCCCTACAAGTCCGATGTGACCAACTTCATCGACGAGTTGCGGGCCAAGAAGCCCAGCCTCGAGCAGGAGCAGCGCGATGGCCGCGCCCTGCTGTGGGACAAGCAGGTGGACCGTCAGGCCCAGGCCGATTTCCGCACCGCGCGCGTGGCGCAGCAGCCCTACGTCTACCAGACCAAAGAGCACTGACGCAGCGGGGTCAGGTCTTGAGCGATCCTGTCGCCGGCACGCCGCCGTCGCCGCCGTTGACGGAATTGGCCGAACTGCCGGCGCTGGCCGATGCCGTGACCGAGCCGGTGCTGGTGGAGACGATTGACGGCGTGGCCGTGGCGCGCCTGTACGGCGAGCCGCTGTTCGCCATGCCGCAGGACCTCTACATCCCGCCGGATGCGCTGGAGGTCTTTCTGGAGGCCTTCGAGGGCCCGCTGGACCTGCTGCTCTACCTGATCAGGCGCCAGAACTTCAACATCCTCGACATCCCGCTGGCGGATGTGACGCGCCAGTACCTCAGCTATGTGGACCAGATCCGCAAGCACAACCTGGAGCTGGCGAGCGAATACCTCTTGATGGCGGCCATGCTGATCGAGATCAAATCTCGCATGCTGCTGCCACCCAAGAAGAGCGACGACGGCGCCGAGCCCGAGGACCCGCGCGCCGAGCTGGTGCGGCGCCTGCTGGAGTACGAGCGCATCAAGCTCGCCGCCGCCAAGCTCGACCAGGTGCCGGTGCTGGGGCGCGACTTCCTGCGCGCCCAGGTGTTCGTCGAGCAGTCGCTCACGCCGCGCTTTCCGGATGTGGCGGCCGACGACCTGCGTGCCGCCTGGGCCGAGCTGATCAAGCGCGCCAAGCTGGTCCAGCACCACAAGATCAGCCGCGAGCAGCTCTCGGTGCGCGAGCACATGAGCATCGTGCTGCGCCGCCTGCAGGGGCGGCGCTTCGTCGAGTTCGAGGAATTGTTCGATGTCAGCCGCGGCCAGCAGGTGCTGGTGGTGACCTTCATCGCGATGCTGGAGCTGGCGCGCGAACGCCTGCTGGAGATCACCCAGGCCGAGGCCTTTGCGCCCATCTATGTGCGCCTGGCCTATTCGCCCACGGAAATCAACTAGACCGCGGCGTGCCGGAAGGTCGTGAACTGGCTGTCGGGCTGGCGCTGCACCATCTGACTCACCGCCAGCACGGCCTGGGTGCGTGAGCTCACGCCCAGGGCCTTGAGCACCGCGGCCACATGGTCCTTGATGGTCTCGACCGACACGCCCAGCTCGCGCGCAATGATCTTGTTGGGCTTGCCCTGCAGCAGCAGGGCAAGCACATCGGTCTGACGGGGCGTCAGCGACAGGCCCTCCAGGCCGGTACTGCCCTGGAAGCTCGCCGCGCTGGCCAGTTCCTGGATCTGGCGCAGCTTGTTGGGCGCATCCTCGGGCACCAGATTGCGCGACCCCTCGTTGCCCAGGCTCATGGGCGGCACATAGATGCCGCCCGACATCACCAGCTTGAGCGCCTGGGCCAGCATCTCGGTGCTGGTGCGCTTGGGGATGAAACCCATCGCGCCCTGGTCGATGGCACGGATCACATCGCTGGCGCGGTCGGAGGCCGAGATCACCACCACCGGCAGGGCCGGGTAGGCGGCGCGGAATTCGTCCAGCACGTCGAAGCCGCTGGCATCGCCCAGATGCAGGTCCAGCAGCACCAGGTCGAAGTCCTGGCGCGACTGCAGGGTCTGGCGTGCCGCCGCGGCACTGTCGGCCCCCACTACCTCGACAGCATCGCCCAGGCCCTCGATCACGGTCTGCAGGGCCGACAGGATCAGCGGGTGGTCATCGATGAGCAGCACTCTCATGGGCGGCCCTCCTCTACTGGCGATGTGCTTTGCATTTGGGCCCGAATGATAGGCGGGCGCATGCGCTTTGGGCACACCCCTATTGGGTGGACAGGCTGGAATGCTTGTTCGCCAGGCGTATTGCTAGGCGTACTGGCGCGTCAGCGATTCGGCCACGCAGACCGGCTTGGCCTGACCCTCGCGCTCCACCGTCACCTCCACGGTGAGTTGCACGCCGGCTTCCAGTGCCTCGAAGGCGAGCAGCTTGAAGCGGCCGCGCAGCCGGCTGCCCACCGGCACCGGCGCCGGAAAGCGCACCTTGTTGAGCCCGTAGTTCAGGCCCATGCGGGTCTGTGCGATGCGGAAACCGGTCTCGAAGAAGATCGGCAGCAGGCTCAGGGTCAGAAAGCCATGGGCGATGGGCGTACCGAACGGCCCGGCGGCGGCGCGCGGCGGGTCGGTATGGATCCATTGCTGATCGTCGGTGGCGTCGGCAAAGCGCTGGACGCGCGCCTGGTCGATCAGGATCCAGTCGCTCGTCGCCAGTTCCTGGCCGACCAAGGGCTGCAACTCGGCAAAACTCTCGAACACACGCATCAGGCATCCAACCATTTCGTGAGCGGCTGCCACTGCGCCAGATCGCGTTCCACCCGGCTGCTCGCGACATCCCAGAGCGTCAGGCCCCGGGCCGCCAATTGCACATAGTTCTGGGTATCGCGCAACAGGCCCAGCACGGGCACCGGCAGCCCCTGCAGAAACTCCTGCAACTGCTGGACCGAGAGCGTGCCGTCCTTGGCACGCATGCCCACCAAGGCCAGCGCCGGCTTCCGCTGATGAGGAGGCAGGGCTGAACCCGCATCTTGCAGGCTTTGGATGAAGTCGTATGTCGCCTGGATGTCAAACAGGCTGGGTTGCAGCGGGACCAGCAGCTTGTCGGCCAGGCGCAGCAGGTTTTCAAGCTTCTTGCCGTGCAGGCCGGCCGGGCTGTCCAGCACCACATGGCTGACGCCCTTGGGCGGCCTGGCGATGTTCTTGGCATCGAGCTCCCAGCTGGCGATCGCGGGCAGCTGCGGTGGCCGCAGGCCCAGCCAGCGGCGCGCCGACTGCTGCACATCCACATCCCCCAGCATCACCGCATGCCCCTGACGGGCGTAGTAGCCGGCGATATTGCTGGCCAGGGTGCTTTTGCCTACGCCACCCTTGGGGTTGGCCACGAGGATCACCGGCATGCTCGCTCCTTGTCGCTGTGCTGCAGCATGTTAGCGATACTGCGGCGATGAACCGCATCCTGATCCTCTGCGCCCATCCGGACCTGGCGCATTCGCGCGTCACCCGCCGGATGCTGGCGCAGCTCGCGGCGCTGCCGCCCGGGCCGACGCAGATCGCCTGCCGCGACCTCTATGCGCTCTATCCCGACTATGTGATCGACGTAGCCGCCGAACAGCAGGCCCTGCGCGAGGCCGACCTGCTGGTGTGGCTGCACCCGCTGCACTGGTACGGCATGCCGGCGCTGCTGAAGCTCTGGGTGGACGAGGTGTTCAGCTTCGGCTGGGCCTATGGGCCGGGCGGCGATGCCTTGTGCGGCAAGGACCTGTGGCTGGTCAGCTCCACCGGCGGCGCCGCCAGCGCCTATCGCGAAGACGGCTACAACCGCCATCCAATCGAGGCCTTCCTGCTGCCCTACACGCAGACCGCGCGGCTGTGCGGCCTGCGCTTCTTGCCGCCGCTGTTCTTGCACGGCGCGCACCGCGCCAGCGAGGCCGAGCTGCAGCAGCATGCCAGCGGCTTCGTCCAGCAATTGCTCAACTACCCGAACTGGTGTGGCCAGGCCCCCGGGGGCCCGGTGGCGCCCGCCGACCGCGTCCCGGGCGACGAGCGCCCCGCCCCCGACGCCCAGGAGACGTTTTGATGGAGCATGGCAACTGGTTGCACACCCCGCTGGTGTTCATGGCCGCCGCGGTGCTGGCGGTGCCCTTGGCGCGCTGGCTGAGGCTGGGTTCCATTCTTGGCTATCTGGCGGCGGGGGTGCTGATCGGCCCCGGCGCCCTGGGCCTGGTGAGCGCGCCCGCCACCATCCTGGAGGTGGCCGAGTTCGGCGTGGTGCTGATGATGTTCCTGGTCGGGTTGGAGCTGGAGCCACGCCGGCTCTGGGCCATGCGGCACCCGATCTTCGGCTGGGGTTCGCTGCAGCTGCTGGGCTGCACCGCCGTGCTGCTGGGCCTGGCGCTGTTCTTCGGCCTGCCCTGGCGGCCGGCGCTGGCGGCCAGCCTGGGGCTGGCGATGTCGTCCACCGCGGTCGCGCTGGCGGTGCTGGCCGAGCGCAATCTGGGCCAGACCAGCGCCGGCCAGAGCGTGCTCAGCGTGGCGCTGTTGCAGGACATTGCCGCCATCCCCGTGCTGGCCCTGGTGCCCATCCTGGCGCTGGCCGGCCCCGCCGAAAGTGCGGGCGGCTGGCATGCGCTGAAGGCCCTCGGCGCGGTGCTCACCATCGTGCTGGGCGGCCGCCTGCTCCTGCGCCCGCTGCTGCGCTGGATCGCCGCCAGCGACACGCCCGAGATCTTCACCGCCGCCGCTCTGCTGCTGGTGCTGGCCACCGCGGCCCTGATGCAGGCGGTCGGCCTGTCGATGGCGCTGGGCGCGTTTCTGGCCGGCGTGCTGCTGGCCGAGAGCGAGTACCGGCGCGAGCTGGAAACCGATATCGAGCCCTTCAAGGGCCTTCTGCTGGGCCTGTTCTTCATCGCCGTGGGCATGGGGCTGGACCTGCGCGTGCTGCGCGAGCAGCCCGCCCTGGTGGCCGGCCTGCTGGCCGCCCTGCTGCTCGGCAAGGGCCTGCTGCTGAGCGCCATGGCCAGGCTGATGCGCCTGCCCATGGTGGAGCGGCCGGTGTTCGTGATCCTGCTGGCCCAGGGCGGCGAATTCGGCTTCGTGGTGTTCCAGCTGGGCCAGCAGTCCGGCCTGCTCAGCGCCAGCCAGGGCTCGGCCCTGGTGGCCGCGGTGGCGCTCTCGCTGGCCTGCACGCCCGCGCTGCTGCTGATCTCGGACCGCTGGCTGCTGCCGCGCCTAGCCGCCAAGGGCCGGCCGCCGCTGGAAACGCTCAAGGAACAGCAGCAGGCGCCCATCATCATTGCCGGCTTCGGCCGCTACGGCCAGATCGTCGGCCGCATGCTTTATGCCAACGGTTACACCGCCACCGTGCTGGAGCATGATGCCGAGGCCGTGGAGGGGCTGCGCAAGTTCGGCTGGCGCGTCTTCTACGGCGATGCCTCGCGCCTGGATCTGCTGCGCACCGCCGGTGCCGCCAGCGCCCGCGTGCTGGTGCTGGCGGTCGACGACGTGGCGCAAAGCCTGGCGATCGCCGAGCTGGCGCGCACCCATTTCCCGCAGCTGCAGGTGGTGGCGCGGGCGCGCAATGTGCGGCATTACTACAAGCTGCGCGATCTGGGCGTCACCCTGATCGAGCGCGAAACCTTTGATGCCGCGCTGATGAGCGCGCGCAGCGTGCTGGAGCTGCTGGGCCTGCAGCCGCATGCGGCGCGCAAGCTGGCCTGGCGCTTCCGCCGTCACAACCTCGAGCAACTCGCGCTGATGGCGCCGCACCACAAGGATGAAGCCACGCTGGTGGCGATGGCCAAGCAGGGCCGCCAGCAACTCGAGGAGATGCTGGCGCAGGAGCGCGCCGCCGCCGCCCGGCATCCGCCCCAGGCCTGGGGGCCGCCCGCCGCCGAGCACGACCAGGGCGTTTGAGACAATCGCCCCATGTACGCTCCTTCCCAACTCGAGGTGCGGCGCTTCTTCTGCGCCACCTACCGCAAGCTGCGCGACCGCCAGCCGCTCTCACCGATGGAGGCGATCGCCGCCGACTGGATCGATCAGCACCCGGAGTACCACGCCGAACTGGCGGACGAGGAAGCGGCGCTGGCCGCCGTCTACAGCGTCGAGGAGGGGCGTACCAACCCCTTCCTGCATCTGTCCATGCACCTCACCATCACCGAGCAGCAGTCGATCGACCAGCCGCATGGCATCCGCCAGGCGGTGGAGCTGCTGGCGGCCCGGCGCAATTCCCTGCACGAGGCCCATCACGTGGCGATGGACTGCCTGGGCGAGATGGTGTGGGCCTCGCAACGCAGTGGCCTGCCGCCGGATGGCCACGCCTATCTGGACTGCGTACGCAAAAAAGCCACGCAATAGCGTGGCCTTTCGGGGCAGTGGGCCTGCTGGCTTAGGCCTGGATCGAGCCACCCAGGGATTTGCGCTCGGCCTTGCCGGAGGCGGAATAGACGCCGGTCGCTTCGGCCGGCATCAGCACGTCGATGGCGCGGTCCAGTGCCGCGGTGGCGCGCGCCAGCGACTCGCGCTGCGCGGCCACACGGCCACCGGCCAGCACCAGGCGGTTGCGCAGGCCGGCCGGCACATTGCCGGCACGCGCCGCGGCCGAGAAGCGCTCGATCGCCCTGGCCAGCGCCACATGCAGGCTGGCGGCGTGCAACTCGATCGCCTGGGTGTCGCGGCGCAGCAGCGCCTCGCCCAGCAGATTCAGGCAGCTTTCAACCTCGACCAGGGGCAATTCGAGCTCCTGGGAGAGCGATTCGTTGGTTTCTGAAGATGGCAAGGCGTGCATGGTCGGACCCGCCGGGTTGGCGTTCAACAAGGGCTCACAAAGAACTCAAGCCGGCTCCCCTGCGGGAGCCGAAGGCCTCAGTGCGGCGACATTCGGCTGACCATTTCCTGGGCATTCGCGATCAGCTTGTCGGCAATCGCCTCGGCATTGACGCTGAACTTGCCCTCGGCGATGGCCTGCGAAATACGCTGCACCTTGGCCGCGTCGAAGCTGCCTTCGTCCGAAACGCCGGAAATCAGGCTGCTGGCATTGCTGGACAGCGCGACATGCGCGCTGGCCTCGGCGCCACCCGCCTTCTTCGCGCCGCCGGCCGCATGGCCTTGGGCGCGCCCCGCGTCGGCCGCGCCGCTGCGCTCTGTGCCGACCTGAGCCGGTGCGTGCATCTCAGGGCTGTTACCGATCTTCATGGTGTTCTCCAAAGGAAGGGGCTAGCCCCCAACCTGTCCAGGTTTTTCGGTGTATCGACCATCCAGCCGCGAACTTTAGCCCCGCGGCGCAAAAAAAATAGCCAGGCTCCGACCCGCAGGCCGGACCCACGATCAAGGGCGTGCTCATAGCAGCACCTCCACGCGTCGATCACCGACGGCCCGACCCGTGACGGTCCGGCCATTCTCAAAACGCACCCGCACGGTCTGGCCGTCGAGTCCGACGCTGAGCGCCTGACCCTCGCTGGCCACCGCGAAACCGGGCGCTTGCGCCCAGACCCGCACCGTATCACCGGCTGCAAACCACTGCCGCAGCTTGATCGCCCCCGTGCCAAGCGCCTCACCGGCCGACACGGGTCGGCTCAGCGGGCGGCCCAACAAGAGGCCCGGGTCGGTGGTGACCGTCCCGGCAACTGCCGCTATGTCTATTTCGGCCTCGCGCAGATGCTCTTGAGCCAGTACCGTCCCCGCAGCCAGGGGGGTGGCGGCCACCAGGGCGCGGGCATGCACCTGCACCTGCACCGGCAGGGTCACATTCCAGCGCGCCCGGCCATCCACGCAGCGCAGGCCGATGCGGCTGCGGCCCCAGATCTTCTGGCCGGCCGGCAAATAGGGTTCCACCTGGGCGCAGGGTGCCAGCCGCAGGCGTGCATCCAGCTGCCCCACCTCGACCTCCACGCGCGCCCGCTCGGGCGCAGCGGCCCGGGCGGCGGTCTGGGCCAGCTGCTGTACATGGGCAATCAGAGCCGGATCCAGGGGCCCCGCCGGCGGCACGGCCACGTTCGCCGACACCTGCGCCGTCGCACCCAGGGCCAGGGCCAGACCCGCGCCGGCGAGGCGCAGGTGCTGGGCGGCAGCGGGATTGAGGGCGATTTGAAGCATGGGCGGACTGTAGGCCCAGGCGCGGCCGCTTTGAGCGTCGAAATGCGGCCTGAAGTCCTTGCTATTCCCGCTCATGTTTTCCGAGCTGCTGTCCACAATCGCTTCACCTGCCCCATGGCCCCCATGCGTCTTGCATGAGGGCCGCGCAGATTCCAAGGGGAAGCACATGATCAACCGACTCACTGACGCGCTGAACTTCCAGACCGAGGCCCTGACCTTGCGCTCTGAGCGTCAGCGTCTGTTGGCCAGCAATATCGCCAATGCCGACACCCCGGGCTACCAGGCCCGCGACATCGACTTTGCCCGCGCGCTCAAGGAAGCCACCGGCCAGATCGCCACCGCCGGCGCCATGCAGGTCACCCAGGCCGGCCACATCAGCCCGGCCGCCGGCGCTCGCAGCGACAGCCAGAAGCTGCACGCCCTGGCGGCGCAGACCAATCTGGACAGCAACACGGTGGACATGGATCGCGAACGCGCCAACTTCGCCGACAACGCGGTCAAGTACGAGGCCACGCTGCGCTTCATCAACAGCAGCGTGCGCACCACGCTGGACGCGATGAAGTCGCCGAATGCCGCTTAAGGCTGCATAAGGCCGCATAAGGAGTCACGCCATGTCGATGTTCCAGATCTTCCATGTCGCCGGCAGCGCCGTCAGCGCGCAGAGCCAGCGCCTCAATGTGGTGGCCAGCAACCTGGCCAACGCCGACACCGTGGCCGGCCCCGACGGCCAGGCCTACAAGGCGCGCCAGGTGGTATTCCAGACCCAGCTGATGGGCGCTGGCCAGGACCAGGGCAATGCCGGCGTGCGCGTGAGCGAGATCTCCGAGGACCAGACCCCCGGCCGCCGCGTGCACGACCCCAAGCATCCCAAGGCCGACGCCGAGGGCTATGTGACCTACAGCAATGTCAACAGCGTGGAGGAAATGGTCAACATGATCTCGGCCTCGCGCTCCTACCAGAACAACATCGAGGTCATGACGACAGCCAAGAGCCTGTTGCTCAAGACCTTGCAAATGGGTCAATCCTGACCCGCCGCCCGGAGCTCGCCATGGCTGTCAGCACTGTCACCCCCACGACCACGAGTGGCACGACCACCACCACCAAGACCGGTGCCACCAAGGATGCGGCGCAGACCGCGGCCGACACGCAGGACCGCTTTCTCAAGCTGCTGGTGGCGCAAATGAAGAACCAGGATCCGATGAATCCGATGGACAACGGCCAGGTGACGACGCAGATGGCGCAGATCCAGACCGTCAGCGGCATCAGCACCCTCAACAGCAATCTGCAGGCCATGTCCAGCAGCCTGGGCAGCCAGTTCAGCCAGATGCAGGTGCTGCAGGGCGCGGGCCTGGTGGGCCGCGATGTCTCGGTGGCAGGCAACCGCATCGCCATGAATGCAGAGACCGGCAAGGGCGAGGGCAGCTTCGAGATCGCCAGCCCCGCCGACCGCGTCAAGCTGGAGGTGCTGAATGCCTCCGGCGCGGTGGTGGACACGGTGGAACTGGGCGCCCAGACCAGCGGCCTGCACGGCTTCAGCTGGGACCCCAAGCAGCTCGACACCAGCGGCAGGCTCTCCTTCCGCATCAGCGCCAGCAGCGGCAGCGCGGCGCTCTCCAGCACCACCTATGCCTCGGACCGCGTGGTGGCGGTCAACAACAACAGCGGCAAGCTGCAGCTGCAGCTGCAGAACCTGGGCCCGGTGGATTACACCAGCCTGAAGACGATCGACTGACCCCGCTTTACTGACACCAGACCAGACAGGACGACACATCATGGGCTTCCAACAAGGCTTATCCGGACTGAACGCAGCGAGCAAGAACCTCGAGGTGATCGGCAACAACATCGCCAATGCCAACACCTTTGGCTCGAAGTCTTCGCGCGCCGAGTTCGCCGACGTCTACGCCAGTGCGCTGAATGGCGCGGGCCAGAGCCCGGTCGGCATCGGCACCTCGCTGGCCGCGGTCTCGCAGCAGTTCACGCAGGGCAACATCTCCACCACCGAAAACCCGATGGACCTGGCCATCAACGGCGCCGGCTTCTTCCAGGTCAGCGACGGGCTCAACCCCACACTGTACTCGCGCAATGGCCAGTTCAAGATCGACCGCCAGGGCTTTGTGGTCAACAACGCCGGCCTGAAACTGCTGGGCTACCCGGCCGATGGCACGGGCCAGATCCAGCCCGGCCTGGCCCAGCCGCTGCAGCTGCCCACCGCCGGCATCACGCCCGCGGTGACGCAGAAGATCAATATGGAGTTCAACCTCGACTCGCGCGCCAAGACCACCGCCCCCGATCCGGCCGGCCCGCAGACCATGAAGCTGGACGATGCCAAGACCTACAACAACGCCACCTCGTTGACGGTCTATGACGCCAAGGGCCAGGACGTGGCCCTGACCTTCTACTTCCAGAAGCAGGACCCGAGCCCCCCGCCGCCCGACCCGACCTCCACCGTGACCTGGAACGTCTATGCCACCGCCAACGGCGTGCCCGTCGAGGTCGACTCGGCCGGCAATCCGACGCCGGCGGACGCCGACGGCAACCCCACGGCGCCCTACACGCAGCTGAAGTTCGCCAACTACGAGGACAACAGCGTCAGCCCGCCGATCAAGATCGGCCAGCTGGTGCCGCCCACCACCACGCTGGACATGGCCATCCCGGCGGCCGCCAATTCGCGCGGCACCCTGACTCTGCCGATCAGCGGCATCAAGCTGGACATGACCAAGGCAACCGAGGGCGGCACCAGCTTTGCCGTCACCGACGTCAAGCAGGACGGCTACGCGCCCGGCCAGCTCTCGGGCATCCAGATCGACGACAGCGGCGTGATCATGGCGCGTTACTCGAACGGCCAGTCCAAGCCGGCCGGCCAGGTCGAGTTCGCCACCTTCCGCAACCCGCAGGGCCTGCAGCCGGTGGGCGGCAACGCCTGGTCGCGCACCTTCGCCTCGGGCGAGGCGGTGGTGGGCACGCCGGGTGACGGCAATATGGGGGTGCTGCAGTCCGGTGCGCTGGAAGAGTCCAACGTCGACATGACCGCCGAGCTGGTGAACATGGTGACGGCGCAGCGCGTCTACCAGGCCAATGCACAGTCGATCAAGACGCTGGACCAGGTGCTGCAGACCCTGGTGAACCTGCGCTGATCGCCGTTTCTGAGCGCCAAGGAGTACCGCCATGGACCGCATGATTTACCTCTCCATGGCGGGCGCCAAGGCCTCGATGCAGCGCCAGGATGTGCTCGCCAACAACCTGGCCAATGTCTCGACCAATGGCTTCCGCGCCGAGATGGCCGCCTTCCGCGCCGTGCCGGTGCGCGGCGATGGCGCCAGCACGCGCGCCTATGCGCTCGAGACCACCATCGGCTACAACGCCGAGCCCGGCGTGATCGCGGCCACCGGCCGCAACCTCGACGTGGCCATGAAGGGCAACAGCTGGCTGGCCGTGCAGGGGCTGGACGGTACCGAGGCCTACACGCGCGCCGGCTCGCTGGACGTCAACAACGAAGGCCTGCTGGTGCTGCGCAACGGCCTGCAGGTGCTGGGCGACGGCGGCCCCATCAACGTGCCGCCCGATACCGAGGTGCAGATCGGCAGCGATGGCACCGTCAGCGCCAAGGCCAATAATCAGAAGCCCACCACCATCGGCCGGCTCAAGCTGGTGACGCCCGAGGGGCCGCTGACGCGCGGGCCCGACGGCCTGTTCCGCGCCGCCGACGGCGACCTGCCGGCCGACCAGGCCGCGCGCCTGCAAGACGGCGCGCTGGAGGGCTCCAACGTCAGCCCGGTCGAGACCATGGTCGGCATGATCGCCGCGGCACGCCAGTTCGAGCAGCAGATGAAGCTGCTGCAAATCGCCCAGACCCAGGGCCAGACGTCCGCCAAGCTGCTCGGCAGCAACTAAAGAGGCTCACCATGATTCGCTCCCTCTTCATCGCCAAGACCGGCATGGAAGCCCAGCAGACGCAGCTGGACACGATCTCGCACAACCTCGCCAACGTCGGCACCAACGGCTTCAAGCGCAGCCATGCGGTGTTCGAGGACCTGATCTACCAGAACCTGCGTCAGAGCGGCGCCAACACCACCGACCAGACCCAGCTGCCCACCGGCCTGCAACTGGGCCTGGGCGTGCGCACCGTCGCCACCTCGCGCAATTTCAGCCAGGGCAATCTGCAGCAGACCACCAACAACCTGGACCTGGCGATCAAGGGCAGCGGTTTCTTCCAGATCCAGATGCCCGACGGCACCACCGCCTACACGCGCGACGGTTCCTTCCAGCTCGACTCGGCCGGCCAGATCGTCACCAACAACGGCTACACCCTGCTGCCCGGCATCACCATCCCGGCGAACGCACAAAGCGTCACGGTGGGCCAGGACGGCACCGTCAGCGTGGTGGTGCCCGGCAATACCGCGGCGCAGACCCTGGGCCAGATCCAGGTGGCCAATTTCGTCAACCCCTCGGGCCTGGAGCCGCGCGGGCAGAACCTCTTTGCCGAGACGGCCTCCTCCGGCACGCCCAATGCCGGCGCCCCGAATGCCAACGGCCTGGGCGCGCTGCAGCAGGGTTTCGTCGAGACCTCCAACGTCAATGTGGTGGAAGAGCTGGTGCAGATGATCCAGACCCAGCGCGCCTACGAGCTCAACTCTAAGGCCGTACAAACGTCCGACCAGATGCTGCAAAAGCTCGCTCAACTCTGAGGCGCGCCATCATGAAGCAGACCATGCCTTTTGTGATGCTGGCCCTGGCCAGCCTGAGCGCTTGCAGCACCATGTACCGCGAACCGCATATCGAGATGCAGAACGCGCCGGTGGTGCAGCTGCCGGCCGCGCCCACGGTGGTGGCCGCCAACGGGTCCATCTACCAGGCGGCCAGCTACCGGCCGCTGTTCGAGGACCATCGCGCGCGCCTGGTGGGCGACACCCTGACGATACAGATCGTCGAGAAGGTCAGCGCCAGCCAGAGCTCCACCAGCGAGATCGACAAGAGCGGTGCGCTGAGCGCCGGCGTCACCGCCCTGCCCGGCATCTCCAGCAACTCCTTCGGGCGCGCCTCGGCGGCGGGCTCGTCGAGCAACAAGGCCACCGGCAAGGGCAGCAACCAGAACACCAACGAGTTCAGCGGCACCATCACCGCGGTGGTCACCGCGGTGCTGGCCAACGGCCACCTGATGATCAGCGCCGAGAAGCAGATCGGCGTGAACCACAATGTCGACGTGCTGCGTTTCTCGGGCCAAGTGGACCCGCGCAGCATCCTGCAGGGCAATACCGTGCCCTCGGCTTCGGTGGCAAATGTGCGCATCGAGCAGCGCGGCCGTGGTGTCGTCAACGACGCCCATGGAATAGGCTGGTTGTCGCGCTTCTTTTTGAACCTTTCGCCCGTTTAAGTTTCTCCAGAATCGGTCGCACTAGTCTCAAGTGCGGCCGCCATGTCTACCACCCCAATCTCGCAGCAGTTCCAGCGCCTTCTCGGGTGGTTTTTCCTGAGCATGGCCCTCGTCAGCGCCACGGCCCAGGCCGCCCGCATCAAGGAGGTGGCCAGCGTGCAGGGCGTGCGCAGCAACCCGCTGGTGGGCTATGGCCTCGTCGTCGGCCTCGACGGCACCGGCGACCAGACCACCCAGACCCCCTTCACCGGCCAGAGCCTGACGGCGATGCTGCAGCAGTTCGGCGTCATCCTGCCCCAGGGCGTGACCATGCAGCCGCGCAATATCGCCGCGGTGATGGTGACCACCTCGCTGCCGCCCTTCGCCCAGACCGGCCAGCAGCTCGATGTGGTGGTGTCCTCGATCGGCAATGCCAAGAGCCTGCGCGGCGGCACCCTGATCGCCACGCCGCTGCGCGGCACCGACGGCCAGATCTACGCGATGGCCCAGGGCAATCTGATCGTCGGCGGCGCAGGCGCCTCGGCGGGCGGCTCCAAGGTGCAGATCAACCACCTGAGCGCCGGCCGTGTGCCCGCCGGCGCGCTGGTGGAGCGCACCGTGCCCACCGCGCTGCAAAGCGGCGACAGCATCCAGTTCGACCTCAACGCGGCCGATTTCAACACCGCCCGCAATCTCGCCAAGACCATCAACAAGGCCAAGGGCGAGGGCGTGGCCCAGGCGCTGGACGGCCGCACCGTGCGCGTGCGCGTGCCCGCCGACCCGGACCAGCGCGTCAGCTTCCTGGCCGATCTGGAAGACCTGCCGCTGGACCTCAGCAGCCCGGCCGCCCGCGTGGTCATCAATGCGCGTACCGGCTCGGTGGTGATGAACCAGGCGGTGGCGCTGAGCGCCTGCGCGATCGCGCATGGCAATCTGTCGGTGACGATCAGCTCCACCCCCCAGGTCAGCCAGCCCGGCCCCTTCTCGGGCGGCCAGACCACCGTCACCGAGAAGACCGATATCTCGATCAAGCAGGAACCCGGCTCGCTGATCCAGCTGCCCACCACCGCCAAGCTGGCCGATGTGGTGAAGGCGCTGAATGCGCTGGGCGCCACCCCGCAGGACCTGCTGGCCATCCTGCAAGCGATGAAGAGCGCCGGCGCCATCACCGCGGAACTTGAGGTGATCTGACATGGCCTTCAATCCCCTGCCCCTGAATACCGGCAGCTACAGCGGCGGCAACGCGCTGAACGCCGACACGCGCTCGATCGATGCCCTCAAGGCCTCGGCCGCGCGCGACCCCAAGGCCTCCATCAAGGAGGCCGCCAAGCAGTTCGAATCGCTCTTCATGCAGGAGGTGATGAAGAGCATGCGCGCCTCCACGCTGTCCTCGGGCCTGCTCGACAACTCCGCCACGCAGATGGGCACCGAGATGCTGGACCAGCAGTTCGCCGGCAAGATGACCGGCCTGCCGGGCGGCCTCTCCGCCGCCATCGAGCGCCAGCTGCAGCGCCAGATGGGCATCGCCGACGGCGGTGCCAAGGACGCCACCAAGACCCTGCAGCCCCTGCCCGCGCTGGCCAAGAAGGGCATCGCCCCGCATGTGCAGAGCTTCATCCAGAAGCATGACGCGGCCGCCAAGTCGGCCCAGGAGCAGACCGGCATCCCCGCCAGCTTCATGCTGGCGCAGGCGGCGCATGAGTCGGGCTGGGGCAAGCGCGAGATCAGCAACAAGGACGGCAGCCCCTCCTTCAACGTCTTCGGCATCAAGGCCACGCCCGGCTGGACCGGCAAGGTGGCCGAGGTGCAGACCACCGAATACATCGACGGCAAGGCCCAGAAGGTCACCGCCAAGTTCCGCGCCTATGGCAGCTACGACGAGGCCTTCAAGGACTACGCCAGGCTGATCGGCAGCAACGAGCGCTACCGCGACGTGGTGGCCAAGGCCGGCACGGCCGAAGGCTTTGCGCGCGGCCTGCAGAAGGCCGGCTATGCCACCGACCCCGAGTACGCCGACAAGTTGGCGCGCGTCATCAACACCACGGTGCGCGTGCAGCGCGCCCTGGCCTAAGGACAGATCATGGGCACCGGAGCACTGCTCTCGCTGGGCATGCGCGCAATGTTCGCCAACCAGGCGGCCTTGCAGACCATCGGCCAGAACATCGCCAACGCCAACACGCCGGGCTACTCGCGCCAGCAGGTGGTGCTGACCACGCCGGCCGGCCAGGTCACCGGCGCCGGCTTCTTCGGCAAGGGCGTGGTGGTGCAGACCGTGACGCGCAGCCACAACGAGTTCCTCACCAAGGAAGCCTTCAACTCCAGGTCCATCGCGGCCATGGACAACACCGCCAATAACCAGCTGGCGCAGCTCGAGAAGCTGTTCCCGCCCGGCGAACAGGGCCTGGGCTTTGCCGCCAACCAGCTGCTGAATTCGCTCATGGACGTGGCCAGCCACCCGGCCGACCCCTCGGCACGCCAGGTGGTGCTGGGCCGCGCACGCGAGCTGGCCTCGCGCTTCGCCGGTGCCGGCCAGCAGCTCACCGATCTGCAGGCCGGCGTGGTGAGCGATCTGTCGGCCAATGTGTCCATCGTCAATCAGCTGGCCAAGCAGATCGCCACCGCCAACGACCAGATCGCGCGCGCCAACGGCACCGGCCACACGCCCAACGACCTGCTCGACCAGCGCGACCAGCTGGTCTCGCAGCTCAGCGAGTACATGCAGATCTCCACCCTACCGGCCGACGACGGCACGCTGGGCGTCTTCATCGGCGGCGGCCAGCGCCTGGTGCTGGGCGCCGATGCGCTGCAGCTCTCGGTCAGCCGCGACCCCTACGACAACACCCGCGCCACCGTCAGCATCACCGAGGGTCAGCGCACCCGCACGCTGGACGAGAGCGTGCTCACCGGCGGCTCGGTCGCCGCGCTGCTGAACTACCAGAACAAGGACCTGCAGGACGCGCGCAACATGATCGGCCAGCTCGCCACCGCAGTGGCGACGCGCGTCAACGAACAGCAGGCGCTGGGCTGGAACATGTCCGAGCCGCCCGGCGTCGGCGCGCCCATCTTCACGATCGGCAAGCCGCGTGCCCTGCCGGCCGCCACCAATGCCAAGAACCCCGATGGCAGCTATGCCACGCCGGTCAAGCTCGATCTGGTGCCGGGGCAATCGAATCTGTTGCAGGCCAGCTCCTACAAGCTCACGGCCGACCCCAGCGACCCGAGCAAGTACCAGCTGGTGCGGCTCTCCGACGGCCTGACGCGCAGCGTCTCGGCGGGCGACCAGGTGGACGGCTTCACCATCACCTTCCCGGCCGGCCCGCCAATCTCCACCGACAGCTTCGTGCTCGAGCCGGTCGCCAGCAGCGCCATCGACATGAAGCGCGTGCTCGACTCCACCTCGGGCATCGCCGCGGCCTCGCCGCTGAGCGCCAACGCCAAGGTCAGCAACCGCGGCACCGCCACGGTGGACTCGCTGTTCGCGGTGAACCCGAACGTGCACGGGCTCTACGACCTGAGCAACCCCGCGCTGGACAAGGTGCCGGCCTCGCTGAGCTTCACCAACACCAACGCCCTCGATCCCAAGGGGCTGGACTACCAGTTGACCCTGGCCGATGGCACGGTCTACACCGGCACCTGGTATGCCGGCCAGAGCATCGGTGTGGACCCGAACGCGGTGCCGCCGATGGACCTGGGCTTCAAGCTCAACATCAACGGCGTGCCCAAGGTGCCCGAGACCGTCAATGGCGTGGCCTTCCCTGGCGACACCATCGACATCACGCTGACCAAGTTCCCGGCCAACAACAATGGCAATGCCAAGGCCTTCCTGGCCCTGCAGAAGGAAGCCTATATCGGCCAGAGCGTGCTGCCCGACGGCAGCCTCTCGGCCGGCGCCACCATCACCGATGCCTATGCGGCCTCGATGTCGGAGATCGGTGCGCGCGTGCAGGGCGCGAGCTATCTGTCGGACGTCTCGGCCAGCGTGGCGGCCGATGCCGAGGCCACGCGCGCCGGTTTTGCCGGCGTCAATCTGGACGAGGAGGCGGCCCGGCTGATGCAGTACCAGCAGGGCTACCAGGCCGCAGCCAAGGTGCTGCAGACCGCCCAGACCATCTTCCAGGAACTGCTGTCGCTGTCACAGCGTTGATGAAGAAAAGCATCGCCGAGGGCTGAATCATGCGTTTGTCTACCGCCAATATCTTCGATGCCAGCATCGCCACCCTGCAAAAGCGCCAGCAGCATATGCAGGACTCGCAGCAGCGCCTCACCTCGGGCAAGCGCATCGAACGCGCCAGCGACGACCCCACGGGCGCCGCCCGCGCGGAACGTGCGCTCGCCGCGATCGGCCAGGTGGAGGCGAATCAGCGCGCGCTGGATGCCAGCCGCAATTCGATGACGCTGAGCGAATCGGCGCTGGGCGATGCCGGCGAGATCCTGCAGCAGATCCGCGAGACCCTGGTGGCGGCCGGCAATGCCAGCTACAGCGACCCCGAGCGCGCCGGCCTGGCCAACAAGATCTCCGGCCTGCGCGCCCAGCTGCTCTCGATCGCCAACCGCCCCGACGGCGTGGGCGGCTTCCTGTTCTCCGGCCAGGGCTCCAGCAACCCGCCCTTCCTGGACACGCCCGGCGGCGTGGTGTTCGCCGGCCTGCCCGGCTCGGTGGAAACCGGCAACCTGGACAGCTTCGCCCTCACCGTGGACGGCCGACTGGCCTGGGAGCAGGGCCGCAGCGGCAATGGCAGCTTCGTGACCGGCGCGGCGGCCAACAGCATCACCGGCTCGCCGGCCAAGGGCTGGATCGACTCGGGCCGCGTGCTCGACCCCAAGCAGCTCACCAGCAACAACTACGACATCGCCATCAGCGGCGTCGCCCCCGCGGCCACCTATACCTTCACCAACACCGACACCGGCGCGGTGCAGAGCGGCGCCTTCTCGCCCGGCCAGACCCTCAGCTTCGAGGGCATGGCGGTGCAGATCGGCGGCGCGCCGGCCGATGGCGATCTGTTCCAGATCAAGCCGGCCAGCAGCGACCTGAAGCTGTTCGCCGTGCTGGACCAGGCCGTCACCGATCTGCGCACCACCAACCGCGGCGGTGCCGAGATCACCCAGGCCAATCTGGTCGCCATCCGCGATCTGGATGCGGCGATGAGCAACTTACAAAATGTTCGCAGTCAGGTGGGCGAACGCATGAACAATCTGGACGGCTCCGAAAATCGCATGGCCGCGCTGAAGCAGTACAGTCAGCAGGAACGCTCGGCTGCCGAGGATCTGGACATGGTGCAAGGCATCTCCGATTTCCAGAACCAGCAGACCGGCTACGACGCGGCGCTCAAGACCTATGCCATGGTGCAACGCATGTCCCTGTTCCAATACATCAATAACTAATGAGCAATCACCACAGCATCCTGGGATCCCTGGCCCTGGGCTACACGCCCATGGTCGACAAGCAACGCCTCATCGAAGCCAGCCGCCTGACCGTCTTCCCGCTGCGCCCCGACGCCAAGCTGGATGCCGCCGAACTGCTTGCGGCGGTACAGGATGTCTGGCCCGCCGGTGGCGCACCGGTGGTGCTCAACATCCTCAACGAGGGCCTGCTGAAGGACCTGCTGGCCAGCCCGCTGCCCAAGAACATCAGCCTTGAGCTGCCGAGCTTCATGGCCGGCGATGCCAGCCTGGCCGAAAGCCTGGCGGCGCGCGCCGCCGAAGGCCTGGGGCTGATCCTCAAGGGGCGCCCGCATGGCGCCATGCCGCCCGGCTTCAAGCAGGTGGTGCTGGACCTGGACGAGGAGCGCGCCAACGCCGCCGGCACGCACCAGCTGCCGGCCGGCGGGCGGCTGCTGTTCACCGGCGTGCACAGCGCCGCGGACTTTGACGAATGCTTCCGGCGCGGCGCCCAGTCGGTGCTGGGCTGGCCCATCCATGGCGAGTTCGAGGCCCCGGCCACGCCGTCCGCCAAGACCGAGGTCCAGGCCGATCTGCAGGTGATCGTCGAGCTGATGTCGCGCGTCGACCAGGGCGAGGACATCGTGCGCCTGGAGCAGACGCTCAAGCGCGACCCCAGCCTGGCCTTCAAGCTGCTGCGCTACCTGAACTCGGCCGCCTTCGGCCTGCCGGTGGAGGTCACCTCCTTCCGCCACGCCATCATGCTCTTGGGCTATCCGCGCCTGAAGCGCTGGCTGGCCCTGCTGCTGACGACCGCCAGCAAGGACCACAATATGCGCCCGGTGATGCACGCCGCGCTGCGCCGTGGCCTGCTGCTGGAAGACCTGTCCAAGGGCATGAGCGACGCCGAGCTGCGCGACGAGATGTTCATCTGCGGCCTGTTCTCGCTCTTGGACCACATGCTCAAGCAGCCCTTCGACAAGCTGCTGCAGTCCATCCCCATGCCCGAGCGCGTGCGCCAGGCCCTGGTGGACAAGACTGGCCCCTACCAGCCCTATCTGGAGCTGATCCACGCGATCGAGAGCGAATCGGTGTTCGACTACCGCAGCGCGGCCGAGAAGCTGATGCTGGGCGCCGAGGAAATCAACCATGCGCTGCTGCGCGCGCTGAGCAAGGCGGCGCAGCTCGAGTGAGCGCGTGAACAGACCCTAAACTGCGGGTCCATGCCCTCCCAGCTCTCGCTGCTCTCCCAAGACCTCGCCGCCCTGCGCGCTCTGATGAGCGGGCTGGGCGACGCCGTGGTGCTGATGGACGAGCGCCTCGAGGTGCTGGAGGCCAACCCGGCGGCGCAGCAGCGGCTGGGCGTCAAGCCCGGCGCTCAGCTGCCGGTGCTGCGCTCCAGCAAGGGTTCCAAGCTGCAGGACTGGCTGACCCTGGCCATGCATGCGCTGCGCGAGAGCCGGCGCGTGCCCGCCGCCCCCACCCTGGCGCTGGCCGACGGCACGCGCGCCCAGCTGCAGCTGCTGTCGGTGGACGCCGACACGCCCGACCCGGCGCGCTGGATTCTGCATGCGCGCCTGGAGGCGCTGGCCGAAGCGCCGCCCGCCACAACCACCACAACCACCGCCACCGAGCCGAACGCCGGCCATCTGCTGGACCAGGTGGTGCTGTCCTCGCCCGGCTGGGCACGCGAGCTGATCAAGATCTTCTGGTCCTCGCCCTTCCCGGCCTATGTGCAGGATGCCCAGTACAAGCTGGTGGTGGCCAACCATGCCTTTCTGGAGCTGTTCGGCCGCCCGCTGGAGCAGCTGGTGGGGCGCGATCTGGTCGACTGGCTGGCGCCCGCCGACCGCGCGGCCCAGCGCATGAACCGCCCGCAGCGGCCGCAGCGCGCGCTGGCGCGCTCGCTCACCCGGCGCGTGCAGGCAGCGGCGGAGTTCCGCCTGCTCGACGCCAGCGGCCGCGAGCGCTGGATGCGCGCCAGCCAGCACCGCATCAGTGACGAGAGCCAGCCGCCGCTCTACATCTGCCTGCTGCAGGACTGCACCGCCGAGCTGGCCGCGCGCGAGCAGGCCGAGCGCTCGCAGCGCGAGATGGAGCAGTGGCTGGACATCAACCCGCTGCCCATGGTGGTGTTCGACGAGGGCGGCCTGCTGCTCAAGTGCAACAGCGCCTTTGCCGCCCTCAGCATCGACGCGCCCACCAGCCTGTTCGACGCCCCGCCCGCGCTGCAGCAGCTGCTGGCCTGGCGCGAGGGCAGCCTGCTCGACGCGCTGAAGCACAGCACGCAGATCTATCTCACCCAGGCCACCCTGGTGGACCCGGCCGGCAAGACGCGCTGGCTGCAGGGCCGGCTGCGCGCGATGCAGCAGGCGCCGGGAAGCGCGCGCCGCTATATGGCGGTGCTGGAGGACCGCAGCCTGGAACAGGAGCGCGACCTGGCGCACCAGCAGCTCGATGCGCTGATGGACACCGCCGGCGTCGGCCTGGCCACCTTCGCCCAGGACGCCGGCTGGCTGCGCCCGCGTACGCCCAAGCCCGCCGCTGCGGCGGCCCCCGGCGCGCCGGCCGCCGCCCATCCCCTGCAGGGCCTGCAGGGCGTGGGGCGCGACATCGTCGAGCCCGATTCGATGGCCGAGTTCGAGCGCCTGCAGCGCGCCCTCAAGCGCGGCGAGCGCGTCGAGGTGCGCTACGCGGTGCGCCATCCCGAGCTGGGGCGGCGCTGGCTGCTGACGCGCGTGGAGCCCGGCCAGCTCGCCTCCGGCCAGCGCACCACCTCGGTGGTGACGCTGGACATGACGGCGCAGCAGCAGGCGCAGGCGCGCAGCGAGCAGCTGCTGCACGAGCTGGCCACCATCATGGACGGCGCCAGCCTGGGCCTGGCCTATCTGCGCGGCGAGCATCTGGTGCGCTGCAACCCCGGCTTCGGCCGCATGCTGGGCTTCGAGCAGACCCTGCATGCCGGCGCCAGCATCGCCCAGCTGTTCGCCGCCCTGCCCGACCTGTGCCAGCAGATCCAGCTGGCGCTGCCGGGGCTGGAGCCGCAACAGCATTTCGAGGCCGAGTTCGTGCAGGTGGGCACCGAGGCGCCCGGCACGGCGCGCTGGCTCTCGCTGAGCCTGCGCCGCGTGCTCGCCGCAGTGCCACAGGCGGAGACCGAGACCATCGCCGTGATCAGCGACATCAGCCGGCTGAAGGCCCAGCAGGCGCAGCTGGAAAGCCTGGTGCAGGACCGCGAGCTGATGTTCAGCCTTTCCGACGTGGGCATCGCGATCCTGCGCCAGGGCAAGATCGAGCGCGCCAACGACGCGCTCGCCAGCCTCACCGGCTATCGCATCCACGAACTCTCAGGCCTGCCGCTGCAGGAGCTGTTCGAATCGGCCACCGAGTACGAGCACCAGCAGGCGGCCATGCAGGCCGCGCTGACGCGCTCGGGCCTGTGGCGCGGCGAGCGCCGCGTGCGCCGGCGCGACGGCAGCTCGCTGTGGATGCAGGTCAGCAAGCGCGCGATGCGCCGCGGCCAGCCCGAGGCCGGCCTGATCGCCACCTATGTGAATGTGGACGACCGCTGGCGCGCCCAGCAGTCGCTGATGCTGCAGACCGAGCGCGAGCGCGCGGTGCTGGATTCGGTGCTGGTGGGCATCGTCACGGTGGGCCGCGGCGGCATCGAGTGGATGAACCGCTCGGCGCGCCGCATGTTCGGCGGCGATCTGAGCGCCTTCGCGGGCCAGCCCATGAGCATCGTGGCAACACCTGACCCCGACCATCCGTTCCGCCAGTCGCATTACCTGGACGAGCTCACCGAGGGCCAGGCCGAGACCTTCGAGTGCCGGCTGAAGGCGCGCGACGGGCGCGAGTTCTGGGTGGTGGGCAATGCGGTGGTCACCGGCCTGGAGGAGACCGGCCGTCAGCTCACCTACGCGCTGCTGGACATCGAGCGGCGCCGCCAGGCCGAGGCCCAGACCCTGGCCGCCCAGGCCTCGCTGCGCCGCATCATCGAGGCCGCGCCGCTGGCCATCAGCCTGCACGACGCCAAGACCCTCAAGGTCGAGAAGATCAACCAGGTGGCGGCGCGCCTGGCCGGCCGCAGCGAGGCCGAGCTGCTGGGCGCCAGCCCCGAGGAACTGTTCGGCGTCGAGCAGGGTGAGCAGATCCGCCGCGACATGGAGGACGCGCTGCTGGTGGACGCGGTGACGCACCGCGAGTACCGGCTCGGGCGCGAGGGCCAGACCAGCGTCTGGGATGCGCGCCTGCTGCACCTCAGCGAGATGAACGAGCTGGGCGACAGCAGCGAGCCCGAGCAATTGCTGCTGGTGGCCAGCGACGTCACCGAGCACCGCGCCGCCGAAGAGGCGCGCCTGGAGGCGGCGATCTCGCAGCGCGAGCTGCTGGTGCGCGAGGTGCACCACCGCATCAAGAACAATCTGCAGGGCGTGGCCGGGCTGCTGCAGCAGATCGCGGCGCGCCGGCCCGAGGTCAAGGCGGTGATCAGCGAGGCGGTCGGCCAGGTGCAGGCGATCGCCCAGGTCTACGGCCTGCAGGTCGGCGCCTCCGGGCCGCTGCGCGTGCGCAAGGTGGTGGAGGCCATCACCGGCTCGGTGCAGCGCATGTTCGGGCGCGAGATCCGCACCGAGATCGGCGGCGAACTGGCCGGGCAGAGCCACCTCTGGGGCCTGCCCGAGGCCGAATCGATCCCGATCGCGCTGACGCTCAACGAGCTGCTCACCAACGCCATCAAGCACAGCGGCGAGCAGGGCCAGGTGAGTTGCCGCCTGCTCTGCGAGCAGGGCCATGTGGCGGTGGAGATCAGCAACCCCGGCCAGCTGCCCGAGGGCTTCAAGCTCGCCAACGTGCCGGGCGGGGTCTCGGGCCTGGGCCTGGTGCGCGCCCTGCTGCCGCGCCGCTCGGCCATTCTCAGCATGGAGAACCAGGGCGATCAGGTGGTCTGCACGGTGGAGCTCTACCCGCCCAGCGTGAACCTGCTGGCGCCGCTCTGAGCGAATTCTTTAATTCAGCGACAATGAAGCCAATTCGAGGGGGCTGAGATTGTGAGCACGAAGGGCAAGATACTCGTGGTCGATGACGACCGGCTGGTGTTGGCCACGCTGACGCATGGCCTCTCGCAGGCCGGCTACGAGGTGATCGACGCCGACAACGGCGACGACGCCATCCTGCTGGCGCGCGAGCATCGCCCCGACCTGGCCCTGCTGGACATCCGCATGGAAGGCATGAGCGGCTTCGACGTGGCCGCCTACCTGCGCGAGTACCTGCAGCTGCCCTTTATGTTTCTCTCCGCCTTTGCCGACGAGGACACCGTCGCCAAGGTGAAGGCGCTGGGCGCGGTGGCCTACCTGGTCAAGCCGCTGGACATCCACCAGATCGTGCCGGCCGTGGAGGCCGCGTTTGCCAAGCGTGGCGAGCGCAGCGCCGCGGCCGAGCGCCATGGAGCGGGAGCCGGTGGTAGCGGCGAGATCCTGGCCCAGGTGGTGCCGGTGGCGGTGGGCATCCTGATGCACCGCTATTCGCTCTCGCGCGACGAGGCGCTGGCACGGCTGCAAAAGCTGGCCGCGCACGAAACGCGCCCCTTGCCCGAGCAGGCGCTGCGGCTGATCGAAGCGGTGGAATTGCTGGCCCTGCCGGGCCACAGCTGATCAGGCCAGGGTAAAGAAGAAGCGCGCGCCGCCGCCCACCTCGGACTCGGCCCAGATGTCGCCACCATGGCGGCGCACGATGCGGCGCACCGAGGCCAGGCCCACGCCGGTGCCCTGGAAATCGCTGGCGCTGTGCAGACGCTGGAACACCTCGAAGAGGCGGTCGGCGAAGCGCATGTCGAAGCCGGCGCCGTTGTCGGCCACCATGAAGATGCGCTCGCCCTGCTCCAGCCGGGTCTCGAAGCGGATCTGCGCCAGCTCGCGCTTGCCGCTGTACTTCCAGGCATTGCCCAGCAGGTTCTCCAGCACCATGCGCAGCAGCGTCGGGTCGCCCTGCACCTGCATGCCGGGCTGCACATAGCACTCGATGGCGCGCTCGGGATTGGCGCGCTTCAACTCCTCCAGCACCAGGTTGGCCATCTGGCTGAGGTTGATGCCCTCGCGCTGCAGCGGCCGCGAGGACAGCTGGCTGAGCGAGAGCAGCGCGTCGATCATGCTGTTCATGCGCGTCGCCGCTCCCATCACGCGGTCGATATGGTCGTTGCCGATGCGGTCCAGCAGGCGGCCATAGTCCTCCTTCAGGATGCGCGCAAAGCCCTCCACCACGCGCAGCGGCGCGCGCAGATCGTGCGAGACCGTGTAGCTGAAGGATTCCTGGTCGGCGCGCGCCACCTCGGCCGCGTCCAGCGCCAGCGCCGCCGGCACCGAATCGGGCGCACCCTGCGGCCACAGGCTCAGCAGCTGCGCCGGGCCCGTGCCGTCCAGGCGCAGCGCGCTGGTGCACAGCCACCAATGGCCGCAGGCCACGCCGCTGTGCGCGCCCGGCTGCGCCAGCGCCTCGCGGATCTCGGCCGGCAGCGCATCCTGGCAGGCACCCCAGTTCAGGCCCAGCAGCTGCGCGGCCGGCCGCGCCATCAGCTGCGCCGCCACGTCGTTCAGATCGAGCAGCTTGACGCCATGGCCATGGCCATCGGTGGGCGTGCTGAGCAGCCAGGCGGGCCCGGGCA
Organism: Roseateles sp. FW301-B2; assembly: GCF_058788955.1. Classification (NCBI taxonomy): domain Bacteria; kingdom Pseudomonadati; phylum Pseudomonadota; class Betaproteobacteria; order Burkholderiales; family Sphaerotilaceae; genus Roseateles; species Roseateles sp. FW301-B2. The sequence goes on from NZ_JBYTBE010000032.1 coordinate 27,373, forward strand.
TGGCTTGCAGCCAGGGCTGGGTGGCCGCCGGTGCGGATACCGGCGCGGCGGCGGGCGCGGCACTGGGCTCGGCGCCGGGCTTGTCGGATAGCGGCGCCGCGGTGCCGAGATAACCCGCAAAGCGGCCGCTGGCATCCAGGCAGACCTGGGCGCGCAGCAGCCAGCGCGCCGGCGTGCCGCCCGCCTCGCTGGCGCAGGCCTGCACCAGCACATCGTGCAGGGGCAGGTGCTGGTCCAGGCGTTCCTGCAGCGAGGCGCCGGGGCCGCTGTCCACCAGGGCAAAGCGCTCCCACAGCGACTGCGTGGCGGCCATGCCCACCCAGCTGGAACTGGGCGCCACCTGCGGCGCCTGCCAGCGCACCAGATGGTGCTCGGCATCGGTCTGCCATTGCCAGTGCGGCTGCAGCTGCGCCAGCAGCTGCGCATGCTGGCGCGCCTCGCGCAAGGCCTCGGTGAGGCGCGCGCGGGTCAGGCGCACCGCCACATGCCAGGTGGTAGCCACCGCGCCCAGCAGCAGCGCCACGCCGCAGACCAGGCCGATCACCAGCAGCCCCGAGCCGCTCTCTTCATGGCCCAGGTAGATGCCCAGGCTCAGCAGCAGCAGGCCCGCCAGCCACATCGCCAGCAGCCGCGGGCTGCCCCTGCTGGGGCGGCGGTCGGAGGCGGCTTCGCTGGGACGATTCATGTGAGCCATTGTAAGGACCACTCAAGTTCGCCCGCCGCATGCCGATCACGTCGTGTGGACCCGCATGACCTGACCCCGCCGGTCCACCTACAGGGACAGGCATAGAACACGCAATGACAAGACCCGAGCCCATCGAATGGAGCCCCGACGAGGAGCCCGCCGGCCACGCGCCGGCGCTGCTGCGTGCCTCGCCCGAAATCCAGGCGATCGCGGATCAGCTGCCGCTAGGCGTGCTGGTGATCGAGACCAGCGTGGCGCGCATCCTGCATCTGAACCGCGAGGCCGAGCGCCTGCTGGTGCTGCGCCGCGCCCAGGTACTGGGCCATGCGGCCAGCCAGCACCTGGACCCGGCGCTGGCCGAGCTGTGCCAGCCGGCCCGCTGGCGCCAGCTGGAGGGCGCACGCCAGGCCGGGCGCGAAGACCTGCGCCTGCAGACCGCCTTCGGGCTGCGCTGGCTGCAGGTGCAGCGCAGCCTGGTCAGCTGGGCCGGCGCGCGCCGCCCGGTCGGCCTGATCAGCCTGCAGGACGCCAGCGCCAAGCGCCAGCTCGAGCGGGCGCTGCAGGAAAGCGACACGCGTTTCCGCGAGGTCACGGACTCGGTGCGCGAATGCCTGTTCGTCACTACCCCCAACTGGGACCGCCTGCATTTCAGCTCGCCGCTGCTGCTTGACACCCTGGGCCTGACGCCCAGCGAGCTGCGCATGGGGCCGCAGCTGTTCGAGCAGCGCGTGCATCCCGACGACCGTGCGCTGTACGCCCGCCGCCTGCAGGCCCAGGCCGAGGGCCAGCCGAGCGACATGGTGCTGCGCATCCTGCACCCCGCCAAGGGCCTGCGCTGGGTGCGGCTGCGCACCCGGCTGCAGCCCCATGCCCATGGCCAGTCGCTGGTCTACGGCATCCTCGCCGACGTCAGCGACGAGCAGGCCCGCCAGGCCGAGCTGCAGCGCGCACGCGATCTGGCCGAGGCCGCCAGCCAGGCCAAGAGCGCCTTCATGGCCAATATGAGCCACGAGATGCGCACCCCCATGAACGGCATCATGGGCATGACCCAGCTGCTGCTCGGCACGCCGCTGCTGGACGAGCAGCGCGGCTACGCCCAGGCCGCCTACCGCAGCGCCGAGACCCTGCTGCGCCAGATCAACAATGTGCTGGACTTCGCCCAGGCCGAGTCGGGCCAGCTGGCGCTGGCGCTGGACGCCTGCTCGCCGCGCCTGCTGGCAGAGACGCTGCTCGCACAACATCAGCCGGCCGCGCATGCCAAGGGCCTGCAGCTGCTGCTCGAATGCGGCGAGGGCCTGCCGCTGGAAATCCAGGCCGATGAGCTGCGCCTGTCGCAGGTGCTCGACAAGCTGCTCGACAACGCCATCAAGTTCACCGCGCGCGGCGAGGTCAGGCTCAGGCTTGAGGCCGGCGCCGAGCAGCTGCATTTCCGCGTGCAGGACAGCGGCGTCGGCATGGCGGCCGAGGATCTGCCGCGTCTGTTCTCGGCCTTTACCCAGGGCAATGCCAGCCTGGCGCGCCCGCATGAGGGCAGCGGCCTGGGCCTGAGCATTGCGCAGGGCCTGGTCAAGCTGATGGGGGGGCAGATCGAGGCGCTCAGCACGCCGGGGCTGGGCTCCTGCATCACCGTGAGCCTGCCGCTGGCGGCGCCGACGGCGGAAATACCGGCAGCGGCGGGGTCGGCTCAGCGAACATCCGGATTGACGCCCTTTTCCGGACGCTCCATTCTTGTGGTCGAAGACAATGAGACCAATCAAGAAGTTATCCGAGAAATGCTGCTGCAGCTGGGTTGCCGTGTCCGCCTTTGTGCGGACGCGCTGAGCGGCTTGCAGGCATTGTGCGAGGAGCAGTTCGACCTGGTGATGATGGACATCCACATGCCGGGTATGGATGGGATGGAGGCCTTGAGCTGGTTCCGCAAGGGGCCGACGCAGCAGTTCAAGTTTCTGTGCCCGCCCAGCACCAAGGTGGTGGCGGTCACGGCCAACGCCCTGGACGGCGATGAACAGCGCTTGCGACAGCATGGCTTTGATGGCTACCTGCCCAAACCCGTCCGACAAAGCCAGTTGCTCGACATGCTCACGCTCAGCATTCCCGATGCCGCCTCGCCCACCGATGCCAATGCCGACCGCAGCCCGCTTGAGGGACGCACCATGACTTCCACACCAGAATCCACGCCCGGTGCGCCCGCCCTGCTGGACAGCCAGGCGCTGGCGCGTCTGCGCGAGCTCGACCCCGGCGGCAAGAACCAGCTGCTGCAGCGCGTCGTGCAGGCCTTCCTGAAGTCGCTGGAACGCCTGCTGCCCGAACTGGCCCAGGCCCGCGCCGGCGCAACGCTGGAGCTGGGCGCGGTGCGGCATGTGGCCCACACCCTAAAATCCTCCTCGGCCAGCCTGGGTGCCCTGGAGCTGTCAAGGCGTTGCGCCGATATCGAGGCGATGGTGCGCAACAACCAGTCCGAGGGCCTAGACTCCCTACTCGACGGCATGCAGGACGAGGTGGAACGTGTGCGCCATGCTCTCAGCGAGCTTTTGACGGGTCCGCAATGAATGCAGTAGATCAAAGCCTGGACGCCGACCTGCCCGAGCAGGCACGGGTGCTGCTGGTCGATGACGACGAGGTCAACCTCCTGCTCACGGCGATTGCCCTGCGCGAGCGCGGCTTCGACATCACCGAGGCCACCGGCGGCGCCGAGGCCCTGAAGGTGATTGGCGAATGGTCGCCCGACGTGATCGTGCTCGACGCCATGATGCCCGAGCTGGACGGCTTCGAGACCTGCCAGCGCCTGCGCGAGATGCCCGGCTTCGAATCCACCCCGGTGCTGATGCTCACCGGCCTGGACGACGATGCCTCCATCACGCGCGCCTACCAGGTGGGCGCGACCGACTTCTTCGTCAAGTCCACCCAGTGGAGCCTGCTGGCCGGGCGCCTGCGCTACCTGCTGCGCAGCTCGCGCACCCGCATCGAGCTGGAGCGCAGCAAGGCGCGGCTGGCGCGCGCGCAAGACCTGGCACGCATGGGCAGCTTCGAGTGGCACCGCGGCGTGGGCCACTTCACCCTCGCCAACGAGGCGCTGCGCGTGTTCGGCCATGGGCCGCATGAGCACCTGGACTTCATCAGCGTGATGCGCATGGTGCCGCGCGAGGAGCGCATGCTCTTCATGCGCCTGCTGCGCGACGTGATCGCGCACAACTCGGTGCTGGTGACGGACCTGCCGGTGACGCTGCTGGACGGGCGCTCGCGCGTCATCCACATCGAGGCCGAGCCCGAGTTCAACGAGCATGGCAACGCCAGCGGCTATACCGGCATCCTGCAGGATGTGACGGACCGCCGCATGGCCGAGGACAAGATCCGCCAGCTCGCCAATTTCGACGCCCTCACCGGCCTGCCGAACCGCCGCCAGCTGATCTGGCGCGCCGAGCGTGCCATCGAACAGGCGCGCCGCATGGGCCACGAGGTGGGCCTCTTGCTGATCGATCTGGACCGCTTCAAGGTCATCAACGATACCCTGGGCCATGCCGCCGGCGACGAGCTGCTGATGGAAGTGGGCCGACGCCTGCGCGCCTGCGTGCGCCATTCCGACCAGGTGATGGAAGGCATGCTCGAATCGGTGGGCGGGCGTTCGCACCGCACGCTCGAGGCGGTGGGCCGGCTGGGCGGCGACGAGTTCGTGGCCCTGCTGCCCGAGGTGGCCGACGAGCGCGATGCCGAGCGCGTGGCCCAGCGCGTGCTGGACGCGATGCGCGAGCCCATCTTCATCGCCGGCCAGGAATGCTTCGTCACCGCCAGCGTCGGCATCGCCATCTACCCGCGCGACGGCCTCACCATGGCCGACCTGCTGCGCAATTCCGACGTCGCCATGTACGCGGTGAAGAGCCAGGGCCGCAATGCCTCGGCGCTCTACACCCCCATGCTGGCGGGCCGCGGGCGCGAGAAGCTGGAGCTGGAATCGGCCCTGCACAAGGCCATCGAGCGCGACGAGATCGTGCTGCATTACCAGCCCAAGATCGATGTGCGCGGCGCCCGCATGGTGGGCGCCGAGGCGCTGATGCGCTGGCAGCGCGGCGACAAGCTGGTGCCGCCGGGCGACTTCATCCCGCTGGCCGAGGAAACCGGCCTGATCGTGCCGCTCTCCGAATGGGCGCTGCGCGAGGCGGCGCGCCAGGCCAAGGTCTGGCAGCTCAACTTCGGCTTCAGCGATTCGATCGCGGTGAACCTGCCGAACCGCCTGTTCGAGCGCTCCGATCTGGTCGAGCACATCCACCAATGCGTCAGCGCCTATGGCGTGCCGCACCGTGCGATCCAGCTGGAGATCACCGAGACCGGCCTGATGAAGGATTTGCAGAACGTCATCCCGGCCCTGCACCGCCTCAACGAGGTGGGCGTGGAGATCTCGATCGACGACTTCGGCACCGGCTATTCATCGCTGGCCTACCTCACCACCCTGCCGATCTCCGAGGTGAAGATCGACCGCAGCTTCGTGCGCGACCTGGGCATCACGCCGCAGAGCTCGGCGGTGGTCACGGCCATCATCGCGCTGGCGCGCTCGCTGGGCTTGCGCGTGATCGCCGAGGGCGTGGAGACGCTGCGCCAGATGGAGGTGCTGCACCGCCTGGGTTGCAGCGTGATGCAGGGCTTCCTCTTCAGCAAGCCGCTCGCGCCCGATGACCTGGAACGCTGGCTGGCCCAGACCGTGCTTCCGCGCAAGGCGCCCTGGATCGCCCAGGCCAGCGCGGAGGATGCCGCGACCGAACTGATGCGGCCCATCAGCGGCCAACGCTGATGGACGACACCAAACGCAATCCGCAGCCGCCGGCGCAACTGGCCAAGGGCGCGCTGCGCCGGCTGATGCTGGAGAAGCTCGAGCCCACGCCGGAAAACTACGCGCGCGCCTATGCCGCCGAGGCCGGCGACATGGCGCCGGCCGGCGCCAGCGACAACTGGCCCGAGCGCGGCCAGCCGGTGCTGGCCAAGCTGCTGGCGATCGGCGTGAGCGAGCTGCAGGCGCGCCAGGATCTCAATGCGATGCTGCGCGCGGGCCGCTGGGACGAGGCGCTCAAGGTGCTGGAGCGCATCCAGCAGAGCAGCGGCCCGGCGGTGATTGCCGACGCCATGGCCAGCGTCACCGAACGCCTGGTGCGCGGCCTGGAGCGCGGCGGCCGCCAATGGACGCTGGCGCGCAAGAAGGACGGCCTGGCGCGCGTGCTGGAAAGCAACCGCAACGATCCGCAGCGCCTCGTGAACCGGCTGCGCCAGCTGGTGGCGAGCTGGGACAGCGACGTCAGCGACGCCAGCATCGATACCGTGCAGGATGATGAACAGCCCGGTGGCACGCCCAGCCAGTTCTTCAGCGAGGAAGAACAGGCGCTGGACACCAGCGCGCCGCCCGCGGAGGGGCTGCAGGCCTGGCCGCAGCTGGGCCAGAGCCTGCACCAGACCATCCAGCATGCCCTGCCGGCGCTGGACGAGCGCGCCGACGCGCTCAAGCTGGAGCTGGAGGCCTGCCTGGCCGAGGTGCGCGCCCATGGCGCCACGCCGCAGCGCGCCGAGACCATGGAGGCGCTGTGCCTGCGCGCGCGCCGCATGCTGGACCACCGCCACCATCTGTTCGGCCAGCTGGGCGCGCTGTGCAAGGAGCTCAGCGCCAGCCTGGTGGAGCTGGCCGAGGACGACTCCTGGGCGCGCGGCCAATGCGAGGTGATGAACGAGGCGCTCGAGCAGGGCGTGAGCTCGCGCGTGGTGCGCATGGTGGACGAGATGCTGGGCGGCACGCGCCGGCGCCAGCGCGCGCTGCGCGAGGAGCGCCGCAAGGCGCGCGATTCGCTCAAGACCCTGATCCACCAGATGCTGGCCGAGCTGGCCGAACTGGGCCAGCACACCGACCGCTTCAGCGACAACGTGGGCCGCTATGCCGAGGTGATCGAGCGCGCCGACACGATCGAAAGCCTGGCCGGCGTGGTGCGCGAGATGGTGGAGGAAAGCCGCAGCGTGCAAAGCCTGGTGCAGGCCACCCAGGCGCGCCTGACCGGCGAGCATGAGCGCGCCTCCAGCCTCTCCAAGCGCGTGGACGAGCTGGAGGGCGAGCTGCGCAAGCTCTCCAGCGAGGTGCAGACCGACCAGCTCACCAAGATCGCCAACCGCCGCGGCCTGGAGGCCGCCTTCAACACCGAGCAGGCCAAGCTGGAACGCGAGGGCTCGGTGCTCGCGCTGGCCCTGCTGGACGTGGACAACTTCAAGAAGCTCAACGACACCCTGGGCCATGCGGCCGGCGACGTGGCGCTGAGCTCATTGGCCGCGCGCGTGACGCAGATGCTGCGCCCGGGCGACCTGGTGGCGCGCTACGGCGGCGAGGAATTCGTGCTGATGCTGCCGCGCACCCCGCTGGACGAGGCCCAGCAGGTGCTGACGCGCCTGCAGCGCTCGCTCTCCGCGGCGCTCTTCATGCACGAGGGCAAGGACGTGTTCGTGACCTTCTCGGCCGGCATCACGCTCTACCGCCTGGGCGAGAAACTCGAAGAGGCGCTGGACCGCGCCGACGAGGGGCTTTACGAGGCCAAGCGCACCGGCAAGAACCGCGCCTGCATCGTCGACTAGGCTCCCGCTAGAAGCCGAAGGCGAGGCGCAGCCCGCCCCAATGCCGGCCCTTCACCATGATGGGCGCCGAGGCCTCCTTGAGCAGCACGAACTTGCCGCCGCCCATGTCGCGGCGGTAGGTCTGCAGCAGGAAGGGCCGCTGGTTGCGCGCCGAGGCCAGGCCGGTGCGGTCGTTGAAGATGCGGCGGTAGCGGCTGTGCGCGGTGTTCCACACCACGTCGCCGGCACGCTGGGGCTGGCAATAACTCTTGTTGTGCGTGGCCACATAGCCGTTGCGGTCCACCGCGATGCAGTACACCACCTTGTCGCTGAGCTTGAGCAGGCGCTCCTGCACGGCCGGGAAGAGGCGGTCGGCGAGGCCGACGAAATCGGTCAGATGCTGCGGCGGGTTGGTGCCAGCGATGGGCTTGTAGCGCTCGTCGAACAGCTGGGCCTCGCTGATCTGGCGCGCGGCCAGGGCCTGCTCCAGCTGGTCGGCGATCTCGCGCGCCGCGGCCTGGGCGCCGCGGATATAGAGCGCGTCTTCCACTTCCACGCCCGAATCGGCGATGCGCTCGATCAGCTCCTCCGACAGGCGCAGGAAGCGGTCGCTGCAGGCGAAGGCGGCATCCAGATAGCGCATCGCCTGCTGCACCTCACGCTCCAGCTCGCCCGAGCGCTGCGCCAGCTGCAAGGTGGTCTGCTGGCTCTGCTGCGCCGAGCCGGCAATGCGGCCCACATCCTGTTCGACCTCGGCAAAGGCCTGGTGGATGCTGCTGCCACCACCACCGGCCGCATCGCTGCGCAATTCCTGGCTGAACTTGTCGACGCGCGCGTCCAGCTGCGCCACCGTGCCCATGATGGATTTGGAGGAACTCTCGACCTGGGCCGCCAGCGCCTTCACCGCATCGGCCACCACGCCGAAGCCGCGCCCGGCCTCGCCGGCACGCTTGGCCTCGACCGAGGCATTGAAGGCCACCAGCCGGGTCTGCAATGCGATCTTGGTGATCTCGGAGGCGGCGTCGGACACCTGGTGCAGGGTCTGCACGATGCCGCCCACCTCGTTGCCCACCTGCTCGAGGGCCTGGCGGGCACGCGTGACGGCGGCGCGGGTCAGGTCGGTGGCGGAGGCGATCGCCAGCTGCGACTGCTGCACCTGGCCCAGCTCGGTGGAAACGGCGGCCATGGCCTGGGCCTGGGCGGTGACGACCTTCTGGGTGTCTTCGAGCGCGCCGCGCACTTCGGCGGCGTCCTTGCCGAGCGAGGACATGCTGCGGGCGAGGTGCTGCACCAGCGATTGCGAAGAGGACGCAGCCCCGGGCTGCGCAGAGGCAGGCTCAGGCGCTAGCGCCGATTCCTTGCGGCGACTCCACTGCAACATTGCTGTCCCCCATGGTTCTGATCGCCGGCATTGTGGGGCCGGTCGTGCCGCAGAGCTGACGGGCAGCTTACCCGGCCAGCCGGGCGCTCACCACTCGCGCAATTTGACACGCAAACGCGCGATGGCCTGGCTGTGCAGCTGGCAGACGCGCGACTCGGTGACCTTGAGCACCGCGGCGATTTCCTTCAGGTTCATGTCGTGCTCGTAGTACATGCTCATCACGTACTGTTCGCGCTCCGGCAGGTTCTTGATGGCGGCCACCAGGGCCTGGCGCATGCGATGGTCCTGCAGCAGGGCCATCGGGTTGTTGCTGTCGTCGGCCACATGGCGGTCGAGGTAGTCCTCGTCGCCGTCGTCGCCGCTCATGTCTTCCAGGTAGACAAGCTGGGTGCCACGCACCTTGCCCAGCAATTCCTGGTACTCGGTCAGGCTCACGCCCATCTCGACGGCGATTTCCGATTCCTGCGGCGCGCGGCCCAGCTTCTGCTCCAGCTTGTGCACAGCCTGCTCGATGGTGCGCTGCTGACGGCGCGTGCCGCGGCTCATCCAGTCGCCGCCGCGCAGCTCGTCGAGCATGGCGCCGCGGATGCGCTGGGTGGCAAAGGTCTCGAACTGCACGCCCTGGCCCACGTCGAAGCGCGAGAGCGCGTCGGTGAGGCCGATCAGGCCGACCTGGATCAGATCGTCCAGCTCGACATTGGCCGGCAGCTTGGCAATCATCTGATGTGCCAGGCGTCGCACCAGCGGGCTGTACTGCTTGATCAGGGAGGAGTTGTCGAGGCGACCTTTGGCGGTATACATCATCGGCTCCAGCTTATCAGTTGGCGGCCATCACCAGGCCTTGGGCCGGGACGGTGGCTGGACGGCGCTGCCACATGGCGCGCGGACGCAGGGGCATGGCATCGGCGGCGGGTTCGGCCACCATGCCGGGCGGTGCGGCAATCAGGAGTTCACGTGCCAGATGGCGCAGCTCGGCGCTCATCGGGCTGCTGGCGGGCATGCGCGGGTCCAGGCAGGCCCAGTCGCGCAGCACGGCACCCAGGAAGCCGTCGCCGCAGCTGCTGATCTGCGCAGCGATGCGGTCGGCCAGGCGCAGCTGGGGCGAGCAGGCCAGCAGCAGGCTGTAGACCATCAGGCCGGCGCGTTGCGCCAGCCATTTCATGCCGGCATAGGCGTGGGTGACACTCATGGTGTCAGTATCCGCCAAGAGCACCGGGCGCACCTCACGCGAAGCCACCACGCGGGCCAGTTCGGCGGCACTTGCGTGCAAAAGCACCACATCGGCGTAGGGCGCGGCGTCGGTCACCACCTCCAGGAACTGGGCGGCCGAGCCGTTGGCGTTGATATAGCGCATCGGCAGGCCGCGCGCCGGCAGGTAGGAGACATGCTTGGACAGGCGCTCCACGCAGGAGGCCAGGTCCACCGCGGCCAGCTCGCCCGCCTGCGGCGCCTGCTCGCCGGCGTCGATCACCAGCGTGTGCAGGCCCAGCTCGGCGAAGGCCGCGCACAGGCCCTCCAGCAAGGCGCCGCCGCCCACCACATGGGGGTTGCTGACCACCGGCACGAAGCGCACGCGGGAGCTGGCGAAGAGCTTGCGCAGGCCGTCGGCCTGGTCTTGCGGGGGGGTGCTGTGGTCGCGCATGAGAGTCACCTGCTTGGGGTTACTTCTTGGTCTAGGGTTCAGTGGACGCCCATGGCGGCCGGGATGCCGGCGGCCAGCGCGGGGCCCCCTGCAAAAATCAGATTCACGTCGGCGTTGTCCATGCGCCAGGCGGCGGTGGGCTGGCTGCGCATGGCGCGCTGCACCAGCGCCTGGGCCGACAGGCGGTGCCAGTCTTCCGGCACGCGCTGGCCATTGGCCACGCCGATGATGCGCAGCTTGTGGCGGATCATGGTGTCCAGCGCCGGGCCGAGCTTGACGGCCTCGTCGATCTTGGAGAGCACCACGCCCTGGCATTCGCTGGCGCGCCAGGCGGCCACCACGTCGTCGATGGTCTCGCCCTGCTGGGCCGCATTCACCACCAGGATCTTCTTCACGCTGGCGTGGGCCAGCATGTCCAGCAGCTCGCGGGTGCGGGTGTCGCGCTGGGCCATGCCCGCGGTGTCGATCAGCACCATCTTCTTGGCGCTGAGCAGCTCCAGCAGGTCTTCCAGCGAGGCGCGGTCATGTGCGGTATGCACCGGCACGCCGAGGATGCGGCCGTAGGCGCGCAGCTGCTCGTGCGCGCCGACCCGGTAGGCGTCCAGCGTGATCAGGCCCAGCTGGCCGGCACCATGGCGGGTGGCAAAGGCGGCGGCGATCTTGGCGGTGGTGGTGGTCTTGCCCACGCCGGTGGAGCCGATCATGGCGAACACGCCGCCCTGCTCTTCCAGCGCCGGCATGGCCTCGTCGGTGAGCAGATTGCGCGCCAGCACATTGGCGGCCCATTGGTTCTCGTCGGGCGAGCCGGTCTTGTCCTCGGCCAGATGAGCGGGGCAGCCTTCCACCAGCTTGCGCACCAGGGCGGGCGAGAAGCCCACTTCCAGCAGGCGCTGGGTCAGGCGCGCCTGGGCCGGCTGGCGCTGCAGCTTCTCCATGAAGGCCAGGGCACCAAAGCGCTCCTCGATCATGCCCTTCATCGAGCGCAACTCGTTCATCATGTCCTGCTGGTCGCGGCGCGAGGCGCTCGGGATGTCCGACAGGCTGGGCATCTCGGTGAGGGCCTGGCGCACATCGGGCACGCGGATCTCGTCGCGCAGCACCGGCGGCACGCGCGGTGCAGCGGCCTGCGGCGCGCTGCCGCTGTCGACGCGGCGGGCATTCATGGCCTGCATGGCGGCCTGGGCGCGCTGCTGGCGGAGCGCGGCCAGCGAGCTGACGCCCTCGGCCTCCACCGGGTCGGCGGCGCGATCGTCCAGCATCGGGTCGGCCAGCATCGGATCCTGCTGACCCTGCAGCTCGGCCTGGCGGCGCTTGAGCATGCGCTCGCGCACATAGTCCTGGAAGGACAAGGTGCTCATCGCCAGCGTGTTCACGTCCTCGTTGACCTCGTTGCCGAAGCCGGGCTCGTGGCGCTCGGCCAGGCGGGCGGCGAGCCGGCCGCGCGGGGCTTCTGCGGGGGCCTGGGGCTGGATCTGGGCCTGGGCCGGGCGCGCGGCGACGCGGCTGGGGCTGCTGACGCGCGGTGCCGTGGCGGCCACGCGCTCGATCTGCGACATGCCCTCGGGGGCCATCGCCAGCACCTCCACGCCTTCGGCGCAGGGCTTGTTGGAGAGCACCACGGCGTCGTCACCGAAAGCCTGGCGCACCAGGGCCATGGCCTCGCGGGAGGTGCGGGCGGTAAAGCGCTTCACATTCATGCCGTGCCTCCGATGATCGAACCGATGCGTATCGTGTGGGTTTCGGGAATTTCGCTATGGCCCAGCACCTTCAGGCGCGGGGCGGCACGGCGCAGCAGGCGCGCCATCGGCGCCCGGATCAGGTCGGGCACCAGCAAGCAGGCGGGCACGCCGCGCTCTTCCTGGGCCTGGGTGTTCTCGGCGGCGCTGCGCGCCAGGGTGTCGGCCACGCCGGGGTCCAGTGCGGCGCCATGGGGCGAGTTCAGGGCCTGGGTCACCAGGCGCTCCAGCTCGGGTTCCAGCGCGATCACGTCCAGCTCCTTCACCGGGCCATAGATCTGCTGCACGATGGCTGGCGCGATATGGGTGCGGATGCGGCGGGCCAGCTCGGCCGGGTCGCTGATGGCGCCGGGGCCGGCCGCGTTCTCGGCGATCGATTCGACGATGGAGCGCATATCGCGGATGTGCACGCCCTCTTCCAGCAGCAGCTGGAGAACTCGTTGCAGGGTAGCGATGCCGACCATTTTGGGTATCACGTCTTCGATCAGTTGCGGTTGCAGCTTGGTGAGGTGGTCCACCAGTTGCTGCGTCTCCACCCGGCCCAGCAAACGGGCCGCGTGGACTTGCATCAAGTGTGAGAGATGGGTGGCAATCACGGTCGAACAATCAACCACGGTAAATCCCGCCATTTGGGCCATATCCCGCTGGCGGTCTTCGATCCACACCGCCGGCAGGCCGAAGGCCGGATCGGTGGTCTGGGTGCCGATCAGGCGCTGGGTGGCGTGGCCGGGGTTGATCGCCAGCCACATGCCGGGATAGGCCTCGGCCTCGCCGATGACGGCGCCGCGCAGGGTCAGGCGGTACTGGCTGGGGCGCAGCTCCAGGTTGTCGCGGATATGCACGGCCGGTGGCAAAAAGCCGACTTCCTGCGCGAACTTGCGGCGAACGCCCTTGATACGCGAGAGCAGATCGCCCTCTTTGTTCTTGTCCACCAGGGTGATGAGGCGGTAACCGACCTCCAGACCCAGGGTGTCCACCGGCACCAGATCGTCCCAGCTGGCCTCGGCGTTCTCGATCGGTGCGGCCACCGGCGCCGGCGCCTTGGCCTGGGCGGCGGCCGCCTGCTGCTTGGTGCGCAGCCACCAGGCCAGATAGCCCATGCTGGATGCGATCAGCAGGAACACCAGATGTGGCATGCCCGGGATCAGGCCCAGCATGCCGATCACGCCGGCGGTGATGGCCAGGCTCTTGGCCGAGCCGAACACCTGGCGGCCGATCATGGTGCCGATGTCCTTGTCCTTGCCGACGCGCGACACCACCATGGCGGCGGCCACCGAGATCAAGAGCGCCGGCACCTGGGCCACCAGCGCGTCACCGACGGCCAGCAGGATGTAGGAATTGGCCGCCTGGCCGGCCGTGAGGCCGTGCTGGGCCACGCCGATGATGAAGCCGCCGACGATGTTGATGAAGAGGATCAGGATGCCGGCCACGGCGTCGCCGCGCACGAACTTGCTGGCACCGTCCATGGAGCCGAAGAAGTCGGCTTCGTCGCTGAGCTCGGCGCGGCGGCGCTTGGCCTCCTTCTCGTCGATCAGGCCCGCGTTCAGGTCGGCATCCACCGCCATCTGCTTGCCGGGCATCGCGTCCAGGGTGAAGCGCGCGCCCACCTCGGCGATGCGCTCGGCGCCCTTGGTGACGACGATGAAGTTGATCACCACCAGGATGGCGAACACGATCAGGCCGACCGCGAAATTGCCGCCGATCAGGAAATGGCCGAAGGACTCGATCACCTTGCCGGCCGCGCCGGTGCCGGTATGGCCCTCCAGCAGCACCACGCGGGTGGAGGCCACGTTGAGCGAGAGCCGCATCAGGGTGGTGAGCAGCAGCACGGTCGGGAAGGCGGCGAAGTCCAGCGGCCGCAGCATATGCGCCGCCACCATCATCACCATCACCGCCATCGCGATATTGAAGGTGAACAGCAGATCCAGCGCAAAGGGCGGCAGCGGCAGCACCATCATCGACAGGATCAGGATCACCGCCAGCGGCGCACCCAGGGCACCGATGACCGCGGCGCGGGGGCCCAGGAGGGCCTGCAGTTGAGCGATCAGCGCGTTCATGCTTGTTCAAACTCCAGGTCGTCGTCGCTCATCGGAACGGGCTTGTTCAAGGGGTCCAGCTCGGGCGGCACATGCGGGTTCGGCTGCTGCTGCGGCGCGGTGCCGCGGCCGGCCATGGCGGCGCGCAGCTGGAACACATAGGCCAGCACCTGGGCCACCGCGGCAAACAGCGCGGCCGGGATCTCGCGGTCCAGCTCGGCATGGGCGTAGAGCGCGCGCGCCAGCATCGGCGACTGCAACACCGGCACCTTGGATTCTTTGGCCAGATCGCGGATCTTGAAGGCCAGGGTGTCGGCCCCCTTGGCCACCACCTTGGGCGCGGCCATGCTGGCCTCGTCGTACTTCAGCGCGACGGCGAAGTGGGTCGGGTTCATCACCACCAGGTCGGCGGTGGGGACGGCGGCCATCATGCGGCGCTTGGCCATCTCGCGCATCTTGGCGCGCATCTTGGCCTTCATCTCCAGATTGCCCTCGACCTCCTTCATTTCCTGCTTCACTTCCTCGCGGGACATGCGCAGGCGCTTCATGTAGGACTGGTACTGCAGCGGCACGTCGATGAGGGCGAACAGCGCCAGCGCGATGCCCAGCATGCCCAGGCCCGACATCAGCTGCTGCCCCGCATAGGCCAGCGCCGCCGGCAGCGGCACCGACATGATGCCCACGTAGGCGGCGATGCGGTCCTTCAGCACCAGCGCGCCGACCACGCCCAGCACCAGGGCCAGCAGGCAGGCCTTGAGCGCCTGGCCCAGGCCCTGCCACTGGAACAGCCGGCCCAGGCCGGCGATCGGGTTGAGGTGCGAGAACTTCGGCGTGAGCGGCTTGAAGGTCATGTTCCAGCCGCCCAGGGCCAGATTGCTGGCCACCGCAGCCAGGCTCAGCACCCCGCCCACCGGCAAGATCACCAGCAGAGCGCGCATGCCCAAGTCGGCAAGGCGCTCGCCCATGAAGCCCGGCCGCGCCAGCAGCTGCGCGTCGAAGCGCAGGCCCTCGCGCACCAGTTGCTGCATCCAGTCCAGTGCCTCCGGGGCGCCGGCGGTGAGCATCACGCCGGCGGTGACCATCATGGCGAAATGCACCAGATCACGCGAACGCGGCAGCTGGCCCTCGGCCCGAGATCGTTTGATCTTCTTGGCTGAGGCCGGTAAGTTTCTGTCTTGTGCGTCTTGGTCGGCCATGGCGGGATGCACGCGAGAAGCGCGTGCCGCCATCTTGGCCGTTCAGGGCCGGAACTTGAGCGAGAAAAGCGGGGGCTTTTGCCCTGTCATTCGTGCTGACAGGACGGCAAATAGCAGAGCCCGCCGGGCGTTGCGCACGGCGGGCTCCGGGAACGGTCGAAAATCAGAAACCCAGGCTGGCGAGCAGATCGTCCACTTCGCCCTGGTTGCTCACCACATCGGTGCGCCCCTCGGGGTTGACCACGGGGCCCTGCAGGATGTTGGGGTCCACCTTCTCGCGCTGCTCGGGCGGCACCACCGAGACCAGCAGCTTCACCAGGCTGTCTTCCAGATCATTGGCCAGGGTTACGACCTTGGCGACCACCTGACCGGTGAGGTCATGGAAGTCCTGCGCCATCATGATGTCGGTCAGATGCTGGTCGATATGCGAGGTGGACGACTCCACCTGCTTGACGAAATTGAACACCGCGCCGCTCGCCACCGCCTTGACCGGGTCGGCGGTGATGGCCTTGGCCATCTCGGCGGTGGCCGAGGTGATGCGGGCATGCTCGGCCTTGGCCTGGTCGACCGAGTTCAGCACCTTGTTGGCGGCCTCGGCCGTCTTGGTGGCGATATAGCTCAGGCGGCTGCGCGCGTCGGGCAGGCCGTCGGTGGCCACCTGCAGCTTGGGCATCACGCCCAGCTGCTGCATGGTGTCGTGCAGCACGCGCGTGATGGTGCCGATCTGCTGGAATACCTCGGGCGAGACCGTCAGCGGGTCGGTGCCGGTATGCAGCTTGGCCAGTTCTTCCATTTTCATAAGAGGCTCCTGGAAGAAAGGGTTCAGGCCGCGGCGGCCAGCTTTTGCATGATCTTCTGGACTTTTTCTTCCAGGGTGGCCTTGGTGAAGGGCTTGACGATATAGCCGGCCGCGCCGCTCTGGGCCGCCAGCACGATGTCTTCCTTGCGGGCCTCGGCCGTCACCATCAGCACCGGCAGATGCTTCAGATTGGGATCTTCCTTGATGGCCTTGAGCAGTTCGAAGCCCGTCATATTGGGCATGTTGATGTCGCTGACCACGAAGTCGTACTTCGACTGCTTCAGCATGTTCAGCGCTTCCACGCCATCCTCAGCCTCTTCGGCGTTGTTGTAGCCGATCTCCTTCAGCAGACCGCGCACGATACGGCGCATGGTCGAGAAGTCATCGACGATCAGAAATTTCATGTCAGTGCTCATGGCATTCCTCGCAGGGGCTAGAGGGTCTTATCGGGTCGTGGCTGGAGAACTTGAGCCATTATTAGCGGAGGCGGCGGCTTGTGGTGCATCGGCGCCCTCTTCCTCCTCATCCGTCACGTTTTTCAGCACGGCATCCTCGGCGTCCCGGTTCATCACGATGATGGAAATGCGCCGATTCAGCGCGCCCTCGGGGTTCTTGGGCTCGAGCAGCTTGCTCGACGCCAGCCCTTGCACGCGCAGCATGCGCGCATCCGCCAAGCCGCCGGCCACCAGTTCGCGCCGCGAGGCATTGGCGCGGTCGGCCGAGAGCTCCCAGTTGCTGTAGCCGCGATGCCCCTCTGGGAAGGGCACGGCGTCGGTGTGGCCTTCGATGGTGAGGCGGTTCGGCACCTCGGTGAGCACATTGCCGAGCTCGCGCAGCAGCTCGCGCATATAGGGCTTCACCACCGCGCTGCCGCTGTCGAACATGGGGCGGTTGTTCTCGTCCACGATCTGGATGCGCAAGCCCTCCTTGGTCATGTCCAGGCGGATCTGGCCGCCCAGCGCCGCCAGCTTCGGGTTGTTGGCCAGCACTTCCTTGACCTTGTCCTTGAGCTGCTCGAGCCGCGTGCGCTCGGCGCGGCGCTGCTCTTCCTTGAGTGCGCGCAGATTGACGGTGTGGCGGCGCGCCTCGACATCGCCGGACTTGACCTGGCCGCCCTGGCGGGTCAGATCCAGGCCGCCGCCCTTCACCACATGCGAGGCGTCGCCGGAACCCGAGCCACCGGCCATCGACACCTTCAGCGGCGAGGAGAAATAGTCGGCAATGCCCTTCTTGTCGCCGTCGGTGGTGGAGCCCAGCAGCCACATCAGCAGGAAGAAGGCCATCATGGCCGTCACGAAGTCCGCATAGGCGATCTTCCAGGCGCCGCCATGGGCGGCATGGCCGCCCTTCTTGACGCGCTTGATGATGATGGGTTGGAGCTTTTTTGCGTCGCCGGCCATGGCCTGGTGCCTACTTCTTCTTCACGTGCGTTTCGAGCTCGATGAAGGTCGGGCGCTCGGTGGAGTACAGCACCTTGCGGCCGAACTCGATCGCCACCTGGGGTGCGTAGCCCTGCATGGAGGCCAGCAAGGTGGTCTTGATGCATTGCAGCTCCTTGCCGCCCTCGTCCACCTTGGACTCCAGCAGGCCGGCGAGCGGCTCGGCAAAGGCGTAGGCCAGCAGAATGCCCAGGAAGGTACCCACCAGGGCCGAGCCGATCATGCCGCCCAGCACCGCGGGCGGTTGGCCCACCGAACCCATGGTGTTCACCACGCCCAGCACCGCGGCCACGATGCCGAAGGCCGGCAGGCCGCCGGCGAGGCGTTGCAGGGCCTGCACCGCGGCATGGGCCTCGTGATGATGGGTCTCGATCTCGCTGTCCATCAGCGATTCGATCTCATGCGCGTTCAGATTGCCCGACACCATCATGCGCAGGTAGTCGGTGATGAACTCGGCCACATGGTGGTCATTGCCCACTGCCGGATATTTCTGGAACAGCGGCGAGCTGTGCGGGTCCTCGACGTCCTTCTCGATCGACATCAGGCCCTCCTTGCGGGCCTTCTGCAGGATGTCGTAGAGCAAGGCCAGCAGCTCCATATAGCGCGCCTTGGTGTACTTGCTGCCCTTGAAGCAGTCGCCCAGGCCCTTGGCCGTGGCCTTCATGGTCTTCATCGGGTTGGTGGCCAGCATCGCGCCGATGGCCGCGCCGAAGATGGTGGTCATCTCGAAGGGCAAGGCGTGCAGCACCACGCCGATATTGCCACCGTGCGCGATGAACACACCGAAGATGCAGGCCATGGCGATGGCCCAGCCGATGATTACGAACATGAGTTGTGGCCTATGGGGTTACCCGACCGCTGCGGCAACAGCTGGAGCCGCGCGGATGGTCGATTCCCTGCCTTATCGGCCCGAAATCCCTGCGCTTGAGTGTGCCGCGCGGCACCGGGCCCAATGCGATCAACACCAGGGCATTCGCCCCATAAAAGAAAACGGCGGGTCCCAACTCGGGGAACCGCCGCAAAGCACAGAGGCTGTGCTAGGAGGAGACAAGCAAGAAAGTGTTCAAGGCCGCGCCGGCAACTGGTAGACCCAGAGACGGCGCGCGCTGCCGGCTTGCAGTTGAGCATATGGCGCGACGCCAGGGATTGCAAAGTCCAGACTCACCAGGACGCTGCCAGCGTGCATTTCTTGGCAGGCCTTGGCCCAGGCGCGCGGCATCGACTCCGGGCGCTGGAACAGATAGACGAGCGCAAAGCCGCTCCAGTCCTCGGCCCACATATCGCCGCGCCGCACCGTGGCCCAGGGGCATCGCAGCGCCGCCAACCAGGCCCAGGGCCGGCTCCACTCCACGCCATGGATGCGCGCAGCGGGATAGGCGCGGCGCAGGGCGCGCAGGCCATCGCCGACGCCACAGCCGGCATCCAGCACCAGGGCGTCGGGGCGCAGCGCAATCCGCGCCGGCAGATCTTGCAGGGCGGCATGCGGGGTCGGAAACAATGGCGCGTCCTGCCAGGCACGGCGCGGATAGGCCAGCACCAGCAGCGCCAGGGCCGCCAGCCAGCCCCAGCCGGGCAGGCTCAGGCCGGGGCTGCTGAGCAGCAGGGAGAGCGGAAAGCCGCCGGCCACCATCAGGCGGCGCCAGCGCGGGCCATGGGGCAAGGCCAGTGCCAGGCCCAGCAGCACCGCCCCCACCATGGCCAGCGTGACCTGCCAGGGGCGGAGCAGCAGATAGACGGCCCAGCAGCCGGCCCAGCTCAGCAGCGCCGGCAGCGGCCAGCGCAGCAGCCAGGCCAGGCGCGGGGCCAAGCCGGTGGCAGCGGAGACGGGCAAGGCGGGCACGCTTGCCGTTCAATGCATCTGGATGGCGCCTTGGGCGCGGCCCTTGCCGGCGCGTGCGGGCGGGTTGCACAGGCCGCACACATAGTGGCGTGCGATCTCGTGCGGATGCGTCACGAAGTGGCCGCCGCACTTGCCGCACTTGGTCATGGTCAGCATGCCGTTGTCCACGAACTTCACCAGGCGCCAGGCGCGCGTCACCGACAGCAGCGCCTCCAGGCCCTGCGCCTGGGTCTGCTCCAGATAGAGCTGGTAGGCCTTGATGACGGTGTCGATCTCGTCCATCTCCGCCACCTTGTTCAGGTACTCGTGCATGTTCAGGAACAGCGAGGCATGGATATTGGGCTGCCAGGTCATGAACCAGTCGGTCGAGAACGGCAGCTGGCCCTTGCTGGGGCTCTTGCCCGAAACTTCCTTGTACAGACGCAGCAGGCGCTCATACGAGAGATCCGTCTCCGACTCCAGCACCTGCAGGCGCGCGCCCAGGTTGATCAGGGTCACGGCACGTTCGATCTGACGGGCTTCGGTGAGGATGCTCTTGACTCGCATGGTGGCTGCTCCGGGGTGTTCTTGTTCTGGGGCTCAGGCGGCTTCTTGGTGGCGGCCGGCCATCAGGATGGATGCATGCAGGCGCGAGACGCTGTCGTTCGCGGCCGGCTTGCCATGGCTGGTGAGCAGGCCCCAGACCAGGTCGTCGTCCATGCGGAAGCGGCACAGCAAGGTGTTGCCGGCGGCGATCTTCATCATCTGGGCCGGGCTCAGGGTGTTGAGCAGCGCGGCGGTGTCTTCCGAGATACCCAGGCGGAACAGGGCTTGTTCGCGATCTTGGCGGATCAGGGTCTGTGCCAACATCAGGTAGGACAGATTGGCTTCACGGATCTCGGTGAGGATTTGGTCGGCTTGCATGTCTGTCTCCGTTCGCATCAGCGGTTGGGGTATCAACGTGATACGGATTGTGAAGAGCCGAACAAGTTCACAACATCAGGCCAGTTCGGTGCATTGAGTCCCGCTTCTTCCCATTCGCTTGTCAGGCAAATTCCTACAAGCCCCGCAAGCGACGCAAAAAAAGCCCGGACAAGCCGGGCTTTTCTGAATCGAGAGCGTTTGCTTTTCAGCCCATGCGCATGCAGGCGCTCGGGCCTTCATCCGGCGTCGCTCAGGCCGCGGGGCCTGAGCTCGGTCCGGATTCAGTGCATCTGGATGGCGCCTTGGGCGCGGCCCTTGCCGGCGCGTGCGGGTGGGTTGCACAGGCCGCACACATAGTGGCGTGCGATCTCGTGCGGATGCGTCACGAAGTGGCCGCCGCACTTGCCGCACTTGGTCATGGTCAGCATGCCGTTGTCCACGAACTTCACCAGGCGCCAGGCACGCGTCACCGACAGCAGCGCCTCCAGGCCCTGCGCCTGGGTCTGCTCCAGATAGAGCTGGTAGGCCTTGATGACGGTGTCGATCTCGTCCATCTCCGCCACCTTGTTCAGGTACTCGTGCATGTTCAGGAACAGCGAGGCATGGATATTGGGCTGCCAGGTCATGAACCAGTCGGTCGAGAACGGCAGCTGGCCCTTGCTGGGGCTCTTGCCCGAAACTTCCTTGTACAGACGCAGCAGACGCTCATACGAGAGATCCGTCTCCGACTCCAGCACCTGCAGGCGCGCGCCCAGGTTGATCAGGGTCACGGCACGTTCGATCTGACGGGCTTCGGTGAGGATGCTCTTGACTCGCATGGTGGCTGCTCCGGCTTGTTCTTGTTCTGGGGCTCAGGCGGCTTCTTGGTGGCGGCCGGCCATCAGGATGGATGCATGCAGACGCGAGACGCTGTCGTTCGCGGCCGGCTTGCCATGGCTGGTGAGCAGGCCCCAGACCAGGTCGTCGTCCATGCGGAAGCGGCACAGCAAGGTGTTGCCGCTGGCGATCTTCATGATTTGAGCCGGGCTCAGGGTGTTGAGCAGCGCGGCGGTGTCCTCCGAGATGCCGAGGCGGAACAGCGCTTGCTCACGGTCGGCACGGATGAGGCTTTGCGCCAGCATCAGGTAGGACAGATTGGCTTCGCGGATCTCGGTGAGGATTTGGTCTGCATTCATGTCGGACTCCTGTTGCGCTGTTCAGCTCTCGTTTCAACGTGAAACGGATTGTGTGGACGCAAACAAGTTCACGACATCAGCCCAATTCGGTGACTGAAGTCCCGGTTTTTCCAGGGTGCTTGTCAGGCAAACACCTACACCGGCCCCATGGCCGGTCAGCGGGTCGCGCGGCCGCCGCGGGCGGCGCGCCCCATGGGCGGCGCGCTCAGGCGGCCGAACGTACGCTGCTGTCGCCGAGCGCCTGCAGGCGCTGCAGCTCGATCTGCACCAGCGGCAGCAGATCGGGCGCTTCCTGCATCAGGTTGGCCAGCGCGGGGCCCTGGAGCAAGGCCTGCAGGGCTTCGATGGCGGCCGCGTATTCGCCCAGGCCGGACATCGCAAAGCCCAGGGTGTAGAGGCTGGCGCCATGGTCGGGCGTGAGCTCCAGTGCCCGGTAGGCATGGGTGGCGGCATGCGCCAGCTCGCCCGCGCTCAGCAGCAGCGCCGCCATATCGCTCAGCAGCTCGTGGCTGAGAGGTTCATGCTCCAGGGCCTGGCTCAGCAGGCTCAGCCCGCGCCCGACGCGCCCCTCGGCGGCCTCGGCAAACGCGGCATTGCGCGCCTGCGTCAGCAGCATCAGCGCCTCACTCGAGCGCTGGGCCTCGTCCCCGGTGGCGGCCTCGGTCAAGGCCTCCGCCATCTGGGCGGGCATGGCTTGGAATCGCGGGCTGCTTGTTTGCGTGTGCATCTTCATGGTGATCACTCCAGACATCGCCAATGCGGGACGCATGGGGCGCTCCGCCTGAACCAATCAAACGCTGGATCAATCGAGGCGCGCTCGCGTATCGACTCCAGTTGCGCAGACTTTAGGGTCGGGTCGCACGATCATTCGTTGGAAAAGCACGGTCCACGCGCCGCATCTCCAAACATGCAAGCCGGCAGGCGCGTCGAAATCCTGTACAGAGCGCGGCGGCAGGCCCCAGGCCCGGCACCGGCTCCTATTCAGCAACAGGAAAGACCGACAGGAACCCAGCAAGACTCAGCCAGCCCCATGCCCAGCGCCACCGGCGCCTGTTGAACGGATTCGCGCCACGCGCAAAAAACCGATCCAAACAACAAGCCCCCAAGTGCCGCGCTTATCAACCGATCGAGCCTATTGACAAACAGCGCTTAAGTTCCTACTTGCGCTGTCCGATAGCCATTCCAACGGGTCTGCAAAAACAGATTCGTGGTCCGGTTAGAAGGCCGCAAGTTGAGCTCCCCCTGGGGGGTGCAGGGCACAACGGTTGACTAGCGCCGGGCGGTACGTCCCCCATGGCCGCAATGCCGCAAGGGTCGCAAGCACGGGTGCCACACCCGGGCATCCGAGTCACGTCGGCGCTATGCCGGGAGTCTTTTAAAGCTGAATAGGAGCGCATCATGCCCGCTGTTATCAATACCAACCTGCTGTCCATCACTGCGCAGCGCAACACCTCCGCCACCCAGAACTCGCTGGCCACGGCCATGCAACGCCTGTCTTCGGGCCTGCGTGTCAATTCCGCCAAGGACGACGCCGCCGGCATGGCCATTGCCGAACGCATGACCGCCCAGGTGCGTGGCATGAACGTGGCGCAACGCAATGCCAACGACGGCATCTCGCTGGCGCAAACCGCTGAAGGCGCGCTCTCCAAGGTGAGCGACAGCCTGCAGCGCATGCGTGAGCTGTCGGTGCAGGCCCGCAACGCCACCAACACCGGTGACGACAAGGACTCGCTGGGCAAGGAGTTCTCGCAGCTGGCGGCGGAAATCACCCGCGTGCTGGGCGGCACCACCTTCAACGGCCGCGCCATCCTGGCCGGTGCCTCGGGCACGCAGACCTTCCAGATCGGCGCCAACACCACCGCCAACGACGTGGTGGATGTGGTCACCAAGGACATGACGGCCGAGGCCGACATCACCGCGGTGACCGGTGCCACGCTGAACAACGGCTCCGACGCCGCTGCGATCGCGACCATCATCGACAACATCGATACCGCGATCAAGAACGTCAGCGTGGAACGCTCTTCGCTGGGCGCTTCGCAGAACCGCTTTGACGCCGTGATCTCCAATCTGCAGATCTCGGTGGAAAACCAGAGCGCCGCACGCAGCCGCATCCTGGACGCCGACTTCGCGGTGGAAACGGCCAACCTGAGCCGCTCGCAGATCCTGCAACAGGCAGGCAACGCGATGATTGCCCAGGCCAACCAGTTGCCGCAGCAAGTCCTCACGCTTCTTCGATGAAAGCTGGCCAGCCCCGCTGGCCTTGAGTACCCCCGCGGCTATCAACCAACAAGCGGATAGCTTCAAACCCCCAGCACAAGCCCCTTGAAACGCCGCCCGGCAGCTCGCAAGAGCCCACCCGGGTGGCGTCTTCTAGTCAAAAAGGATTCAAGTCAATCCAGGTGTCGTCGATAACTGCTTCAACGAGTCCAAGCAAGTGAAAGGACCGTGGTCCGGTCAGCCGGCCCCGAGCGCCAACGCCAATCCAGGCGGGCATCGGGACAGGACGCGGACGGTGCAACACACGGCAATGGTGCGGTGGTGTTGCTGGCAAGGTCAGCTGCCAAGCGGCCTGGTTATCGAACCGTAAAGACCGGAAGTCTTTGACACCGAAAGGATTGAATCATGCCCTCGATCATCAATACCAACATCCAGTCGCTGAATGCCCAACGCAATCTGTCTGCGTCGCAATCGTCGCTGGGTACGTCGATGCAGCGCCTGTCGTCCGGCTTGCGCGTCAACTCGGCCAAGGACGATGCGGCCGGCCTGGCGATTGCCGAGCGCATGAACACCCAAGTACGCGGCATGAATGTGGCGATCCGCAATGCCAACGACGGTATCTCGCTGGCGCAGACCGCTGAAGGCGCACTCTCCAAGGTGGGTGACGCGCTGCAGCGCATGCGTGAACTCTCGGTGCAGGCCCGCAACGCCACCAATACCGGCGACGACAAGGATTCGCTGGGCAAGGAATTCGCCCAGCTGGCCACCGAGATCACCCGCGTGATCGCCGGCACCACCTTCAACGGCAAGGCCATCCTGGCCGCCGATTCGGGCACGCAGACCTTCCAGATCGGTGCCAACACCACCGCCAACGACGTGGTCGACGTGGTCACCAAGGACATGACGGCCGAGGCCGACATCACCGCCGTGACCGGCGCGACGCTGGACAACACCTCCGACGCCGCGGCCCTGGCCACCATCATCGACAACATCGACACCGCGATCAAGAACGTCAGCACCGAGCGCGCCACCCTGGGTGCCTCGCAGAACCGCTTCGACGCCGTGATCTCCAACCTGATGGTGGCGGTGGAAAACCAGAGCGCCGCACGCAGCCGCATCATGGATGCCGACTTCGCCTCCGAGACCGCCAACCTGAGCCGCGCGCAGATCCTGCAGCAGGCCGGCAACGCGATGGTGGCGCAGTCCAACCAGCTGCCCCAGCAAGTCCTGACCCTGCTGCGCGGCGGCTGAAGCAAGCAAGCCTCCCCGTCCCTGACTCCGCCCACCGCATTCGCGGTGGCGGAGCTTTTCTATTGGCCGTGGTTTCCCCTCCTAATTGAGCTTTCACGGCGCGCGCGCACTCGCAGAATCCAATCCATCGGGCTTGCATTTCTGGCCCGAGATCCGGAACCACCGGAGCCCTTTCGGAAGGCGACTTCCGGAGACCGGATATCTGTAGGAGTGCTCAAATGCCCCAGACCATCAATACCAACATTGCATCGCTCAACGCGCAGCGCAATCTGAACATGTCTCAGTCAGCGCTGAGCACGTCGATGCAACGGCTGTCGTCGGGTTTGCGTGTCAATTCCGCCAAGGACGATGCCGCCGGCCTGGCGATCGCCGAACGCATGAATTCGCAGGCTCGCGGCATGAGCGTGGCGATACGCAATGCGAACGACGGCATCTCGCTGGCGCAGACCTCGGAAGGTGCGCTGGGCAAGGTGACCGACGCGCTGCAGCGCATGCGTGAACTGGCGATCCAGGCCCGCAACGCCACCAACTCCAACGGCGACAAGGATTCGCTGGACAAGGAGTTCGGCGAGCTGGCCAAGGAAATCCAGCGCGTGTTGGGCGGCACCAGCTTCAACGGCAAGTTCGTGCTGGGCTCGGGTGCCGGCTCGCAGACCTTCCAGGTCGGCGCCAACACCACCGCCAATGACGAAATCGTCGTCACCACCCCCGATCTGACGCTGGAGCCCCTGGTCACCACGGTGGCGGGCACCGACATCAGCGGCGCCGGCCGCGCAGTGATCGACAACACCTCCGACCCGACCACCATCGCCACTGTGGTGGCGAACATCGACGCGGCGCTCAACAAGATCAACGAGGAGCGTGCCACGCTGGGCGCCTCGCAGAACCGCTTCGACGCCGTGATCGCCAATCTGCAGGTGGCGCACGAGAACCAGATGGCCGCACGCAGCCGCATCATGGACGCCGACTTCGCGCAGGAAACCTCGGCCATGAGCCGCTCGCAAATCCTGCAGCAGGCCGGCAATGCCATGGTGGCCCAGGCCAACCAGCTGCCGCAGCAGGTCTTGCAGTTGCTGCGCGGCGGTTGACGCGGCAGCGATACAAGACCGAATGAGCGGGCGACCCGGGTTTTACACCTTGGTCGCCTTCAGTTTTTGGGTCCGCTGCCGAATAGCACCTGATAGACCCTCTCGGACGAGGAGCCCGATATGACTGCCATCACCTCAGCCGGCATCGGCAGCGGCCTCGATGTTGAATCACTCATCACCAAGCTGGTCGCCAACGAGCGCACGCCCATCACGCAGCTGCAGAAGTCGGCGGACGGGCTGAAGACCCAGCTTTCCGCCTACGGCAAGCTGCAGAGCAATATGGCGACGCTGCGCGACGCCGCCTCCAAGCTCAACAACGTCGACACCTGGGCGGCCAATCTGACCAGCTCGAGCGACGCGGCCTCGGTCACCGCCAGTGCCGGTGGCGGCACCCTGCCCGGCAGCTTTGCGGTGGCGGTGTCGCAGCTGGCCACCTCGCAAACCCTGGTCAGCAGCACCGCCTATGCCTCGGGCAGCACCTCGGTGGGCACCGGCACCATCACCATCGAGATCGGCAGCTGGAACGCCGACGAGACCACCTTCACCGCCAAGCCCGACAAGACCGCGATCGACATCCCGATCGGCGCGGGCGAGGACCAGCTCAACCAGATCCGCGACAAGATCAATGCCGCCAAGGCCGGCGTGGTGGCCTCGGTGGTGACCGACACGAATGGCTCGCGCCTGGTGATGCGCGCCACCGACAGCGGCGCCGAGAACTCCTTCCGTGTCAGCGTCAACGGCGACGCCGGCCTGGCCGCCCTTGCCTACGACCCCTCGGCGGGCATCAGCTCGATGACCGAGAAGCTGAAGGCGCAGAACGCCAAGGCCACGCTCAACGGCATCGAGGTGGAGTCGCAGAGCAACACGCTCAAGGAAGCCATCGACGGCATCAGCATCACGCTGCTGAAGACCACCAGCGCCGACGTCAACATCACCGTGACGCAGGACAAGGACAGCGTCAAGAAGGTCATCAACGACTTCGTCACCGCCTACAACGGCGTGGCCCAGTACATCCGCGATCAGACCAAGTACGACGCCACCAACAAGACCGCCGGCACCCTGCAGGGCGACAACACCTTGCTGGGCCTGCAGTCGCAGCTGCGCGGCATCATCTCGGGCTCGACCACCCTGGGCGGCAGCCTCACGCGCCTCACCGACATCGGCGTAACCCTGGGCACCGACGGCAGCCTCAAGGTGGACGGCAGCAAGCTCGACAAGGCCGCCAACAACCTCGACGGCCTGAAGCAGCTGTTCAAGGGCCTCGACGCCGGCGATCCCAGCAACGACGGCCTGTCGCAGCGGCTGAGGCGCTTTGCCGACGATGTGCTGGGGGTGGACGGCCGCATCACCGCCCGCCAGGCCGGCATCCAGGCCAGCATCAACGACAACAGCAAGCGCCAGAGCGCGCTGGAAGACCGCGTCAGCCTGACCGAGAAGCGACTGCGCGCCCAGTACACCGCGCTGGACCAGAGCATGAGCAAGCTCAACAGCCTGGGCAATTACGTCACCCAGCAGCTCGCCAAGCTCTGACCCCGGGTCAGTCCCCAGCCACAACCGCCCCAAGGGGCGGTTTTGCTTTTGCGCTCTTGCATCTGGATACAGCTTGTCGCGAAAAGCCCGGCTCTCCCCCCGCAAGGGTGGCTCAAGTTCCCCCGCAGGACGCCGAAAACTGATTCAACACGGCCCACTTGGATGTCTGAATCATGTACGGAAACGCATCTCCCTTCGCATCGCGCACGCAACGGGCCAGCACGATGTACAGCCGGGTCGGCGTGGAGACCGATGTCTTCAGCGCCAGCCCGCACCGCCTCGTCAGCATGCTGTTCGACGGCGCCTTCGACGCCATGGCCCAGGCCCGCGGCGCGATCCAGACCGGCAACACCGAATTGAAGAACCGTTCGCTCAGCCGCGCGGTGCGCATCCTCGATGAGGGCCTGAAGGCCGCGCTCAACCTCGAGGCCGGTAACCTGGCCATCGACCTGCGCGACCTCTACGCCTATATCTGCATGCGCCTCACCCATGCCAATCTGCATGGCGACATGGCCGCGATCGAAGAAGCACAGAACCTGCTGCAACCGGTGCGCGAAGCCTGGAACGCGATCGGCGACAAGGCCGCCGCCTGAAGCGCAACACAGCCAAACAGCACCCCATGAAACCTCGCATTGAAGCGGATGTCGCGATGAATACCCAACTTCTCAGCTATTACGAAGCCATCGAGCAAGCCAGCGCCGACATGCTCTCGGCCGCCCGCACCGGCAACTGGGATGAAGTCGTCAAACTCGAAGGCGCTTGCGTGCTGCTGATCTCCCAGCTCAAGCATGCCGCCTCGCACAGCGCCCTGCAGCCCGAGGAAGCCAAGCTCAAGACCCGCATCATGCAGCGCATCCTGCTCAACGACGCGGAGATTCGCCACCTGGCCGAACCCTGGCTCGACGACCTGGACCATGTGCTGAAGGGCCAGTCCAAGACCGTACACTGAAACATCCAGGGTCAATAAGGCACAGCATTGTCCGAGCCACGTCCACCTAGAACGCTGAAGTCGCGCGCCGTCAACGCGGGCGAATTCCGCGTGGACAGCCCGCCCGAGATCCACGCCCTGCTGGATGAGCTGGTGCGCACCCAGGCGCGCCTGCAGCTCAGCACGCCCGAGGGCGCCGGCCTGCAGACCAGGCTCTGGAGCGTGGACAGCGCCGGCGGCGTGCTCAGCCTGGATGCCGGCAGCGACCGCGACGCGCTCGCGCCGCTGCTGGCCAGTGCGGAACTCACCGCCCTGGCCTATCTCGACAATATCCGCCTGCAGTTCGACCTCGACGGCCTGGTGCTGGTGAGCGACGACAGCGACGCCTGCCTGCGCGCCGAGCTGCCGCGCCTGATCTACCGCTTCCAGCGCCGCCAGGCCTACCGGGTACAACCCACCACCAGCCTCTATCCGGTCGTCAGCCTGCGCCATCCGGCGATTGCCGACATGCATCTGCGCCTGCGCGTGCTGGACGTCAGCGCCGGCGGGCTGGCGCTGCTGCTGCCGCGCGACGTGCCGCCGATCGAACCCGGCCTGGTGCTGGCCGGCGTGGTGGTGGAGCTGGACCGCGACAGCCGCTTCGAGGTGCAGCTACGCCTGCAGCACATCGGCGCGCCCGGCCCGCAGGGCAGCCAGATCGGCTGCCAGTTCGTCGAGCTCAGCCCGATGGCCGCGCGCGCCCTGCATGTCTACATCGACCAGACGCAAAAGCGCCGCCGTCTGCTCGCCAAGCGCTGAGCGCCCCCGCCCCCATGCCGCGCTGCCTGCCCCTTTTGTCACATTCGCCACGCGGCTTCACGCTGGTCGAAATGGCCGTGGTGATGGCGGTGCTGGCGATCCTGCTGGCCGCCGCCGTGCCCAGCTACAGCCGTTTCCTGGTGCGCAAGCAGATGGAGCTGGCGGGCGAAAGCCTGGTGCTGGATCTGCGCCTGGCGCGCGAGGAGAGCGTGCGGCATGGGCAGAACACCTTCGTCAGCTACCGCAGCGGCGAGCATTGGTGCTGGGGCATCAGCCGTGGCCAGCCTTGCGACTGCGCCTTTGCCAGCAGCGACGGGCAGCGCTGCAATGTGGCGCGCGCCGACAGCGCCGAGTTCCCGCGCGTGCGCATGGACCGCGCCGATGGTGTCGAGTTCGAGCACACCATGGGCCGCGCGATGGCGCCCAGCCAGGTGCTGTTCAGCGGTGGACCGGAGCAGAAGCTGCGCGTCGAGGTCAATAGCCTGGGCCGCGCCAGCATGTGTCGCGGCGAGGCGTGTTGAGCCCGTCGGGTCTTAGACCTGCATGTTCATGATCTCAGAATAAGCCGAGACCAGGCGGTTGCGCACCGCCAGCGTGGCCTGGAAACCGATCTGGGCCTTCTGCATCGAGACCATGGTCTCTTCCAGGCTGACGTTGGGGTTGTCCAGCTGCACCTCGCGCTGCAGGCGTGCGGCCTCGTTCTGCTGCTGGCTCACGCCCTTCATGGCCTGGGCCATGGCGTCACCGAAGCTCGCGCCACCGGCGGCCTTGGCCTTGGCCAGCGGCTGCCCATTGGTCGACAGGCCGGCGCGTGCGACGGCTTGCGAGAAATCAAAGGGCATCAGCTTCAGGTCCATCGTTCACTCCTGTGGTGCCTACGGCAGAGGCCATACCGGCAGGGACAGGCTGAATGCTACGCACAAGGCGCGGCCACGATGGGAGGAACTGCGCTCGGTAAGTCGGCCTGTTCGCGCCTTTCTTGAGGGTGAGTTTCCGAATAATTCGACGCATCGGCTGGGATCCCAGCCCACCCGCGAATTTATGCACATCGGCCACCCATGGACAACGCAATCAGCCCTCCCCTGACCCCGCTGACGGATGCGAGCAGCGTCCCTGCCGGCCTGGGCACCCGGCTGGCCGCCCTGCCCACGCGCAGCAAGCTGGGCCTGGGCCTGGGTGTGGCGGCGCTGGCCGGCGTGGTGCTGGCGATGAGCTTGTGGGGCTCGCAGGGCGATTTCCGCCCGGTCTTCACCGGCCTGTCCGACAAGGATGGCGGCGCCGTGATCGCGCAGCTCGCCACCATGAACGTGCCCTACCGCAACGAGCCCGGCGGCATCATCCTGGTGCCGGCCAACCAGGTCTACGACGTGCGCATGAAGCTGGCCTCGGCCGGCCTGCCCAAGGGCAGCACGGTGGGCTTCGAGCTGATGGACAAGCAGTCGATCGGCCAGACCCAGTTCAACGAACGCCTGAACTTCCAGCGTGCGCTGGAGGGCGAGCTGACCCGCACCATCACCGCGTTGGCCGATGTGGCCGATGCGCGTGTGCACCTGGCGATGCCACAGCAGAACGGCTTCTTCCGTGAGCAGCAGAAGCCCAGCGCCTCGGTGATGCTGACGCTGCGCGGCGGCCGCACTCTGGACCGCGCCCAGGTGGCCGGCATCGTGCACCTGGTGTCGGCCTCGGTGCCCGAGCTCAACCCCAAGGCGGTGAGCGTGCTGGACCACACCGGCGCGCTGATCTCCAACCCGGGCGAGAGCGCCGGCGGCCTGGACAGCCAGCAGCTGCAATACAAGCAGCAGATTGAGGCCAACCTCAACAAGCGCATCTATGAGCTGCTCGAGCCGGTGCTGGGCCGCGACAACCTGCGCGCCACCGTCACCGCGGATGTGGACTTCTCGCAGGTCGAATCGACCTCCGAGGAGTTCAAGCCCAACCAGGGCGCGAACGCCAGCGCCTCGGTGCGCAGCCTGCAGACCAATGAGGCCATCAACAGCACCCCGCCCACCGCCACCGGCGTGCCGGGTGCCGCCACCAACCAGCCGCCGGTGCCCGCCACCGCGCCGGTGAATGGCCAGGCCGCACCGCTGCAGACCTCCCAGGGCGGCGGCAGCAGCAACCAGAGTTCGCGCCGCGAGGCCGTCACCAACTACGAGGTCGACAAGACCGTGCGCGTGACGCGCAACGCCACCGGCACGGTGCGCCGCCTCAACGCCGCCGTGGTGGTGAACCACCGCAGCACCACCGACCCCAAGGGCAAGGTCACGACCGTGCCCGTCTCGCAGGACGAGTTGGACAAGCTCACCGCCCTGGTGAAGGAAACCATGGGTTTCAACCAGGAGCGCGGCGATTCGCTCAAGCTCATCAGCGCGCCCTTCATGCTCGAGAAGCATGAGGTTGCCGATGTGCCGGTCTGGAAGCAGCCCTGGCTGCTGGAACTGCTGCGCAGCGCCCTCGTGCCGACCGCCCTGGTGGCGGTGGCACTGATCGCCGTGTTCGGCATGGTGCGCCCGGCGCTGCGCGCCGCCTACCCACCGCCGCCCGCTCCCGAGTCCGAGAAGAGCGAGGCCGGCGGCCAGCTCAGCGAGGTGTCCGACGACCAGTTGCTGCTGGGCCCCGGCGGCCTGCCGGCCCTGGAGGCGCCGCTGTCCAACGAGAAGCTGGAGCGTGCCCGCGTGCTGGCGCGCGAGAACCCCACCGCGGTGGCCAGCATCGTGCGCAACTGGGTCAACGGCGAAGTCGCCTGAGCCTCCTCATCAACACCCTGTAGAGAACCATCATGGACGACAAAGGTGTGGAAGACGCGGCGATCCTGCTGATGTCGCTCGGCGAGGAAGAGGCCTCCGAGGTCTTCAAGCAGCTCTCGCCCAAGGAAGTGCAGAAGCTCGGCGAGACCATCGCCAAGCTCAAGGTGATACCGCGCCACCGCGTCGAGGAGGTGCTGACCAAGTTCGACGCCGTGGCCGAGACCCAGAGCATGCTGGTGAACGACACCGACGAATACGTGCGCACCGTGCTGCGCAAGGCCCTGGGCGAGGACAAGGCCAATCTGCTGCTGGACCGCATCCTGCAGGGCAGCGATGTCTCCAGCATCGAGAGCCTGAAGTGGATGGACGCAGGCTCGGTGGCCGAGCTGCTGCGCAACGAGCACCCGCAGATCGTCGCCGCCATCCTCGCGCACCTGGACTATGACCAGACCAGCAATGTGCTGAAGACCTTCACCGAGCGCCAGCGCAACGAGGTGCTGATCCGCATCGCCACGCTGGACGGCATCCAGCCGATGGCGCTGAAGGACCTCAACGAGGTGATGAGCCAGATCCTCTCGGGCGGCGACCGCATGCGCAAGTCCAGCCTGGGCGGCGTGAAGACCGCGGCCGAGATCATCAACATGATGGGCTCCAGCGTCGAGGCCTCGGTGCTGGACTACATCCGCGAGGCCGACTCCGACCTGGCGCAGAAGATCATGGACAACATGTTCACCTTCGACGATCTCGACAAGATCGACGACAAGGGCATCCAGTCGGTGCTCAAGGAGGTGCAGTCCGAATCGCTGGTGGTGGCGCTCAAGGGCGCCGCACCCGAGCTGCGCGAAAAGATCTTCCGCAATATGTCCACGCGTGCGGCCGAGACCCTGCGCGAGGACCTCGAGTCGCGCGGCCCGGTGCGCCTGTCCGAGGTGGAGGGCGAGCAGAAGGAAATCCTCAAGATCGTGCGCCGCCTGGTGGACGAGGGCCAGATCGTGCTGGCCGGTGGCGGCGACGACCAGTACCTCTAAGCCATGGTCACCAAACCCCCGCGCCAAGTGCCACCGCCAACCCGCCCCGACGGCACGGCCGCGCCGCGCACCAGCGCCTACGCCCGCTTCATCCCGCGCGAGGAGTTGCAGGATTTCGCGGCCTGGAAGCCGGGCCAGTTCGAGGGTGTCGATCGCCGCGCCACGCCGCGCCCGGCCGCCAAGCCGACCACCGAACAGCTGAACCGTGTGGAGGTCCAG
>NZ_JBYTBE010000033.1:0-56677 GCF_058788955.1 Roseateles sp. FW301-B2
AGCCTGGAGCAGGCGATCCAGATCCTGCAGCGCGGCCGCGCCGACTACCTGGTCTATGAGGACATGGGGGAGGGCCGGGCGTGGCAATCGATGCGATTGCTCAAAAATGAGGCAGGAGTATACCTTCCCCGTGGCCCCTCGCGGCCCGCTCGCCGCGCACCCGCTGCGCGGCACTACGGCGCCTGGTTCTGCTTGCGCCAGAGCTGGATGCTCTTGTCGATCAGGCCGTTCATCAGCTTGGGATCGCGCGCGAGCTTGTAGAGCGCACGCGCCAGCCGGCCGCGCAGCTCGGGCGTGTTGCAGGCCGATCGGTGCGAGAGCGTCAGGTAGAGGTTCTCGTTCGCCACCGGGGGCGCGAGCTGCTTGATGTCGGCAATGCCCATCTTGGCCAGAAAGGCCTCGCCGGGGCTGTCCTCATAGACCAGGTAGTCGGCGCGGCCGCGCTGCAGGATCTGGATCGCCTGCTCCAGGCTGGCCACCTGGGTGATCTTGAGCGTCTCCTTGGCGTAGCGGTCGAACTCCTCGCCGAAGCTGTTGTTGATCACCGTCACGCCCTGCAGGCCGACCAGATCGCCCCAGCGGCGGTAATTGAACTTGGCGCCCTTGCGGGCCCAGATCACCGAGCGGGTCTCGCGGAAGGCCGGGTGGAAGTAGTCCATGTACTCGGTGCGCGGCTGGGTGAAGAAGGCCCCGGCGATCAGGTCCAGCTTGCCGGCGCGGGTCTCTTCCTGCACACGGCCCCAGGGGCCGACATAGCGCACCTCGATGGGGATGGCGATTTCTTTGGCCAGCCACTGCATCAGCTCGGTATTGGCGCCGATCAGGCGGCTCTCGTCTTCCGGGTCGCGCCACAGATAGGGCGGGTACTGCGGATTGCCCGAGGCCTGCAAGACCTTGCAGTTTTCGATGGCTTGCGCCGCCGCCGGTGCTTGCGCCAGCGCGGCAGCCGCGGCCAGGGCCAGCCTCGACAGCCAGCCTGCGCCCGACACTTTGGACCCCAACATACCCGACCTCACAGTCAACGTCGCTCTTGTGGTGCCGCCGCTTGCTGCGGCAGCCCTGGCGCACTGCTTTGACTCCCCTTGCCCCAGGCTCCCGACTCTGGCCGCCGCGCGGGCAGGGCACAAGTGCAAGGTCTTACAGGCATGGCATGGCTGCCACCCATAATCTTAGGGATGGAAGCTTGGTTGGAACAGCTGGTTTTCGCGATGTTGACAGCGCTGGCGCTGCCGCGCCTGGGGCTGGCGGCGATCTTCATCGTGTCCTTCATCTCCGCCACCCTGCTGCCGCTGGGCTCGGAGCCGGCGGTGTTCGGCCTGGTCAAGCTCAACCCTAGCCTGTTGTGGCCGGCCATCGCGGTGGCCACGCTGGGCAACACCCTGGGCGGCGCCGTCACCTGGGCAATGGGCTATGGCGCCGAGCGCGCCTACGAGCACCGCGCCCACC
This sequence comes from Roseateles sp. FW301-B2, assembly GCF_058788955.1. NCBI lineage: Bacteria > Pseudomonadati > Pseudomonadota > Betaproteobacteria > Burkholderiales > Sphaerotilaceae > Roseateles > Roseateles sp. FW301-B2. The sequence continues at coordinate 1,447 of NZ_JBYTBE010000033.1, forward strand.
ATGCGCCGCCGCATGCCCGCGCGCTGCGCTGGCTGGAGCGCTTCGGCCCCAAGGCCTGTCTGCTCAGCTGGCTGCCCCTGGTGGGCGACCCGCTGTGTGCGGTGGCGGGCTGGCTGCGCATGCCCTTCTGGCCCAGCCTGGCCTATATGGCGCTGGGCAAGTTGCTGCGCTATGTGGTGATGACGGTGGGCCTGCTGTGGTTTTTCCCCGGGCAAATTCACGCCTGAGAGCTCCCCCGCTTGGGTGGCCTTTGTCCGCCCCCGGCGCCAGGCGACACAATGCCGTCACCTTCAACGCCCTCACCATCATGAGCACGACCACCGCTTACGACGACCTCTGCCGCCGCCACGAGCGCCAGCACCGCCTCGCCCATCTGCAGTCCATCGCCTCCTGGGACCAGTCCGCCAACATGCCCGCCAAGGGCAACGAGGCGCGTTCGCTGGCGCTGGCCGAGATGGGCGGCCTGCTGCACCAGCTGGCCACCGATGGCGCCCTCAAGGAGTTGCTGGCGCGCGCCGAGGGCGAGGCGCTGGACGAGGTGCAGCGCGCCAATCTGCGCGAGATGCAGCGCGCCTGGCGTGCCTCCAACGCGCTGCCGCAGGCTCTGGTGGAGGCCAAGTCGCTGGCCAACTCGCGCTGCGAGCATGCCTGGCGCAGCCAGCGCCCCGCCAACGACTGGGCCGGCTATGTGGAAAACCTGCGCGAGGTGGTGCGCCTGCACCGCGAGGAGGCCAAGTTCCTGGCCGACAGCAGCGGCCTGGGCCTGTACGACGCGCTGATGGACCAGTACGAGCCCGGCATGCGCGCCGCCGAGGTGGACCGCGTGTTCGGCGACCTGCGCAGCTGGCTGCCCGGCCTGATCAGGGACGTGCAGGCCAAGCAGGCCCGGGAAACCACGCTCCAGCCGGTAGGCCCCTTCTCCAAGGCGGCGCAGCGCGCGCTGGGCCATGACGCGATGCAGCTGATGGGCTTCGACTTCGAGGCCGGCCGCCTGGACGAGAGCGCCCATCCCTTCTGCGGCGGCGTGCCCGAGGATGTGCGCATGACCACGCGCTACCGTGAAGACAGCTTCATGCAGAGCCTGATGGGCACCATCCACGAGACCGGCCATGGCCGCTACGAGCAGAACCTGCGCCGCGACTGGCTGGGCCAGCCGATCGCCAACGCGCGCTCGATGGGCCTGCACGAGAGCCAGAGCCTGTCCTTCGAGATGCAGCTGGGCAGCCACCCGGCCTTTGCAAGCCTGCTGCGCCCCCTGCTGGTGAAGCATCTGGGCGACCAGCCGGCCTTCGAGGAGGGCAATCTGCACCGCCTGCTGACGCGCGTGCACCCGGGCTATATCCGCGTGGACGCCGACGAGGTGACCTACCCGGCGCATGTGATCCTGCGCTACGAGATCGAGCGCCCGCTCATCGAGGGCCTGATCGAGGTGGACGACATCCCCGCGCTGTGGGACGCCAAGATGATGGAGCTGCTGGGCCTGGACACGCGCGGCAACTACAAGGACGGCTGCATGCAGGACGTGCACTGGGGCGGCGGCCTGTTCGGCTACTTCCCCTGCTACACCCTGGGCGCCATGTATGCGGCGCAATGGTTCGCGGCGATGCGCCGCGAGATGCCGGACCTGGACGCGCGCATCGCGCGCGGCGAGCTGAGCGCCGTGTTCGACTGGCTGAACGCCAAGATCTGGAGCCAGGGCAGCCGCTACGAGACCCCCGAGCTGGTGCAGCGCGCCAGTGGCGAGACGCTCAACCCGGCGCACTTCAAGGCCCATCTGCAGAGCCGCTATCTCTGAGGGGCTGAGTAAAAGCAAACAAGGCACCGAGGGCTCTCGCCCTGGTGCCTTGTGCAGCGCTCTTGGTCTCTACTCCTCGAGTGCCTTCTTCCTCAACGACGGCCTTGCTTGTTCGGCTGCCTTGGTTTGAATTCTGCTGTGCGGCGCCGCGCTCGGCAGCCCCTCATGTGCTGGGGCTTCGGCGGGCGTTCGTGATCTGCATCACGCTGGCTGAGGCAGGTAGCGCGCTTCCAGGCTGCTGAGGGCGCGGTCCAGCCGCACCAGCGCGCGCGCGGTGCGGCCGGCGCCGGGCAGTTCGGGTGGCAGCAGGCGGCGTTCGTTGTCCAGCAGCATGGCGGTGCGCAGGCGCAGGCCATGGCCGGCCAGGGTCTCGCCCAGCTCGGGCGCGCGTTCCAGCAGCTTGGCGCGCGTGGTCTGGTAGGCATGCTCGGCCAGATGGCGGCGCTGCGCATAGCTGAAGGTATTGGCCAGGAACAGCTCGGCGTCGCGGTGGTCGGGCTCGAACAGCAGGATGTCTGTCTCCGGGTGGCTGCGCGCATAGCCCTTCATGCCCAGCTCCAGGCGCGAGTGGATCAGTGAGCGCAGGGTCTGGCTCAGCACCACCGGCAGGCCGCCGTCCACCAGGCGCGGAATCCTCGCCCTCTTGGCAAAACCTGACCCCGCGGCCTGGGGGTTGGATTCGTAGGGCACGAGCGGATTCAGGCAGATCAGCAGATCCAGCCCCTCCTCCAGCAGCACCGAGGCGTGGATGGTCTTCTTCAGCGCGCCGTCCACGTAATGGCGGCCGCCAATCTCCACCGGCGGGAACAGCCCCGGCAGGGCGGCGCTGGCCTGCACCGCGCGCGAGATCGGCACATGGTCGAAACCCGGCATGCCGAACGGAATCGACTCGCCGCTGTCCAGATCGGTGGCCACCAGCACGAGGCGGTGCTTCAGGGCGCGGAAATCGTCGCTGCGGCCGGGCAGGCTGAACTGCTTGTGCAGTTGCGCGGCCAGCGCGTCGCCCGAGAGCAGGCCGGTGGGCAGGGCGCGGCCGAGGCGCTCGAAGGCGCCCAGCAGCGAGCGGCCCTGCACGGCGGTCTGCCAGATCGCGCCGCCCACCAGGCGCGGCAGCTTGCGCAGGCGCGCCAGGTATTCGTCCCAGGCCGGGTGCAGCAGCACCGTGGGGTCGAAGCTGTCGGGCGGCTCCAGGCTGTTCTCGATGAAGGCCGCGCAGAGCTGGTGCGGGGTCAGGCCATTGATCAGGCCGGCCGCGATGAAGCCGCCGGCGCTGACGCCGATGTAGCTGTCGCAGGCGGTGAAGTCCAGGCCTTCGACCGCCTCCTCGATGGCGCAGAGCGCGCCGATCTCGTAGATCGCCCCCAACGGCCCGCCACCCGCCAATGCCAGACCGATGCGCGCCTTTGTTTCCTTCGTCTTGTTGTCAACGCGAGGCGGGCGGGCGGAGCGGCGGCTGGGCATGCGGTACTACGGGACTCGAGGGGCTGCTGCTTCAGGCTTGCGGGCTGGCGGCCTCGGCGGCGGGCGCGGTCTTCTTCGCGACGGCCTTCTTGGCGGCGGCCTTCACGGCCGCTTTCGCCGGCGCCTTCACCGGAGCCTTCGTCGGCGTTTTAGCGGCGGCCTTTTTGGCAGGCGCCTTGGCGGCCACCTTCTTGGCGGCGGGCTTGGCAGCGGCCTTCTTCGGCGCGGCGGCCTTCTTGGCCGGTGCCACGCCGACCGCCACGCTGAGCGCGTCGATGCGGGCGATCAGCGAGTCGATGTCCTTGGCGCTGGGCACGCCCAGGCGGTTCAGCGCGCGCGCCACGCGCTCCTCGAAGATGGACTCCAGCTTGTCCCAGTGCTGGCCGGCCTTGGCGCCGACATCGCCGGCCATGCCGGTGACCTTGCTGGCCACGGCGCTGAGCTTGGTCTCAGCGGCGGATTGGGTTTTCTTCTGCAAGTTCAGGCCCTCCTTGACGAGCGCTTCGAACACCTTGCCGCCTTCACCCTGCGCCTTGGAGAACGCGCCCAGGCCGGCGGCCCAGATCTGTTGCGCCGAGTCCTTCACCGCCTGCGCGAGGTGGTTGTCCAGCAGGCCGGCGGGCAGGGCACCGCCCAAGGCATCGGCGAAGCCATTGCCGGCGGCAGGCTTCTTCTTGGCGGCGAGTTTTTGCAGCTTCTTGACCATGAGTGAGTCCTTTGATGGGGTGGCGCCACCGGGCGCTTGATGCGCGGTGTGCAGGCTTCACTATAGGGCCGGCGCTCGCGGATTGGGCGCGCAAAGCTAGTGCGTGGCCTCTATCCAGCGGCGGCTTGGGGAAAGCGCGCAGCAGGCGCGCCCGCGGAATCGACAAGAATCAGAGCGATCATCCAGGGTAAGACAGTCCAACAGATCAGGAGACAGCATGCAGTACTTCGTCACGGGTGCCACCGGCTTCATCGGCAAGCGTTTGGTCAAGAAATTGCTCACACGCCGCGGCAGCACGGTGTACTTCCTGCTGCGCCAGGAGAGCGCCGAGAAGCTGCCCGAACTGCTGGAGTACTGGGGCGTGGCCAAGACCCGCGCGATTCCGGTCTATGGCGATCTCACCGCCAAGAAGCTGGGCGTGAGCGCCGAGCAGATCAAGGCGCTGAAGGGCAGCATCGACCATGTCTACCACCTCGCCGCGGTCTACGACCTCAAGGCCGACGAGGAAAGCCAGATCCGGGCCAATATCGACGGCACCCGCAGCATGGTGGAGTTTGCCCAGGCCATCGATGCCGGCCATGTCCACCATGTGAGCTCGATCGCCGCTGCCGGCCTCTACGAGGGCGTGTTCCGCGAGGACATGTTCGACGAGGCCGAGAACCTCGATCACCCCTACTTCAGCACCAAGCACGAGAGCGAGAAGATCGTGCGCAAGGAGTGCAAGAAGCCCTGGACGGTGTACCGCCCGGCCATGGTGGTGGGCGACTCCACGACCGGCCAGATGGACAAGATCGACGGCCCCTATTACTTCTTCAAGCCGATCCAGCGCCTGCGCCAGATCCTGCCGCCCTGGATGCCCTCGATCGGCCTGGAGGGCGGGCGCGTCAACATCGTGCCGGTGGACTTCGTGGTGGATGCGCTGGACCACATCAGCCACCAGCAGAAGAAGAGCGGCGGCTGCTTCCACCTGGTAGACCCGGTGGGCTACCGCGTCGGCGACGTGCTGGACATCTTCTCCAAGGCCGCGCATGCGCCGAAGATGAATCTGTTCGTCAACGCCGCGCTGCTGGGCTTCATCCCCAAGAGCGTGAAGAAGGGCCTGATGGCGCTGGCGCCGGTGCGGCGCATCCGCAACGCGGTGATGAAGGACCTGGGCCTGCCCGAGGACATGCTCACCTTCATCAACTACCCGACCCGCTTCGACTGCCGCGAGACCGAGGCGGCCCTCAAGGGCTCGGGTGTGGCCTGCCCGAACCTGAAGGATTACGCTTGGCGCCTGTGGGACTACTGGGAGCGCCATCTCGACCCGGACGTGCTGATCGACCGCAGCCTCAAGGGCACGGTAGCCGGCAAGGTGGTGCTGGTGACGGGCGGCTCCTCGGGCATCGGCCTGGCCGCGGCGATCAAGTTTGCCGAGGCCGGCGCCATCACCCTGATCTGCGCGCGCGACGAGGTCAAGCTGGCCGAGGCGGTGAAGGAGATCAAGGCCGCCGCCGGCAAGGAGGCGCAGGTGCACAGCTTCTCGGCCGACATCGCCAACGAGGAGAGCTGCGCCGCCATGGTGGCCTGGATCAACGAGAACTTCGGCGGCATCGACTTCCTCATCAACAACGCCGGCCGCTCGATCCGCCGCGCCATCGAGAGCAGCTACGACCGTTTTCACGACTTCGAACGCACCATGCAGCTGAACTATTTTGGTTGCCTGCGTGTCACCATGGGCCTCTTGCCCGGCATGGTGGCCAAGCGCAAGGGTCATGTGGTGAATATCTCCAGCATCGGCGTGCTGACCAACGCGCCGCGCTTCTCTGCCTATGTGGCTTCCAAGGCGGCGCTGGATGCCTGGACGCGTTGCGCCTCCAGCGAGTACGCGGATCTGGGCATCACCTTCACCACCATCAACATGCCGCTGGTGCGCACGCCCATGATCGCGCCCACCAAGATCTACAACAACGTGCCGACGCTCGCGCCCGAGGAAGCGGCCGACATGATCGCCCAGGCCTGCATCAGCAAGCCGGTGCGCATCGCCACCCGGCTGGGCATCACCGGCGAGCTGATGCACGCGCTGGTACCGCGCGTGGCCCAGATCGTCATGAACACCAGCTTCCGCATGTTCCCCGACAGCGATGCCGCCAAGGGCGAGAAGGGTGGCAAGCCGCAGCTCTCGGCCGAGGCGATCGCGTTGCAGCAGATGATGCGCGGCATCCACTTCTAAGACCCCTAGAGTGCAGGGGCGCGGCACTGGTTGCTGCGCCGGCCCGGGCGTAGCATCGCCAGGCCCTGTCGCGGTCGCGGCGCGGCGTGCGAAGCAAGGCAAGGTAAGGTAAGGGGGTTTCCATGGGCTACCACCTCGAAGGGCGTTTGCTGGAGGTCTGCAACTGCAAGGTGCTGTGCCCTTGCTGGATCGGCGAAGACCCCGATTTCGGGACCTGCGACACCATCGTCGCCTGGCGTGTCGACAAGGGGCTCATCGAGGGCGTGGATGTCAGCGGCCTCACCATCGCCGCCGTGGCCCATGTGCCCGGCAACATCCTGCAGGGCAACTGGACGGCGGCCATCTTCGTCGACCAGAACGCCAGCAAGGCCCAGGAAGATGCCTTGCTGAAGGTCTACACCGGCCAGGCCGGCGGGCCGGTGGCCGATCTGGCCAAGCTGATCGGCAAGGTGGTGTCGGTGGAGCGTGCCGACATCAAGTTCACCGTGCAGGGCGGCAGCGGCAAGCTGGAGATCGGCAGCGACTACTACGCCGAGCTCGAGCCCTATGTGGGCGCCAGCGGCGCCAAGACCACCCTGGCCGAGACGGTGTTTTCCACCGTGCCCGGTGCCCCGGTCTATGTGGGCAAGGCGCCCAGCTACCGCTCCAAGAACGCGGCCCTGGGCATAGACCTGAACCTGAAGAACCACAACGCCCTGCAGAGCACCTTCGTGTTCGATGCCTGACGACGTTCGGGCCGCGCGCCATCGGCGCGTCCTCGTGCCCCTGCTGCTGGCCCTGGCCGCGCTGGCCTGGGCGGCGCTGTGGGCCTGGGCGGCCAGCCCCTATGGCCGCTATCTCGAGCATGGCGGGTGGGGCGGCGAGGGGCCGCTGGCGCAACTGTGCCGCGCCGTGCCCGGCGCCACCTGGCTGCTGCATGGCCTGGCCTGGGCGCTGATGATCACGGCGATGATGCTGCCCACCACCTTGCCGCTGTTCAACGCCTTCGCGCGCGTCAGCGACGGGCGCGCCGACCGGCCGCGCCTGCTGGCGCTGCTGGGCCTGGGCTATCTGGCGGTCTGGGGCCTGTTCGGCCTCGCCGCCCATGGCCTGCAGGAGTTGCTGCTGGCCGGCGTGGACCGCCTGCCCTGGCTGGCCTGGAATGCCTGGGCCGTCGGCGCCTTGAGCTTTGCCCTGGCCGGCGCCTTCCAGTTCAGCGCGCTCAAGCACCGTTGCCTGGACAAATGCCGCACGCCGCTGAGTTTCGTGATCGAGCATTGGCGCGGCCGCCACCCGGCGCGCCAGGCCTTTGCGCTGGGCGCCCACCATGGCCTGTTCTGCGTCGGCTGCTGCTGGGCCCTGATGCTGCTGATGTTCGTGGTGGGCATGGGCAATCTGGGCTGGATGCTGCTGCTGGCCCTGCTGATGGCGATCGAGAAAAACCTGCCCTGGGGGCGCCGCATCAGCGCGCCGCTGGGCCTGGCCCTGCTGGGCGGGGCGCTGTGGATCTTGCTGGCGCATCTGTGATGCCCCCATGATCGCGCGCCGCACCCTGCTGCTCACCGCCCTGGCCATGCTGGCCTTTGCCGCCAATTCGCTGTTGTGCCGGGCCGCGCTGCAGCAGGCCAGCATCGACCCGGCCAGCTTTGCCAGCGTGCGCCTGGCCTCGGGCGCGGCCATGCTGGCGGTGCTGATGCGCTGGCGCACCGCCGAGGCCGCGGCGCTGGCCACCGACTGGCTGGCGGTGCTGATGCTGTGGCTCTATGTGGCGGGCTTCTCCTTCGCCTACCTGACGCTCAGCGCCGGCACGGGCGCGCTGATCCTGTTCGGCGCGGTGCAGCTCACCATGTTCGGCGCCGGCCTGCGGGCCGGCGAGCGCTTCGCGCCGCAGGCCTGGGTCGGCCTGGGCCTGGCCCTGGCGGGCCTGCTCTATCTGGTGGCGCCCGGGGTGGCCGCGCCGGCACCGCTGGGGGCACTGCTGATGGGGGTGGCCGGGGCGGCCTGGGGCGTCTATTCCTTGCGCGGCCGGCGTGCCGGCGGCAACCCGCTGGCCAGCACGGCGCGCAACTTCCTGTGCGCCACGCCGCTGGCGCTCCTGATGAGCTTGCTGATGCAGGGCCAGCTGCAGCTGCAGACCCAGGGCCTGCTGCTGGGCATGGCCTCGGGGGCGCTCAGCTCTGGGCTGGGCTATGTGCTCTGGTACGCGGCCCTGCCGGGGCTGGGCGCCCTGCGCGCCGCCAGCGTGCAGCTGCTGGTGCCGCCGCTGGCGGCGCTGGGCGGCGCGCTGCTGCTGGCCGAGCTGCCCACGCTGCGCCTGACCCTGGCCTCGCTGGCCATCCTGGGCGGCGTGGCCCTGGTGCTGCTGAGCCGCGCAAGAGGCCGCTAGAAGCCCTGCAGCACCAGCTTGCCGCGCGTGTGCTGGCCCTCCAGCAGCGCATGGGCGCGCTTCAGCGTCGCGGCATTGATGGGGCCCAGCACCTCGCTGAGGGTGCTGCGCAGCGCGCCGGCATCGGCCAGGCGCGCCACCTCGGCCAGCAACTGGCCGACCTCGGCGAGGTCGTGCGTGGCATGCAAGGGGCGCACAAACATCATCTCCCAGTGCAGCGAGAGGCTCTTGCCCTTCAGCGCCATCACGTTCAGCGCATCGGGCGCGAAGTCGTCGATCATGCCGATGCGGCCCTGCGGCTCCAGCGCGGCGACGATGTCGTTGAAATGCAGTGGCGTGTGGGTCAGGCTGGCGGCATAACGCAGCGGGGGCGCGCCCAGCGCTGCAATCTGCGGAGCGAGGGCCTGCGTGTGGTCGATCACATGATGGGCGCCCAGTTCACGCAGCCAGGCGGCCGATTCCGGACGCGAGGCCGTGGCGATCACGGTCAGCTGCGGCGCCAGCCGGCGTGCCAGCTGCACCAGGATGGAACCCACGCCGCCGCCCGCACCCGTCACCAGCAGGCTCACCGGCCGCTCGGGCCTGGCTTGCACCTGCAGGCGCTCGAACAGCAGCTCCCAGGCGGTGATGGCGGTGAGCGGCAGGGCGGCGGCCTCGGCATCGCTCAGGGTCTTGGGCGCGAGCGCGGCGATGCGGTGATCCACGCATTGCAGCTGGGCATAGCTGCCGGGGCGGTTGATCTCGCCGGCATACCAGACCCGGTCGCCCGGCGCAAAACCGCTCACCTCGGCGCCGATGGCGCGCACCACGCCCACCGCGTCCCAGCCCAGCAGCACCGGGCTGCCGGCATCGGGGGCGGGGCGGCTCATGCGCACCTTCACGTCCACCGGGTTGACGGCGATGGCGCTCACTTCCACCAGCAGATCGCGCGGGCCGGGGGTGGGGGCGGGCAGTTCCAGGTTCAGCAGGGACTCGGCGGCCTGCAGCGGCAGGTTCTGGTAATAGCCAACGGCTTTCATGGATCAGCTCCTCAAGGAAAGAAAAACAAGTTGCGATGGCCGCTATCTTGGTGCTTCAATGCTTTCCGAAAAACAGGCTGGATCGACAATCAGTTTCAAATGAAAATTGAAAATACCGATGAGCTGAGGCTGCTCGTGGAATGCGCCCGCGGCGGCAGCCTGACGGCCGCCTCCCGGGTCATGCAGATCACGCCGGCGGCCGCCAGCGCCATGCTCAAGAAGCTGGAGGCGCGCCTGGGCGTGCGCCTGGTGGAGCGCAGCACGCGCGCGCTGCGCCTGAGCGCCGCGGGCGAGCAGCTGCGCGACTATGGCCAGCGCGCGCTGGAGCTGCTGGACGAGGGGGTGGCCCTGGTGAGCGAGGAGCAGCAAGGCGGCCGGGCCAAGGGCCGTGCCACCGACGCACGCCTGCGCGGCCGCATCCGCATGAGCGCCTCCAGCGACCTGACGCGCCGCCAGCTGCTGCCCCTGCTCGATGCCTTCATGCAGCAGCACCCCGGCGTGGAGCTGCACCTCAGCGTCGGCGATTCGCTGCTGGACATCTACAAGGACGAGGTCGACGTGGCGATTCGCTACGGCCTGCTGGCCGATTCCGGCCTGGTGGCGCGCAGGCTCACCGAGGTGAACCGGCTGGCCGTCGCCAGCCCGGCCTTTCTGCAGCGCCATGGCCGGCCGGTGCATCCGAGCGAGCTGAGCGCCTGCGAATGCCTGACCTTCAAGATCCGCAACCGCCATGAGCGCCAATGGCGCTTCCGCCAGAGCGACGAGGGGCCGGTACTGGCGGTGCCGGTGCAGGGGCGGCGCAGCACCGACGATGGCGAGATCGCCCATGGCTGGGCGCTGGCGGGCCTGGGCGTGGTCTACAAGAGCGAGCTGGACGTGCGCGCCAGCCTCGCCCAGGGCCTGCTGGTGAACCTCTTCCCCGACTGGATCGGCGACCGCCTGCCCCTGCATGCGGTGATGCCCAGCCAGCGCTTCATGCCGCAGCGCGTGCGGGCGCTGGTCGAGCACCTGGCCCAGGGCCTGCAGGCGCGGCCTTCCGATACAGTGGCCGCCAGCCGCCCGCATCGATAGCCCTTTTCCATTCATCCATGCACTTCATCCCTGCCGTTCAGCCCGACGAGCCCGCCAGCGCCCAGGCCTGGCATTTCGTTTTTTTCGAGGGTCAGGTCTTGCTGCCGGCGGACCTGCCCCTGGAGGCCGGGCTGCGCGTCGCGCCAGAGGAAGCTGCGGCGCAACGCCATTACCTGGGCCGGCTGGATGGGCTGGACTGCTGGACCCTGCGCCTCGCGGCGCTGCCCGCAGACCGCCAGCCCATGCCGCTGCGCGCCGCCATGATGGCCCTGCCAGAGCCCCTGATGGCGGTGGCCGGCCGCGCCGCCCAGGTGCTGGAGTGGGACCGCGCGCACGCCTTCTGCGGCGTCTGCGGCACGCCCACCGAGCGGCTGGCGCATGAGCGCGCGCGCCGCTGCCCGGCCTGCGCGCAGGTGGCCTATCCGCGCCTCAGCCCCGCGATGATGGCGCTGCTGTGGCGGCGCCCGGCCGGGCGCGTGCCCGAGCTGCTGCTGGCGCGCGGCCCGCAGTTCAAGCCCGGTTACTTCAGCGCGCTGGCCGGTTTCGTCGAGGCGGGCGAATCGCTGGAGCAATGCCTGCACCGCGAGGTGGCCGAGGAGGTGGGCGTGCAGGTCAAGGACCTGCGCTACTACGGCAGCCAGAGCTGGCCCTTCCCGCACAGCCTGATGGTGGCCTACACGGCCGAGTGGGCGGGCGGCGAGATCGTGCCGCAGCCGGGCGAGATCGAGGAGGCGGCCTGGTTCCCCATCGATGCCCTGCCCGGCGTGCCGCCGCGCTTCAGCATCTCGGGCCATCTGATCGAGGACACGGTGCGCTGGCTGAGCGGGCTCAGTCCAACAGACCCAGCTCCCTGAGCATGGCCCTGGCGATGGCCTCGCGCTGCGGGGCCAGCGCGTCGCGGCGCATCTCGAGGTTGAGCGCGAAGCTGCAGGCCGTGCCGTCCGCGCGCTCCAGCCAGCCCACATACCAGCCCACCGCCGGCTTCACGTCATTGGCCCAGCCGGTCTTGGCGTAGAGCCGCCAGGCGCCATCCTTGGCCTGCTCGCGCAGCATCACGCGCTTGCCCAGCTCCAGCGTGCGCGCCGCAAGCGGCAGGCGGCCCTCGTTGAGGCGGCGCAGGAACTCCACCTGCTCCACCGCCGAGATGCGCAGATCGCCGTCCAACCAGAAACTGTCGAGCCGGGGGCCGATGCGCGCATTGCCGTAGCGCATGGCCTGCAGATAGCGCTGCATGCGTGCCGCGCCCACATGGCGCGCGATGTCCTGGTAGACCCACACGGCCGAGACTCGGAAGGCGCTGGTGAGCGTCTGGTCGCGGTTCCAGTCGTCCAGCCAGCGGCGCTGGCCGTCCCAGGCATAGGGGTGGCGGTCGTCGATGGCCTCGCCGGTGTCCAGGGCGATCAGGGTGTTGGGGATCTTGAAGGTGGAGGCCGGGATGAAGCGCTCGTAGGCGCGCGCGGCGTTCACCACCTGCCAGCGGCGCGTGGCGGTGTCGAACACCACCAGCGTGCCCACGGTGTTGTGCTGGCCGAACAGCGCCTGCAGCTCGGGCCGCTCCTGCCAGGGCTCGGCGGGCTCCGGTGCGGTCTGGGCCCGGGTGGGCAGGGCGGTGGCCAGCAGGCTGGCGAGGGTGAGCAATTGGCGGCGCTGCATGGTGCATCGATTTTGCCTGCTGCCACCACCATGCGGCCACAATGCGCTTCTCAGCCACGCAGCGCCCTTGTCATCCATGCAAAACCAAGCTCAGCAGCCCGAACTCGAATACGTTGGCTTCTGGCTGCGGCTCTGGGCCTCGCTGATCGACACCGCCATCATCGCCGCCCTGATCTACCCGGCCTTGCAGCTCATCTATGGCAAGGCCTATTGGAGCGGCACCAGCCTGGTCCAGGGGCCGGCGGACTTCCTGCTCTCCTTCGTGCTGCCGGCGGTGGCGGTGATCCTGTTCTGGCTGGCGCGCCAGGCCACGCCCGGCAAGCTGGCGATCGGCGCGCGCATCGTTGATGCCCGCAGCGGCGGCAAGCCCAGCACCGGCCAGCTGCTGCTGCGCTACCTGGGCTATTACCTCGCCGCCATTCCGCTGTTCATGGGCCTGATCTGGGTCGGCCTGGACCCGCGCAAGCAGGGCTGGCACGACAAGCTGGCCGGCACGGTGGTGGTGCGCAACAAGCCCTCAGTGCGGTTCGAGAAGGCATGAGCCGCTACATCGCCCTGCTGCGCGGCATCAATGTCGGCCGCGCCAAGCGCATCGCCATGGCCGAGCTGCGCGCCCTGGCCGAGGGCCTGGGCCATGGCCGGGTGGCGACCCTGCTGAACAGTGGCAATCTGGTGTTTGAGTCGGCGCGCCGCGACGCACTGACGCTGCGCAAAGAGCTGCAGCAGGCCATCGCCGCGCAGCTCGGCGTGGACTGCGCCGTGGTGGTGATCACCGCCGCGGAGCTGGACGCCGCCCTGGCCGGCAACCCCTGGCCCGATGCGGTGGACGAACCCTCGCGCTTCCTGATCGCATTTGCCGAGCAGGCGCTCACACCGGCCTTGCCCCTGGCGCAGCAGGATTGGGGCGTGGATCGCCTGGCCGTGCAGGACAAGCGGGCCTATCTGTGCTGCGGCAGCGGCATCCTGGAAAGCCCCATGCTCAAGGCCTTCACGCGCGAGGCCGGCACGCTCAGCACCTCGCGCAACTGGGCCACCTTGCAAAAGCTGCAGAACCTTGTGCGAGCATAGGCGATGCATTACGACCTGATCGTCTTCGGTGCCAGCGGCTTCACCGGCCGGTTGGTGGCGGACTACCTGAACCGGCGCTACGGCGTGGGTGGCGAACTGAGCTGGGCGATGGCCGGGCGCAGCGCCGCCAAGCTGGCCGAGGTGCGCGCGCAGATCGGCGCGCCCGCCACCCTGCCGCTGCTGGTGGCCGACGCGGCGGACCCGCAGGCCCTCAAGCAACTGGTGGCGCGGGCCCGGGTCGTGATCACCACCGTGGGCCCCTACCAGCGCCATGGCGAGACCCTGGTGCGCGCCTGCGCCGAGGTGGGCACCGACTATGTGGACCTGTGCGGCGAGCCCGGCTGGATGGCCACCATGATCCCGCAGCTGCAGGGGCCGGCCGAGCGCAGCGGCGCGCGCATCACCTTTTCCTGCGGCTTCGACTCCATCCCCTTCGATCTGGGCGTGCTGTTCCTGCAGGACGAGGCGCTGCGCCGCTACGGCGAGCCGCTCACGCGCGTGGGCGGCCGCGTGCTGGTGCTGAAGGGCGGCGCCTCGGGCGGCACCATTGCCAGCGCCCTGGCCAGCTACGAGGCGATGGGGCGCGACCCCGAGCAGGCGCGCCTGATGGCCGATCCGTTTGCGCTCACCGCGGTGACGCCGGGCTTTCGCGGCCCGGCCCAGCCCGATGGCGAGCATGCCGCGTTCGACGAGCAGGCCCAGGCCTGGTCGGGCCCCTTCGTGATGGCCGTCATCAACACCAAGAATGTGCACCGCACGAATGCCTTGCGCGGCCATCCCTGGGGGCGGGACTTCCGCTACGACGAGCGCCTGCTCACCGGCAAGGGCCGCCAGGGCGAGCGCCGCGCACGCCTGCTGGCGCGCTCGGCCTGGCTGCAGGAGCGGCTGCTGGGCTTTGCGCCCACGCGCGCCCTGCTGCGCCGCTTCGTGCTGCCCAAGCCGGGCGAGGGCCCCAGCCCCGAACAGCAGCGCAAGGGCCGCTACGAGATCGTCTTCCATGGCGAGACGGCCGACGGCCGGCGCCTGGCCGCGCGCGTCAAGGGGCAGGGCGACCCGGGCTATGGATCGACCTGCAAGCTCATCAGCGAGGCGGCCCTGTGCCTGTTGCAGGACATCACGCGTGGCATGACACCCGGTGGCGTGTGGACGCCCGGCGCCGCCATGGGCATGGCCCTGGTGCGGCGCCTGCAGGAGCGCGCCGAGCTGAGCTTTGCCATCGAAGATTGATCTTCAAGCAATGCGGCAACTCCTGCTCACTATCGCGCTGCGCCTCTTGGCCTGCGCGGCCGTGATCTATCTGCAATGGCGCTGGCTGGGCGCCGTCGGCCTGGTGCTGGGCGCGCCGCTGCTGGGCGTGGCGCTGGCCAGGCCGATCCTGGACCTGCTGGGCATGGCGCGCCACAAGACCACCGAGGTGGTCTATCGCGATGTGAGCGGCCGCCATTTCGTGCACCGCGGCCAGATGCTGGACATTGCCGATGACGCGGCGCAGTTCCGCTGGCTGCGCATCAGCGATGTGCGCAAGCTCATCCACGGCCTGCCCGCCGATCAGACGCTGCAACAGCTGCGTCCCGACGGCGTGCACCTGGGCGAAAAGAAAAGCCAGCCCGCCCGCATCCAGGCCGAGGCCCTGCTCGAACTACTGGCCAAGGCCCAGGACACGGACACGCTGAAGTTCAAGCATTGGCTGGCGCAGGAGGTGGTGTTCCCGGCGGCGCAGCAACGCGCGCGCCGCCGGCACTGAGCGCCACCCGGGATAGGCCTAGAACGAGTTCTTCGCCGACGTGCAGGGAAGCCACCAGATGTGTTGCCAAGAAGGTGCGCTGGCGCCGCGGCCCAGGCCGGCAGGCACTCGGCCCCAGAGGCGGAGGCCTTTGCGCAAGCGCTCAGGCTTCCCTCGCTGCTCACCAAACCGGGACTCGCGCACAACTCGCCGTCGCACCCCTGCGGGCCGGCGTGTGCCAGTGGCACCCGCCTGTGCTCCAGCTCAAACAAGGTGCGCTCGGCACATCGCCTGGAGCGATGCGCAACCCGGTTTGGCTGCGCGGCTCGGCACCGCCAATGGGGCCTCGCACCTGCCGGCCCGTGCCGCTCGAATCACGCCCGTGGCACGAGGGGCGCGCACAAGTAGCGGTGTTGGCAAAGCACGGGGCGGGTGGCTGCGAAGGCCCTTTGCGCTGCCGAGGCGCGCAGGGGCTTGCGGCCGCGCGCGTACCCGCGCGCCTCAAGCACTGGAATGGCGCACTTTGTCTGAACGCAGCGAGCCGCAGGCGAGCGCAGTGAGTTGTGCGCCAGGCCGCAAGGGCCGAGCACCGCAGGGGAGCCCGAGCGCAGCGAGGGCCTGCGCATCCGGGCCGCAGCGGCCACCCGCCCTGGGCTTTGCCGTCCGACCACCCCGGATGGAGGCTCCCCGTTGGTCGGGGATGAACCTAGAAGAAGCCCAAGGCGTTCGGCGAATAGCTCACCAGCAGGTTCTTGGTCTGCTGGTAATGGTCCAGCATCATCTTGTGGGTCTCGCGGCCGATGCCGGATTCCTTGTAGCCGCCGAAGGTGGCATGGGCCGGGTAGGCGTGGTAGCAGTTGGTCCAGACGCGGCCGGCCTTGATGGCGCGGCCCATGCGGTAGGCGCGGCTGCCGTCGCGGCTCCACACGCCGGCGCCCAGGCCGTAGGGCGTGTCGTTGGCGATCTGCAGTGCCTCGGCCTCGGACTTGAAGGTGGTCACCGCCAGCACCGGGCCGAAGATTTCCTCGCGGAAGATGCGCATCTGGTTGTGGCCCCTGAACAGCGTGGGCTGGATGTAATAGCCACCGGCCAGCTCACCGCCGAGTTCGGCCCGGCCGCCGCCGATCAGGCACTCCGCGCCCTCCTGCTTGCCGAGCTCGAGGTAGGACATGATCTTGTCCATCTGCATGGCCGAGGCCTGCGCGCCCATCATGGTGTCGGTGTCCAGCGGGCTGCCCTGCTTGATGGCCTTGATGCGCGCCAGCGCGCGCGCCATGAACTTGTCGTAGATCGATTCCTGGATCAGCGCACGCGAGGGGCAGGTGCAGACCTCGCCCTGGTTGAAGGCGAACAGCACCAGGCCCTCGATGGCCTTGTCGAAGAAGGCGTCGTCGGCGTCGGCGATGTCCTCGAAGAAGATGTTGGGGCTCTTGCCGCCCAGCTCCAGCGTGGCCGGGATCAGGTTGCCGGCGGCCGCCTGGGCGATCACGCGGCCGGTGGCGGTGCTGCCGGTGAAGGCGATCTTGGCGATGCGCTTGCTCTCGGCCAGCGGCATGCCGGCCTCGCGGCCGAAGCCGTTGACGATGTTGAGCACGCCCGGCGGCAGCAGGTCGGCGATCAGCTCGGCCATCACCATGATGCTGATGGGCGTCGATTCCGCTGGCTTGAGCACCACGCAGTTGCCAGCGCCGATGGCCGGCGCGAGCTTCCAGGCCGCCATCAGGATGGGGAAGTTCCAGGGGATGATCTGGCCCACCACGCCCAGCGGCTCGTGGAAGTGATAGGCGATGGTGTGCTCGTCGATCTCGCTCAGCGCGCCTTCCTGCGCGCGCAGGCAGCCGGCGAAGTAGCGGAAATGGTCGATCGTCAGCGGGATGTCGGCATTCAGCGTCTCGCGCATCGGCTTGCCGTTGTCCACCGTCTCGGCATAGGCCAGCTTCTCGAGGTTGAGCTCCAGGCGGTCGGCGATCTTCAGCAGGATGTTGGCGCGCTCGCCGGCGGGCGTGCGGCCCCAGGCGTCGGCGGCGGCATGGGCGGCGTCCAGCGCCAGCTCGATGTCCTCGGCGCCCGAGCGTGCGGCCTGGGTGTAGGGCTTGCCGGTGATGGGGGTGATGACCTCGAAGTACTGGCCCTTCACCGGGGGCACGAACTTGCCGCCGATGAAGTTGTCGTAGCGGGGCTTGAACTCGACCTTGGCGCCGGCGGTGTTGGGGTTGGCGTACAGCATGGCTTGTCTCCTGCTTGATGATGATGGTGGGTGTGCGAGCCGTCTTGTTTTGGGGGGCTCGGGGTCCTCATTGCACGCCGCGTGCCAGGCCGCGTTTGCGCCGCAACGGCCTTGTTCGGCGCAAGTCCGGGGTCAGTTGGGGCGCGCAGACTGTGTCGAATGCGCCGGCGGGACTGAACAACTGTCACGAAACGGAACAGCCGGCGGCGCGGATCTGCTGAAACGCTTGCCAGCGCGGCGCGTCCCGCTAGGCTCGCGGGCGAGGTCCGTCAGAGGCCCGATGGAGACAATCGAGATGCAGGCATTACCCAACAAGCACCATGCGCCGGCGCGCTTGCGCCAGGCGCGGCGCACGCTGCTGGATGCCGGCAGCGTGGCCGAGGGGCTGATCGCCCCGGCGCTGCTGAACAGCTGGCAGCGCAGCCGCGCCTTCGGACTCAGGCCCGAGGGCCGCATGCCGGGCGCACCGCATGCGTCGGCGGCCCAGCTGACGCGGGCGCTGGAGCAGCAGCGCGAGCTGGTGGCGCATGCGCGGCCGGTGATGGAGTTCCTCGTCAAGCAGACGATGGACACCGACAGCATGGTGATACTGGCCGATGCCGAGGGCATGCTCTTGCAGGCCCTGGGCGATGCCACCTTCCTGGACCGCGCCCAGCGCGTGGCCCTGCGCCCCGGCGCCAGCTGGCACGAGCAATGGCGCGGCACGAATGCGATCGGCACCGCCCTGGCCGACGCCGCGCCGGTGGTGGTGCATGGCGCCGAGCATTACCTGGAGCGCAACGGCTTCCTCACCTGCACCGCCGCCCCCATCCTCGACCCTTCGGGCCGCGTGCTGGGTGCGCTGGACATCTCCGGCGAGCAGCGCAGCGTGCACCACCACACCCTGGCGCTGGTGCGCACGGCGGCCGGCATGATCGAGCAGCGCCTGTTCGAGCATCGCCATGGCGCCGGCCTGCGCCTGCGCCTGCATGCCCAGCCCGAGGGCATAGGCTCCTGCGCCGAGGGCCTGCTGGCGCTCTCGGAAGACGGCTGGCTGTGCGGCGCCAATGCCGCGGGCCTGCAGATGCTGGGCCTGGACTGGACGGCGATCTCCGCCTGCCGCATCGAGCAGCTGCTGCAGCTGGACATCGCCACCCTGGCCGACTGGTGCCGCCGCCCCAGCGCCGCCGCGCGCCCGGTGCGCCGCCACGATGGCAGCCCCCTGTGGCTGCGCCTGGAGCCGGGGCGCAGCCTGGTGGCGGCCACGCGGATCTGCGCGCCACACGCGTCGTCACACGCGGCGCCGCAGGACGCGCTGGCCCGCCTGGACAGCGGCGACCCGGCCCTGCGCAGCGCGCTGGAGCGCGCGCGCCGCGTGATGGACAAGCCCATCGCCCTGCTGCTGCAGGGCGAGTCCGGCGTCGGCAAGGAGCTGTTCGTGCGCGCCCTGCATGCCAGCTCGGCGCGCGCCGCGAAACCGCTGGTGGCGCTGAACTGCGCGGCCCTGCCCGAGGCGCTGATCGAGGCCGAGCTGTTCGGCTACCGGCCCGGCGCCTACACCGGCGCGGCGCGCGAGGGCGCGCCCGGGCGCATCCGCGAGGCCGCCGGCGGCACCCTGTTCCTGGACGAGATCGGCGACATGCCGCTGGCCCTGCAGGGCCGGCTGCTGCGCGTGCTGCAGGAGCATGAGGTGCTGCCGCTGGGCGGGGGCGCGCCGGTGGCGGTGGACTTCCGCCTGGTCTGCGCCACCCACCGCGAGCTGGCCGAGGAGGTGGCGCAGGGCCGCTTCCGCGCCGACCTCTATTACCGCCTCAACGGCCTAGCCCTGCAGCTGCCGCCGCTGCGCGAGCGCCAGGACCTGCCGGCCCTGATCGCGGCCATGCTGGCCGAGCTGCAGCCCGGGCGCGCGCTGGCCGTGCAGCCCGAGCTGCTGGCGGCGCTGCGCGCCTACCGCTGGCCCGGCAATCTGCGCCAGCTGCACAACGCGCTGCGCACCGCCTGCGCGCTGCTGGACGAGCATGAGCAGCACATCGACTGGCCCCATCTGCCCGACGATCTGGCCCGCGCGCTGCGCCAGGCAAGCCCTGACCCCCGGGCGGGCGAGGCGCCCGGCGGGCTGCGCGAGCAGGCGCGCCTGAGCGTGCGGCAGACCGTGGAGGCCTGCGAGGGCAATCTGTCCGAGGCCGCGCGGCGCCTGGGCATCAGCCGCAACACCTTGTATCGCAAGCTCAGGGAGCAGCAGACGGGGAGTTAGTGCTAGGCTCGCGTCCGCCCGCTTCGGGGCGCACGAGGAGCCTGCATGTCCATCGTCAAGCGCGTCGCGCTGCTGCTCTTGCTGGCCCTGCTGCTGGGCCTGGCCTGGCTGGTCTGGCGCTTCCAGGCGCGCCCCAGCCTCGAACCCTATCTGCCGCTGGCCCTGCCGGCGGCGGCGGCGCCCCAGCCCGCGGGTGAGCTTCGCGTCACCTTCCTGGGGGTGTCCAGCCTGCTGCTCAGCGATGGCGAGACGGCGCTGCTGACCGATGGCTTCTTCACCCGCCCGGCCGGCCGCGAGGTGCTGCTCGGCAAGATCGCGCCGGACCGCGCCCTGATCGCGCGCAGCCTGCAGCGCGCCGGCATCGCCAAGCTGGACGCGGTGATCGCCCTGCACTCGCACTACGACCATGCGATGGACTCGCCCGAGGTGGCGCAGCGCACCGGCGCGATGCTGCTGGGCTCGGCATCCACCGCCCAGATCGCACGCGGTTGGGGTCTGGCCCCCGAGCGCATGCAGCTGCTGCAGGATGGCCAGGTCTTGCGCTATGGCCGCTTCGAGATCACGGTGCTGCGCTCGCGCCATTTCCCGCACCCGCTGGCGATGGGCGAGATCACCGAGCCGCTGCGCCCGCCGGTGCGCGCCGATGCCTACCGCGAGGGCGGCAGCTACCAGCTGCTGGTGAAGCATGAGGGGCGCAGCCTGCTGATCGCGGGCAGCGCCGGCTTCGTGCCCGAGCGCCTGCGCGGCCTGCAGGCCGAGGTGGTCTACCTGGGCATTGGCGGCCTGGGCGGCAAGGACGAGGCCTACCGCGCCGACTACTGGCGCGAGACCGTGCAGCTGACCCAGGCCAAGCGCGTCATCCCGATCCATTGGGACGACTTCACCCTGCCGCTGGACCAGCCGCTGCGGCCCGGCCGCCTGCTGTTCGACGACATGGAGGCCTCGATGGCCTTTCTGCAGCGCCGCGCCGCGGCCGAGGGGGTGGAGCTGCGGCTGGCGCTGCCCTGGCAGGCGGTGGATCCCTTCGCGGGCTTGCGCCGCTGAGTTGGCTGTGGCCGCTGCTGCAAAATGGCGGCACATGTCCGAAGCCAAGCCTCCCTCCAGCCGCGCCGAGCAGCGGCGCCTGCAAATGGCCGATATCGCCCGCCTGGCGGGGGTGTCGGTGTCCACCGTCTCGCGTGCGCTCAGCGGCAGCAGCCTGGTGAACGAGGAGACCCGCAAGCGCGTCAGCGAGCTGGCGCGCTCGCTCAACTACTCGATCAACCTCGGCGCGCAGAACCTGCGGCTACAGAAGAACCGCACGGTGGCGGTGGTGGTGCCCTATGACGCGGGCTCGCGCCAGCACATCTCCGACCCCTTCTTCCTCTCCATCGTCGGCGCCATCGCCGACGCCCTGACCGACCAGGGCTGGGACATGCTGCTCTCGCGCGTCGATGCCGAGCGCCTCGACCTGGCCGCCCAGGCGGTGGACTCGGGCAAGGCGGTGGGCCTGCTCATCATCGGCCAGTGGCGCCACCACGACCAGCTCAACGAGCTGGCGGCGCGCAAGCTGCCGGTGGTGGTGTGGGGCGCCCAGCTGCCGCAGCAGCTCTACTGCAGCGTCGGCGGCGACAACGTGCTGGGCGGGCGCCTGGCCACCGAGCACCTGCTCGCCGCGGGCCGGCACCGGCTGGCCTTTCTCGGCGATGCGGCCCTGCCCGAGGTGATGCACCGACGCGAGGGCTTCTGGGCGGCGCTGGCCCTGCGGGGGTTCAGACCTGACCCCGCGCTGGAGCTGGCCGTGCCCTTCGAGGTGGGCGCGGCGCGCGCCGCCATCGAGGCCTTCTTTGCCGCCCATCCCGAGGTGGACGGTGTGGTGGCCTGCAGCGATCTGCTGGCCCTGCAGGCCATCCAGGTGCTGCGCGCGCAGGGCCGGGCGGTGCCGCGCGAGGTTAGCGTGGTGGGCTATGACGATATGCCCCTGGCCGCCTTCTGTGACCCGCCGCTCACCAGCGTGCACCAGCCCGTGGCCGCCGCCGGCGTGCAGCTGGTGCACAAGCTGATGCAGATGCTGGAGGGGCAGGCGGTGCCGCCCAGCATGCTGCCGGTGCACCTGGTGGTGCGCGAGAGCGCGCCGGCCTGAGTCCGGGCGCCATAGAGCGGCCTGCAATTGATTGCAAGTCGATCAGAGAAATTCATCAAAAGTGAGACAGGCTGCCGTATTCATCGGCGCACATAAGCGTTTCTACTGAATTGCAATCGATTGCAAAGAAAATGCAGGCGCCGCACAATGCGGGCAACGCAAGGTGCCGTCCGCGGCCCGGCGTCAGCCCAGCACGATAGCCAAGCCTTGCCGGACGCATCACGCCATGCAGCGTGTGCGCCGGTCCTGATTCGGAGACAAGCAAGATGCAACGACAAGCAGTACGCCCTACCGCCGCGGCCGCCCTGGCCCTGGCTCCCTTGACGCTGGCCATGGCCCTGGCCTTCGCGCCCCGGCCGGGCCAGGCCCAGGAGGCCGCCGACGGCCTGCAGCTCGACCAGGTGGTGGTCACCGGCAGCTCCACCCGCTCCACCAAGATGAAACAGAGCCTCTCGGTCAGCTCGATGGACGGCGAGCAGCTCAGCAAGAGCGGCGCCACCAGCGCGGCCGAGCTGCTGCGCGCGGTGCCGGGCGTGCGTTCGGAATCCTCCGGCGGCGAGGGCAATGCCAACATCACGGTGCGCGGCGTGCCGCTCTCGGCCGGCGGTTCGCGCTATGTGCAGATCCAGGAAGACGGCCTGCCGCTGCTGCTGTTCGGTGACATCGCCTTCGGCACCGCCGACCAGTTCCTGCGCGCCGATGCGAATACCGAGCGCCTCGAAGTGCTGCGCGGCGGCTCGGCCTCCACCCTGGCCAGCAACTCGCCGGGCGGCCTCGTCAACTTCATCAGCAAGACCGGCAGCGAGCAGGGCGGCAGCCTGGGCCTGACGGCCGGGCTGGATCGGCGTCTCTGGCGCATCGATGCCGACTATGGTGCTTCGCTGGGCAAGGGCGGTAGCTTCCACCTCGGCGGCTTCCAGCGCATCGGCGAGGGCGGCCGGCCGACCGGCCAGAATCTTGAGAGCGGTGGCCAGCTCAAGGCCAATATCACGCAGAAATTCCAGGGCACGGATGTCTCTGGTTATGTGCGCCTGAGCCTCAAGGCCCTGGACGACAAGACCCCCTCGCTGATGCCCGTGCCGGTGACGGTCTCGAACGGCAAGATCAACACCATCGCCGGCATCGACCCGCGCAGCGCCTTCTTCATCACGCCCAGCCTGGCGCGTGACGTGAGCTTCAACAAGGACGGCGCCTATACCACCAGCAACACCCGCGACGGCCTGCACGTGAAGAGCACGGCGATCGGCTTCGAGTCCGGCCTGGAGCTGGGCATGGGGCTGAGCCTGGAAGAGAAATTCCGCAAGAGCAGCAACTCGGGCCGCTTCATTGCGCTGTTCCCGGCCGACAATGCCAACAACGGCCGTGCCGCCTTCTTCACCGGCACGCTGTTCAACACCTCGCTGGACAATCTGGACAACGTCTTCAACGACCTGAAGCTGAGCAAGACCTTCGCCGCCGGCGATGGCGGCAAGGCCACCCTGGTGGGCGGCCTGTTCTATGGCCAGCAGAACGTGGCCCAGACCTGGTTCTGGAACCAGTACAACCTGACGCTGAGCGGCAACAACGCCCAGGTGGTCGATGCCAGCGGCAAGCCCACCAGCGCAGCGGTGGCGCAGGGCTGGAGCACCTGGGGCGGCTGCTGCACGCGCACTTGGGACGTGCAGTACACCCAGACCTCGCCCTATGCGGCGCTGGCCTGGGAGCGCGGCCCGCTCAATCTGGACCTGAGCCTGCGCCGCGACGAGCAGAAGGCCCATGGCTACACCCTGGCCGGCGACAACGCCGCACAGCGCTGGGATGCCGCCAGCCAGCAACGCGTGGACTACAAGGTGGCGCACACCTCCTACTCGCTGGGCGCCAACTTCGCGCTGAGCAAGGATCTGGCCCTGTTCGGCCGCGCCAGCAACGGCGTGGCCTTCAGCGCCGACCGCCTGCTCTACGGCAATCCGCTGGACGGCTCGGTGCCGATCGCGGTGAACGAGATCGATCAGGTCGAGGCCGGCGCCAAATGGCGCGGCCAGGGGCTGAGCCTGTTCGCCACGCTCTTCAATGCGCGCACCAAGGAAAGCAATTACGAGGTCACGACGCAGAAGTTCACCGCCAACAAGTACGAGGCCAGCGGCCTGGAGCTGGAAGCCGCCTACGCGATCGGCAACTTCCGCCTGAACGCCGGCGCCACCTTCACGCATGCGCGCATCCAGGCCTCCAACGACGCCAGCGTGGTGGGCAAGAAGCCGCGCCGCCAGGCCGACTTCGTCTACCAGCTCAGCCCCGCCTACAGCCTGGGCGATGTGGAGCTGGGCGCGGCGCTGATCGGCTCGGGAAAGTCCTATGGCGACGATGGCAACAGCATCACCATGCCGGCCTACACGGTGGTGAATGCCTTCGTGAATTACCAGCTCAATGCCAAGACCCAGCTCTCGCTCTCGGCCAACAATCTGTTCAATGCGCTGGCCTATACCGAGATCGAGGGCGATGGCCATGCGGCGCGCGCGCTCACCGGCCGCACCCTGCGCGCGTCCGTGAAGTTCGAGTTCTGAGCATGGCACCCGTGCTGCTGCTGGGTGAAGCCCTGGTGGACGAGTTCGCCAGCGGGCCGGTGGCCGGCGGCGCGCCGCTGAATGTGGCGCGCTCGCTGCAGGCGCTGGGCCAGCCGGCCCTGCTGGCCACGCGCCTGGGGCAGGGCGATGCCGGCGCGGCGCTGGTGCTGCAAAACATGCGCCGCTTCGGCCTCAGCGAGGCGGCGCTGCAATTCGATGCTGAGCGCGGCACCGGCCGTGTCAGCGTGATCGAAAGCGAGGGCGGGCACGGCTTCGAGATCCATGGGGATGCGGCCTGGGACCATTTGGAGGCCGAGCCTCTGCTGGCGTCCGCGGCCACGCCCCGGGTGGTCTACTTTGGCAGCCTGGGACAGCGCCATGCGGTGGCGCGCGCCGGCATACAGCGCCTGCTGGAGCAGTTTGGCCGGCAGGGTGCGCTGCGTTATTTGGACCTGAATCTGCGCGCCGGCAGTGCCGCACCGGAGCTGGCCGAAGCCTGCCTGCGGCATGCCGACTGGCTCAAGGTCAATGAGCATGAGCTGGCCCAACTGCTGCAATGGCAGAGCCTGCCCAGCCCGGCGCTGGATGCACCGCCCGAATACTGGGGTCTGGGCGTGCGCGCCCTGATGCGGCGCCATGGCCTGCAGCGCCTGCTGCTCACGCGTGGTGCGCTGGGGGCGGCGAGCTTCGATGTGGAGGGCCGCGTCGAGACCCTGGCGACGGCGCCGCGCCTGAAATGCCTGGTCGACACCGTCGGCGCTGGCGACGCCTTCAGCGCCATGCTGCTGGCCGCCTGGCTAGCTGGCCAGTCGGTCCCGCGTGCGCTGGCGCTGGCGGTGGAATTTGCCGCCGCCATGTGTGGCGAGCGGGGCCCGGTGGCCGCGAGCGACCGCTTCTACGAGCGTTGGCAGCAAGACCTGACCCTCGAAAGGCATTCGGCATGAGCGCCAACAAGCCGAGGCTGAGCCTCTGGCAGATCCTGAACATGAACCTGGGCTTCTTCGGCATCCAGTTCAGCTTCGGGCTGCAGCAGAGCAATATGAGCCCGATCTACCAGTACCTGGGTGCCGACGAGGCCAGCCTGCCGTTGCTGTGGCTGGCCGGGCCGCTCACCGGCCTGCTGGTGCAGCCCATCGTCGGCGCGCTGAGCGACCGCACGGTGACGCGCTGGGGCCGCCGCACGCCTTATTTCCTGATCGGCGCGCTGCTGTGCAGCCTGGGCCTGCTGCTGATGCCGATGAGCCCGACGCTGTGGTTCGCCGCCGGCCTGCTGTGGATACTGGACGCCGCCAACAACGTCACCATGGAGCCCTACCGCGCCTATGTGAGCGACCGGCTCGACGAGGCCCAGCATGCCCAGGGCTTTCTGACCCAGAGCGCCTACACCGGCCTGGCCCAGACCCTGGCCTATCTGGCGCCCTCCATCATGGTCTGGCTGGGCATGGACAAGGACGCGCTGGGCGCCAACCACATCCCGCAGATCACCCTGGTGGCCTTCGGCATCGGCGCGCTGTTCTCCTTCACCACGGTGTGGTGGTCGGTGCGCCGCGTGCCCGAGCTGCCGCTCTCGGCCGCCGAGGCACAGGAGCTCTCGCAGCGCCCGCAGGGCCTCCGGGCCACCTGGGACGAGATCCTCAGCGCCTTCCGCGAGATGCCCGAGACCATGCGCCGGCTCTGGTGGATGAAGCTGTTCCAGTGGTACGCGATGATGTGCTACTGGATCTACATCGTGCCGGCGCTGGCCCAGACCATGTTCGGCACCAGCGATGCCAGCTCGCAGGGCTTTCGCGATGCCGGCCTGCTGAACGGCCAGCTGGGCGGCTTCTACAACTTCGTCGCCTTCATCGCGGCGCTCGCCATGCTGCCCTACACGCGGCGCTTCGGCGCGCAACGCGTGCACGCGCTGTGCCTCACGCTGGCGGGCCTGGGGCTGTGGGCCATCCCCGAGCTGCACAACCGCTGGCTGCTGTTCCTGCCCATGCTGGGCGTGGGCCTGGCCTGGGCCAGCATCATGGGCAACCCCTATGTGCTGCTGGCCGGCAGCATCCCGCCGGAACGCGCCGGGGTCTATATGGGCATCTTCAATATGTTCATCGTGATCCCGATGCTGATCCAGATGCTGACCCTGCCGCTGATCTACCACGCCCTGCTGGGCGGCCAGCCCGAGAACGTCATCCGCCTGGCCGGCGCGCTGCTGATGCTGGCGGCCGCGGCGGTGCTGCGCGTGAAGTCGTACAAGCCATCATGAAGAACCAAGTCCAACTCATCACCTATGTGGACCGCCTCGGTGGCGGCGGCATCGCGCAATTGCAGGCGCTCTTGCAGGGCCCGCAGGGCTTGTTGCAAGGCCTGTTCGGCGGCGTGCACCTGCTGCCGTTTTTCTATCCCATCGACGGCGCCGACGCCGGCTTCGACCCGATCGACCATACCCAGGTCGATCCGCGCCTGGGCGCCTGGGCCGATGTGCGCGCCCTGAGCGCGCAGTGCGAGGTGATGGCCGATGTGATCGTGAATCACATCTCGGCCGATTCGCCGCAGTTCCAGGACTATTCGGAGCGGGGCGAGGCCTCGCGCTATGCCGGCCTGTTTCTCACGCTGGATGCGGTGTTCCCGCAGGGCACGAACGAGCAGCAGCTGCTGGCCGTGTACCGCCCGCGCCCGGGCCTGCCGCTCACCGTGGCCACGCTGAAGAACGGCCAGAAGAAGCTGCTCTGGACCACCTTCACGCCCAAGCAGCTGGACATCGATGTGCAGCACGCGGAGGGGCGCGCCTACCTGGACGGCATCCTGCAGCGCTTTGCCGACAGCGGCATCCGCATGGTGCGCCTGGATGCGGCCGGTTATGCGATCAAGAAGGCCGGCGCCTCCTGCTTCATGATGCCGGAGACCTTTGCCTTCATCGCCGAGTTCGCGGCGCGCGCCAAGGCGCTGGGCATCGAGGTGCTGGTGGAGATCCATTCCTACTACCGGCGCCAGATCGAGATCGCGCAACAGGTGGACTGGGTCTATGACTTCGCGCTGCCGCCGCTGGCCCTGCATGCCTTCTTCTTCAAGACCGCCGCGCCGCTGAAGCGCTGGATCGCGCTGCGGCCGCGCAATGCGCTGACGGTGCTCGATACGCACGACGGCATCGGCATCATCGATATCGGCGCCGACAGCGCCGACCGCGCCGGCTCACCCGGCCTGGTGCCGCCCGCCGAGCTGGACGCGCTGGTGGAGCGCATCCACGCCGCCAGCCAGGGCCAGAGCCGCCAGGCTACCGGGGCGGCGGCCTCCAACCTCGATCTCTACCAGGTCAACTGCACGTTCTTCGATGCGCTGGGTGGCGACGAGCGCAGCTATCTGCTGGCGCGCGCGCTGCAGTTCTTCCTGCCCGGCGTGCCCCAGGTCTATTACGTCGGCCTGCTGGCCGGCCACAACGACATGGCGCTGCTGGCCCGCAGCGGGGTGGGGCGCGACATCAACCGCCACCATTACGACCAGGCCGAGATCGCCGCCGAGCTGCAGCGCCCGGTGGTGCAGCGCCTGCTGCAGCTGATCCGGCTGCGCAACGAGCATCCGGCCTTCCAGGGCCGCTTCGAGCTGCTGGAGAGCGAGCCCGAGGTGCTGGCGATGCGCTGGCAGCTTGATGAGCACGAAGCCCTGCTGCGCATCGACTTCCGCGATCTCGGCCACACGCTGAGCTTCAGTGGCAGCGCGCCGCTGCAGTTCTAATTTCACGCCTTTGTGGATATGGGCTGAGCAGCCCAGGCCGGCAGGCACTCGGCCCCAGAGGCGGAGGCCTTCACTGCGTTCAGGCTCCCCTCGCTGCTCGCCAAACCGGCACTCGCGCGCAACTCGCCCTCGCACCCCTGTGGGCCGTTGTCCGCCTGCGGCGGCCAACTGTGCTTGAGCTCAAACAAGGCGCGCTCGACGCATCGCCTGGAGCGATGCGCAACCCGGTTTGGCTGCGCGGCTCGGCACCGCCAATGGGGCCTCGCACCTACCGGCCTGGCCCGCATGCCACCGCCATGGCGTGCGGCGAGGCTTTGACCCGAGGTGATCAGGCGGGCATAGCGCGGCGGTCTCCTGAGCCGGGGAAACGCCTGTTTCCTGTGCGCTCGACAACTGGTGGTAGCGGAGCAGGCAGGTGGCCCTGGCGGCACGTTTGCGGTGCCGAGCAGCGCAGCTGCAACGGGGTGCGCGTCGCTCCAGGCGATGCGTCGAGCGCACCTTGTGTGAGCACCGACGACAGGCGACTGCCGCGAGGCAGGTGCCGGCCCCGCAGGGGGTCGGAGGGCGAGTTGTGCGCGAAGCCCGGGGCAGGGAGCAGCGCAGGGGAGCCTGAGCGCAGCGAAGGCCGCCGCATCCGGGCCGACGGGGCCACCTGCCTGCTCCGCGAGGCGGGCCGAAACAGCTTGGCGTAGCAGTGCATGCCTAGCCCGCGCCGCTGCGCATCAGCTGCCGCATCGCCTCCTCGGCCTTTACATCCTCGATCTCGCGCAGCACCTCGCCCACATTGACGGCCTTGCGGCTGTGCTCGAAGCGGCCGCTCAGCGGGCTGTCGGGCTTGAGCAGGCCGCGCTCGAACAGGGCCCAGATCTCGTGGCCATAGTCGCTGGCCAGCAGCTCGGGCGCGCTGGCGCCGAAGAACAGGCGCAGGTTCTCGACATCGCGCAACAGCATGCGCTTGGCGTGGTTGTTGCCGGCGGCGTCCACCGCCTGCGGCAGGTCGATGATGACCGGGCCGTCCTCGGCCAAGAGGATGTTGAACTCGGAGAGGTCGCCGTGCACGATGCCGGCGCACAGCATGCGCACCACCTCGGCGATCAGGGCCGCATGGTGGCGGCGCGCCTGCTCGGGCGTGAACTGGGCGTCGTTGAGGCGCGGCGCGGCGGCGCCCTCGGCATCGGCCACCAGCTCCATCAGCAGCACGCCCTCGTGGAAGTTGTAGGGCTGGGGCACGCGCACGCCGGCGGCGGCCAGGCGGTAGAGCGCGTCCACCTCGGCGCTCTGCCAAGCCTCCTCCTGCATGGCGCGGCCGAAGCGCGTGCCCTTGGCCATGGCGCGCGCCTGGCGGCTGTTCTTCACGCGGCGGTTCTCGGTGTAGTCCACCGCCTGGCGAAAGCTGCGCTGCGTGGCCTCCTTGTAGACCTTGGCGCAGCGCGTTTCCTCGCCACAGCGCACCACATAGACCTGCGCTTCCTTGCCGCTCATCAGCTGGCGCAGCACGCCGTCGATCAGGCCTTCTTCCATCAAGGCTTGCAGCCTGGGGGGTGTTTTCATCCCCCCATTCTGCGCTGCGGGCTCAGCCCCCCGTCGCCAGCCGTTGTTCGCGAGCGGTCTGCGCGGCGGCGGCGCGGCGCTTGGCCTCCGGATAGATGAAGCCTTCCTCGAGCGAAATATGTTCGTGGTAGAGCGCGCCGAACACCTCCAGCGCGTGGCGCAGGCTCTCCAGGTCCACGCCCACCTGGCCATCGGCGATCTCGGCCAGCATCGGGCCCAGCTCCAGCCAGTCCTCCTCCAGCCAGCCATGGTCCTGCTGCAGGCGCAGCACCTGCTGGCACAGGGCCTCGTCGCCGCTGTTGAGCAGATCGGGGAAGACGCGCTTCTCCTCGTCGGCATGGTGCTGGCGCGCGTGGTGGCCGAAGAAGTCCACCGCGCCGCGGGCGATCGCGCGCGCGGCATCGTCGACGTTGTAGTTCTCCAGCCGCGGCATCAGCCCCTGCAGGGCCTGCAGCTGGGTCAGCACCTCGCGGTGGGTCTGGTCGAGCACCGCAAACGGGTCCACCAGTTCGACGCGATCGCGAGCGGGGCGCGACTTGCCCTTCACCAATGCAGCCATGACCGTACTCCAGCGGGTTGATCTGGGCTCGATTCTTCGCTTGCCCGGCCGGCGCGGTTTGCGCTGCGTCAAGTCAGCGCATCAGCGCATGCCCGTGCCGAAGCTGCGGCGTATCAGCGCCAGCGCCTCGGCCTCGTCCCAGGCGCGCGCGCCATAGATCTTGTGCAGCACCTTGCCGCGGGCATCGACCAGCACCGTCAGCGGCAGGCGCGTGGCGCCCAGCATGTGCTCCATCTCCAGCTGCCGGTCGAGGTAATGGTTGAAGCTGGCATTGCTCTGCTTCAGAAAGGCCAGCGCCTTGTCGCGCTCGTCGTCGGTGGAGATGCCGATCACCGCGAAGGGGCCCAGGTCCTCGCGCCAGGCCAGGCGCTCCAGCGAGGCCATTTCCTGCCGGCAGGGGCCGCACCAGCTGGCCCAGACGTTGATGATGAGCGGCTTGCCGCGGTAGGCCGAGAGCGCGCGCGGCGGGCCGTTGAGGCCTTGCAGCCGGGCCTCGCGCAGCGGCTGGCCCACCGGCACCTCGCCCGGCGTGGCCCGCGCCGGGGCCATCGATGCGAGCGTGGTGAGCGTGGCGAGGAGCGCCGGCAGCAGGGTGTTGCTGATGAACATGCGCGCATGGTAGCGGTGCGGCGTGCCGGTTGATCTTGAGCAAGGACAGCCGGATGCTGCGGTGCGCCAATCAAACCAGGTCGGGGCTTTGTGAGCGGCGCCCTGTGGCGCGCGACCCCGGCCATTCGGGGGCATTGTGAGCAACTGGATTCTTCCCACCGCCATGTCGGCGGCCCTGGTGCTTGGCAGCGTGGCGCTGTTCTTCTTCACGGTGACGCGCGGCGCGCTGATTGCGCGCGGCGTCGGCAAGGTGTTCTTCGGCGTGCTGCCGCGCGCCGACGGCCATGTCTATCCGATCTACTCGAACATGCGGCTGATACGGCTGGTGGACTTCCAGCCCATCATCGCGGCCATCCTGCTGTTCCAGTACGACCGCCTGGTCTCCACCATCACCCAGCGCCTGCGCCGCAGCGAGCTGCGCGGCCAGCCGGTGCTGATCACCTCCTGCGCCTTCGGCAATGTGATGCCGCGCGTCGTCAAGGCGGCGCTGGGCGCGGGCGCCAGCGAGGTGCAGATCATCGACATCATCGAGAACGAGCTGCTCAATGCGCAGCGCAAGCTGCAGCCCTATGCGGGCCGGCTGGCCTTCCACCAGCAGGACGCCAACACGCTGCAGCTGCCGGACGCCTCGGTGGCGGCCAATGTGCTGTTCTTCCTGCTGCACGAGCTGCCGCACGAGCTCAAGGGCCAGGTGCTGAAGGAGGCGGTGCGCGTGCTGGCGCCCGGCGGCACGCTCTACCTGGCCGAGTTCCACAAGCCCGATCCCTGGGTGCTGCGCACCCTCAGCTGGGCCTACTTCAAGGTCTTCGAGCCGCTCGGCCTGGCGCTGTGGAGCACCCATGACCCGCTGCGCCAGCTGGAGGCCATGGGCGGCCTGCACTGCGAGCGCCGCACCCTGTTCTTCGGCAACTTCCAGGTCATCACCGCCACCAAGCTCAGGGCTTGAGGTAGCGGTCGAACCAGGCCCGGAAGCGCGCCGACACGTCGCGCTCGTAGCTGGGCTTGCTGATGCCGTGGAACTCGCCGGGGTAGATCACCAGCTGGGTCTCCACGCCGAGGGTCTTGAGCGCCAGGTACATCTGCTCGCTGCCCGAGATCGGCACGTTGAAGTCGAGCTCCCCGCCCATGAAGAGGGTGGGGGTCTTGATGCGCTCGGCATTGAAGAAGGGCGCCGACACCTTCAGCCACAGCGCCGGGTTGCGCCAGGGCGCACCCAGCTCGCGCTCGTACTGCACGGCGTACTGGTCGGTGCCGAACATGGCCAGCTGGTTGGCGCTGCCGGCGCCGGCCACCGCGGCCTTGAAGCGCGTGTCGGCGGCGATCAGTGCATTGGTGAGGATGCCGCCATAGCTCCAGCCGCCCACGCCCAGGCGCGCCGGGTCGGCGATGCCCTGGCCGACGGCCCAGTCCACCGCGCCCTGCAGGTCCAGCACCTCCTTGTTGACCCAGTCGGCATAGATGGCGCGCTGGTAGGCGTCGCCACGGCCGCTGCTGCCGCGGTAGTTGACCTGCAGCACCACATAGCCGGCGGCGCAGAGTTCCTCGCGCAAGAGGTCGCGCCCCGCCAAGCTGTGGCCGTCCTGGCCGTTGGGCCCGCCATGGATCAGCAGCAGGGTGGGGTAGCGCCGCCCGGGCTGGTACTCGGGCGGGTAGCTGATGAGGCCGTGCACCTCGGTGCCATCGGCGCTGCGTGAGGCGAAGTCCTCGCTGCGCCCCCAGCGCACCTCGGCCGCCCAGGCGTTGTGCCGGGTGAGGGGCAGCAGCCTGGCCGGCGCCGCCGGCTGCAGCAGCTGCAGCTCGGGCGGCTGCTTGGCCGTGCTGGCGAGCAGGGCGATCTGGCCCTTGGCGGCGACGCTCAGGCCGCTCACGCTGCGGCGCCCGTCGCTGAGTTTCTCGACCTTGCCGTCCAGGCCGATGCGCGCCAGCCAGGCGGCGCCGTCGTCGTCCACGCTGGCGTAGAGGCTGGCGCCATCGGGCGCCCAGGCAAAGCGCGCCTGCAGGCCGCGGTCCAGCGCCTGCGTCAGGATGCGCGGCGCGCCGCCCGCGGCCGCCACGGTGGCAAGGCGCCAGCGCTGGTAGGCCGACCAGC
This sequence comes from Roseateles sp. FW301-B2, assembly GCF_058788955.1. Lineage (NCBI taxonomy): Bacteria > Pseudomonadati > Pseudomonadota > Betaproteobacteria > Burkholderiales > Sphaerotilaceae > Roseateles > Roseateles sp. FW301-B2. Next base: position 34,164 of record NZ_JBYTBE010000033.1, read on the forward strand.
GCCCCTCGTCGCCCATCAGCACGGCGAGCTGGCGGCCATCCGGGCTCCAGGCCGGGTAGGCGTCCTCGTCGGTGCTGAAGTTGGCGAGCAGCTCGCGCGCCGGCGCGTTGGCCCGGGCCTCCATCACGTAGAGGCCGGTGGCCTCGCTGCGCTCGCGCTCGGCCATGCGCGGGCTGAGGAAGGCGATCTGCCGGCCGTCGGGCGACCAGGCCGGTTTGGACTCGCCGAACTCGCCGCGCGTCAGCGGCGTGAGCTTGGCGCCGGCCGGCTCGAACAGATAGAGGTGCTGGCGCTGCGGCCCCAGATAGCCCTCGCGGTCCTGCTTGAAGTGGAAGCGGTCGATCACGATGGGCGGGCGGGTCTTGCGCTTCCAGCCCTCCAGCAGCTCGGGCTCGTCGGCCGGGTCGGCATCGTCGAGCACCAGCAGCAGGCGCTGGCCGTCGGGCGCCCACTGGAAATCGGCCACCCCGGTCTTCAGGCTGGTGAGCGGCTGCGCCTCGCCGCCCTCCAGCGCGATCTGCCAGAGCTGGGCATGCTTGCGTGCCGCCTCGTCGGCGCCGCGCTTGGCCAGGAAGGCGATGCGGCGCGCGTCCGGGCTCCAGCGCGGCTTGCCCTCGACATCGCCGCCCTGCGTCAGCTGCAGGCTGCGGCTGCCGTCGCTGCGGCTGATCCACAGATCGGTGAGCTGCTGGTCCTTGTCGAGGTCCTGCCGGCGCAGCGTGTAGGCCACCCAGGCGCCGTCGGGCGAGATCTGGGCATCGCCGATCTCGCGCAGCTGCGCGATGTCGGCCGGCCCCAGGGCGTGGGGCTCGGCCCGGGCGGGCAGCTGGGGGAGCAGGAGGCAGGCGGCGAGGAGCAGGCGTTGGATCATGCCCGCATGCTAAGCCAGCCGGTGATGTGCCTCTCAGTCGCTGTAGCGCTGCATCACATAGCTGCCGGGCGCGTCGGCCAGCACCGCGCGCGCCGGGATGGGCGTGGCGGCCTGCTTGCGCCCGCCATGCCGGCCCAGCCATTGCGCCCAGGCGGGCCACCAGGAGCCCTCGTGCGGGTGCGCCTGCGCCAGCCAGTCGTCGGCATCCAGCCAGGCGCCATGGGCGGGCCGGCTGGCGATGCGGTAGCCGCGGTGCGGATGTTGGTCGTGCGGGCCGGGCGGAGAGACGATGCCGGCGTTGTGGCCGCCGCTGGCGAGCGCGAAGGTGATCTCGGCCTCGCAGAGGTGGTGCAGCTTGTAGACCGAGCGCCAGGGCGAGACATGGTCGCGCTCGGTGCCCACCATGAAGACGGGCATGCGCAGCTCGCTCAGCGAGACCGCATGGCTGTTGACGCGGTAGCTGCTGGCGGCCAGTGCGTTGTGCAGGTAGAGCGAGGTGAGGTACTCGTGGTGCATGCGCGCCGGCATGCGGGTGGCATCGGCGTTCCAGGCCATCAGATCGCTCTGCTGTTCGCGCTCGCCCATCAGGTACTCGCGCATGCGCCGCGTCCAGACCAGGTCGCGCGAATGCAGGAACTGGAAGGAGCCCGCCATCTGCTTGCCGCTCAGATAGCCCTTGCCGCGCGTCAGGTTGTCCAGCAGGCCGATCTGGCTCTCGTCGATGAAGAGGCCCAGCTCGCCGGGCTCGGAGAAATCGGTCTGCGCCGCCAGCAGGCTGAGGGTCTTGAGCGGGGGCAGGTCTTGATAGCCGAGCAGGGGCGCGCTGCCGGCGCGCGCCAGCGCCGCCGCGGCGATCGCCAGCAGGGTGCCGCCCAGGCAATAGCCCATCGCCTGCACGCCGACGCCCTTGGGGCTGAGCGTGCCGATCGCCCGCAGCGCGTCCAGCACGCCCAGGCTCAGGTAGTCGTCCATGCCGAGTTCGTGGTCGCTGGCGTCCGGATTGCGCCAGGACACCATGTACACGGTGTGGCCCTGCTCGACCAGGTAGCGCACCAGCGAGTTGTGCGGCGAGAGGTCGAGGATGTAGTACTTCATGATCCACGAGGGCAGGATGAAGAGCGGCGCGGCATGCACCTTGTCGCTCTGCGCCTCGTAGCGGATCAGCTCGATCAGCCGGTTGCGGTGCACCACCTTGCCGGGCGTGACGGCCACGTCCTGGCCGACCCGGACGCTGGGCGGCGGCACGGCCGTGCCGCTGGCATCCGCCAGCCAATGCCGCAGGCCCTGGGCCAAGTGCGCGCCCTGCGACGCCACCGCATCGTTCAGCACCACCGGGTTGCTGAGCAGCCAGTTGGCCGGCGCCAGCATGGCGAGCCATTGCTTGGCGAAGAACTGCGTCATCTCGGCATGGTGGGCGCTCATGCCCGGCACGCGGGCGGCCTCGCGCCAGAAGGCCTCGGCATTGCGAAAGCCGGCGCGCAGCTGGCTGTAGGGCCAGGCGGCCCAGGCCTCGTGGCGAAAGCGCGGGTCGTCGTCACGCGCGCCGGCGCCGCCCTCGGCCGCGCCATCGTGCTGGCGCAGGGTGTCGGCGCCCAGCTGCGCGGCCAGCGCGGCCAGCTCCAGCTGGCGGCCCGGCGAGACGCCCAGATGCCAGCCCCAGTCCGCCATGGCCAGCGCCAACGAGACCGGCGAAAGCCCGCCGGTGAGCGGGGCGGCGGCCGCATGCAGCACGCGGTCCAGGCGTTGGGTGGGGGTCTCGGTCATGGATGTTCACCAAGTGACAACGACCCATTCTGGAACGCCGCGCCTCAGCCGGGCTTGAGTTCCATCAAGACGAGCGCGGGCGCTCGAAGCCGCCCTCCACCCAGGCCGCGGCACTCGCCTGGCTGAGCTTGAAGCCCGGCGCCACGCGCACCTGGGCGAGGCGCTCGCCGGCGGCGTCGAAGGCCGCCAGCAGCGCATGCGGCGCCTCCTCGTCGGGCACGATGTCCAGGGTGACGAGCAGGCGGCCTGCCTCGCTGTCCAGCTTGAGCTCGCGGTGCAGCTGGGCATGCAGGGCCTGCTCGTGGCGGCGTATCACCTCGCTGGCGGTCTTCACCAGGGTGTTGAAGGCATTCACGTCCAGGGGCTTGGGGTTCTTCTTGTCGCGGCCCATGGTCCAGGGGCCCACCAGGGCCGGCTCGGCCTCGCCGGCCTTGTACATGGCCACGGCCCAGCCCTCGTCGTCCTCGTTCTTGATGACCTGGGCGGTCCAGCCGCGGTCGCGCCAGAGGCGGGGCTCGTTGATGGCGGCGTCGGGATCTTGCTGGGTATCGGATTCACTCATGCCTAGAGTGTAGGCAGGCCCTAGCATGCGCGCCTGCACACCAAGACGAAGGGGAGAGGATGCGAACAACCATCTGCAGGGTCTTGCTGGCCTGTGCCGGGCTGGCGCTGGGCAACGCAAGGGCGGCCGAAACCACGCCCGCGGCCGCGCCGCCGCCGGCCCTGGAGGCCTTGCGCAAGGAGGTCAACGAGCGCAATGCGGCCCTGGTGCAGCAGGGCTTCAACCTGACCCACGGCCTGCGGTTGCAGGGGCGCGGCGGCACGCCCGCGCGCATCAGCCTGGTGCTGCCGCCCTCCGACGAAGACCACCGCCTGCACCTGTGGCTGGCGGTGCAGGGCGGCGAGGCGCAGCTGACGCTGCGCGGGCCGGCCGGCCAGGCGCCGCTGCTGAGCTGGGCGGCGCGCCAGGGCGAGACCAGCTTGCAGCGGCGCCTGCCGCCGGGCCGCTACGAGCTGGAGTTCGACGCCGGCGCCAGCGAGGGCGGCTTCGCCCTGCTGGGGGTGAAGGGGCCGGCGCTGGTGTTGCCGCAGCTCGACGCAGCGCGGGTGCAGGAGCGCGCCGCGGCCCCCGAGCGCGGCTTCCACTGGCCCTATTTCCTCTACCTGCCCCAGCAGATCAAGTCGCCGCATCTGCTGGTGGTGCCCAACAACAGCGGTTTCGTGAGCACCGAGCTGGAGCTGCTGCGCGCCGCCGCCGCCGGCGAGCTGAATCGCCAGGCGGCGCTGGCCGAGGGCCTGGGCGTGCCACTGCTGGTGCCGATGTTTCCGCGCCCGGCCGATCCGCAGGCCGATGACCTCTATCTGCATGCGCTCAGCCGCGCCGCCCTGCTGGCCACGCAGCCGGCCTGGCAGCGCGTCGACCGCCAGCTGCTGGCGATGGTGGACGATGCCCGCCAGCGCCTGGCGCAGCAGGGTCAGGTCTTGTCGGCGCGGCTGCTGATGTCGGGCTTCTCGGCCTCGGGCTCCTTCGTCAACCGCTTTGCCTTCCTGCATCCAGAGCGCGTGCTGGCCCTGGCCAGCGGCTCGCCGGGCGGCTGGCCGCTGGCGCCGCAGGCGGTGCTGGAGGGTGGCGTGGCGCTCAACTACCCGGTGGGCGTGGCCGACCTGGCCGCGCTGAGCGGCGAGGCCTGGCGCCCGGCCGCGCTGAAGGCGGTGGCCGCCTTCATCTATATGGGCGACCAGGACGCCAACGACGCGGTGGTGCACCGCGACAGCTTCTCGGCCGCCGACGAGCGGCTGATCTTCGCCCGCTTCGGCAGCACGCCGCTGGCGCGCTGGCAGCTGAGCCAGCGCCTCTATGCCGAGCAGGGCCTGGATGCGCGCTTCGTGCTCTATCCGGGCGCGGCGCACAGCGTCACGCCGCAGATGCAGGCCGACATCGCGGCCTTCTTCGCCGAGCGGCTGGCGGCGGCGCGGCCCTAGGCGGCCTTAGGCGACCCTAAGCGGCCCGCACGCCTAGCCGCGCAACAACGCCGTCAGCTCGGCCTGCGAGCCGCAGCCGAGCCGCTCGTACACCGCCTTGACGCAGTCGCGCAGCACGGCCTCGCTGATGTGCAGGCGCTGGCGCGCGGCCTCGCGGCCGCCGCCCAGCGCCATCCAGAACGCCACCTCGCGCTGGCGGGGCGAGAGCTGCACCTCGGCGAGCCGGCGCCAGACCTGCAGGGGCAGGGGCGTGCGGCGCGCCAGGCTGATGCCCACCAGGCCGGCGTCGGCGGCCGCACGGGCGGCCTCCAGGCCGCCCGTGGCGGCGCCCAGCCATTGCGCGCGCAGCTCCAGCGCGCCGCCCGGTATGGCGAGGCTGCAGGCCGGCATTTCCCAGGGCGGCTTGCCCTCGCCCTGCAGCGCCTGCAGCAGGCGCAGGCCGGCCGGCGGCAGCACGCGCCGGTCGGGCCAGAGCGCGGCGGCGAAGGGGATCTCGTCCAGCAGGGCCAGCGCCGCCGGGCTGGCGAACAGCAGCTCGCCGCTGGCGCGCGCCACCAGCATGGCCGGCTCGGCGAGGCTGGCGGCCTCGGTGGCGGGTGCCTCGGTGGCGCCGCGCTGTGCATGCTCGAGGTGCTGGGCGATGCGCGCCAGGCAGGGCAGGTCGCCGTCGGCATAGCCCCGGCCCGGCTCGCGCATCAGGGCCAGCACGCCGAAGGGCCGCCCGTCGGCCTCGAGGCGGGCATCCAGCGTGTGGTGATGGCCGCAGCCGCGTATCAGCAGCTGGTAGGTGTTGCTGGCGTAATAGGCCGCCGGCGGCGCCAGCAGCTGGCCCAGTTTGGGCTGGCCTGGCGCGCTCACCAGCTGCCTGGTGTTGAACTCGCCGGGGCCGTCGAACAGCGTGCTTTCGCTCAGGCACAGCGCGCGCACTGCGTCCGGGCAGTCCTCGTGGATGGCGGCATGCAGGGTGCCGTCCGGCCCGGTCAGGAACAGCGCCGTGGCGGCATGGGGCAGCAGCTCGTGCGCGATCGCGAAGGCATCCGGGGCGATGCTCATCAGATCCAGGCCGCAGCAGCACAGGATGCGCAGCTGGGCCCAGAGGCGGCTGTTCTTTCGGCTTGACGAGGACACGCGTGGGCTGGGGGCGGGCGATGCGGGCGCCAGGAGTTTAGCCAGCCGCGGGCCACGTCGCCAAGACGTCAGGCGCGCCGTCGTGCGATCGCCAGGGCCAGCAGGCCGGCGCCCAGCAGCGCAAAGCTGCCGGGTTCGGGCACCGGGCTGGTGGGTACGCCGGCGATCTGGGCATCCGTCAGCACGCCGTCGTAGACGCGCAGATAGTCGACCGAGCCGGCCTGCGCCTCGCGCTGGGCGCGCTGGTAGTCGTCGACGAAGAAGTACAGCCGGTTGTTGGCGCTGACGCTGTCGGCGTTGTGGCCGGCGGCATCGCTGAGGGTCCATTGCTTGACGCCGTTCAGGTAGCCGCGCAGCACGTCGTGCTCGTCGCGCGTCAGCACCACGGTGAAGTCGCTGCCCGCCGCGGCGTTGTCGGTGCCCGACTTGGCGGGGTAGTACTGCAGGCGCGCGGTCTCGAAGTACAGGCCCTCGTCGACGCTGAGGTCCTGGAAGTCGATCAGCTTCTTCCAGGTGCCCACCAGCGAGTCGTAGCTGGCGCGGAACTCCAGCGACCAGACGCGCGTGTCGACCAGGCCCTGGTTGAGCTGCAGGCCCTGGTTGGCGCCGAAGTGATAACGCCCGGGCTGGCTGGCCAGTTCGCCGCCCATGGACTGGAGCGCGGGGCCGCCCAGCGCGTCCTGCAGATTGCCGTCGAACTGGTAGTCGTGCACCAACACGGCGGCCCGTGCCTGGCCGCCCATGAGGCCGCTTATGGCGGCCACGAGGCCGATGGAGGCCCATAGATTGCTTGTTCTCATTCCCTTGATCCAGCGTGGTTGAGCGCCCGGGGCCGAACGGCTGGGCGCGGAGAGACGGGCGCGGCCGCGCCCGCCGTCCCGGCGGGATGGCTGGCCTGGCCAGCGCCGGCGAACCGCCATGCTAGAAAGGGGCGTGGGGGCTTTCCAGCCCCACGCGTGGGGGCAAATCAGCGCTGCGCCGTGACGATGGGGGCGGCGCAGTCGGCCGCGGCGCCGGTGCCGCGCACCACGAAGGGCTGCTCGGCCCAGGGGCCGCTGTGGGCGCCGGCCGCCTTGCCGCCGCAGCCCTTGCTCTTGACGATCTCGTCCACCGCGGCGGCCTGCTTGGGCGCCAGCTTGGGCAGCTTGGCGGCGAACACCAGCTGCATGGCCTCGGCCGGCGTGGCGCCGTCGGGCGCGGGCAGGGGGCCGAACAAGGTGTTGATGCTCTGCGTGTCCTTCAGCGCCGCGCCGGACTTGGCGCCGCCGCGCAGGCGCCGCACATAGGACAGCGCCACTTCCATGGCCGCATAGCCGCGCGCCACCGAGACGGTGAAGGGCTTGAGGAAGCCGGCGCTGTAGGTGGCGGCCACCTGGTCCCAGCGCGCCTTGTCGATCGCCAGCACCGGGCACAGCACGGCGTCGTATTTGTCGGAGATGCTGGGCTCGAAATCCATCCAGCAGCTGGTGCGGGCGCTGACGCGCAAGCCGGTCTCGCTGCGCAGCTTGGCCGCCAGCTTCTCGCCCGCGTAGAGCTCCACCCGGCCCAGCTGCAGCTGGCTGCCTTCCAGGCCCTTGACGCGTTCGGCATTGCTGGAGACGAAGCCGATGCCGGCATTCCTGAGCAGCTCGGCGCCGCCGCCGATCTCGCACCAGTTGCCCAGCACCACGTCCACCCTGGCCTCGATCAGCGCCTTGGTGGCGGCCTCGGCCTTCTTGGGGTCGCAGCCGCTGTCCTTCACGATCAGGGTGGGCACGGGCTGCGAGGGCCAGGTCTTGAGGGCCAGCTGCATGCCGTTGCGGATCTCCTCGGCCTGCGCCTTGCTGGGCCAGCTCTCGGGCAGGATGACACCGATGCTGCCGCCGCTGGCCTGGGCGCTCATGGACGAGGCCATGGCCAGCAGGCCGAGGCTGAACAGGGCTGCGCGCTTGAATTCCGTCATCGTCTCGTGCTCCTCGGTCGATCGGCGGGCGGTGCGGATGTCGCCCGAGCGGGTGTATCGCCCGGACTTCGGCCAGCGGCAATCGCCGTTTACCCTGGAGCTGGGGTTTGAGTGCGCGCGCGGCGGTAAGGTGTCACGAATCCGCCACGTTCATCCCAGCGCAAGGGCGGCCACGCCCAGGCCGATGCACAGGGCGCCCAGCAGGCGCAGCAGGCGGTCGCCCTCGCCCAGCAGGCTGCCGCCGGCCAGCGCCGCGAACAGCATCGAGACCTCGCGCGCCGGCGCCACATGGCTCAGCGGCGCCAGGCGCATGGCGTGGAGCACCAGCACATAGCTGATGGGGCTGAGCAGCGCGATCGCCAGCGCCGCCTTCCAGCGCGTGCGCCAGACCTCGAGCGTGGCGGCGCGCCGGTGGCCGGCCAGCAGGGGCAGTTGCAGCGGCACGCGCAGCAGGTTGTTGGCGTAGTAGGCCAGCGCCGGCGCGATCGCCAGCACCTTGACCGCATAGCCATCCACCAGGGTGTAGCCGGCGATGCAGGCGCCGGTGAGCCCGCCCCACAGCAGGCCCCGGTGCACGCGCTGGCGCTGCTCGGGCTGCTGTGCCCGCTTGAACAGGCCCGGCCCGCCGGCGATCAGGAACACCCCGCCCACCACGCCCAGCGCGCCCAGGGCGCCCAGCAGGCTGAGCGGCTCGGCGAGCAGCAGCAAAGCGCCGGCCGAGCTCAGCAGCGGGCCGCTGCCGCGCGCCACCGGATAGACCACGCTGAGGTCGGCCACCGCGTAGCCCTGCATCAGGCAGTGGTAGTAGACGACGTGCAGCCCGGCGCTGCCGGCCAACACCAGCAGCTCCTTCCAGCCCCAGTGCAAGACCTGTTCCAGCCCCAGCCAGGGCAGCAGCGGCGCCCAGACCAGCAGCACCAGCAGGGCGATCAGCAGCACGAGGGCCTGGCCGCCGCCGGCTTGCTTGGCGATCAGGTTCCAGGCGGCGTGGCAGAGCGCGGCGACGAGGACGAGGGCGAGGGCGAGCGGGCTCATGGCCGCGCATTCTCGCCGCTGGGTCTTAGAGCGTGTTTACGATCCCATCATGGTGCCCTGGGCTGCCTTGCCCTTCGGGTTGCCCCGCAAAGACAGCGTCTGCGGCGTTGCAAATCCTCGCCGGGTGTCCAACCCGGCTGCGGTTTGCGCCTTGCATCCCCTGCCTTTGCGGGGCAACGGACGCCATGAGGGGATCGTAAATACGCTCTTAGAGCAGCTGCAGCCGTTTCGCCTGCTCGCGCAGCTCGCCGCGGAAGTCCGGATGCGCGATGGCGATCAGCTCCTGGGCGCGCTGCTTGGCCGACTTGCCGCGCAGCTGGGCCACGCCGAACTCGGTGACGACGTAGTTGATGTCGTTCTTGCTGGTGCTCATGTGCGTGCCGGGCGTGAGCGTGGGCACGATGCGGCTGATGCTGTCGCCCTTGGCGGTGGAGGGCAGCACGATGAAGGCCTTGCCCTCGCGCGAGCGATTCGCGGCGCGCACGAAGTCGCTCTGGCCGCCGGTGCCGGAGTAGGGCAGGGGCCCCAGGCTCTCCGAACCGCATTGGCCCAGCAGGTCGATCTGCAGGGTGGCGTTGATGGCGCAGAGCTTGTCGTTCTTCGCCGCCTCGTAGGGGTCGTTGGTCACATCCACCGGATGCATTTCCAGCGCCGGGTTGCGCTCCATGTACTGGTAGAGCTTTTTGGAGCCGAGCGCGAAGGTGGCGATGCTCTTGCCCGCGTGGTGGGTCTTGCGCCGGTTGGTGACGGCGCCGGCCTCGATGAGGGTGAGGATGCCGTCGCCGATCATCTCGGTGTGCACGCCCAGGTCGCGCTTGGCGGTGAGCTGCATCACCACCGCGTCGGGAATGCCGCCATAGCCGATCTGCAGGGTGGAGCCGTCGTCGATCATGTCGGCCACGTATTTGCCGATCGCCTGCTGCACCGGGCCGATGCTGGGCAGGCCCACCTCCATCACCGGGGTCTCGTCCTCCACCAGGGCCGCCACCTGCGAGATGTGCACGCGGCAGTTGCCATAGGCATAGGGCACATGGGGGTTGACCTCGAGCACCACGGCGCGCGCCTTGGCCACCGCGGCCATGGTGTAGTCGGCGCCCAGGCTGAGCGAGAAATAGCCATGCGCGTCCATCGGCGAGGCGAGCGCGAACACCACGTCGGCGGCCATCTGGCCGCGTGCGATCAGGGCCGGCATCTCGGAGAAATAGCTGGGAATGAAGTCCACCCAGCCGGCCTGGCCGCCGGGGCGCGAGGCGGCGCCGTAGAAGAAGGACACGTGGCGCACATGCTCGACGGTCTCGGGGTCGAAATAGCCGAACTTGCGCACCGCCAGGATCTGGCCCACCTTGATGTCGCGGAAGCGCCGGCGCTGTTCGGAGAGCGCCGTCAGCAGCGCGGGGGGCTCGCCGACGCCGGTGGGCACGATGATGAAATCGCCGTCGCGCAAGTGGCCGAGGGCGTCGTTGGCGCCGAGGCGCTTGCTGCGGTAGAGGTCCTGAACGGTCATGGGCTGGGTACTGCTGATGAAAATTGAACCCCAGTCTGCGGGCTGCAGCTGACAAGGGCTTGACCCGGCTCTGCTCCAATGCGGTCATGCGCCTGATGCTCTGCCTTGCCCTGCTGTGCCCGCTCTTGCTTTGGGCCGCGCCGGCCAGCCTGCGCGAGCAGGAAATCGCCGAATGCCGCCCCGGCGAGACCAGCACCTGGGGCGATGGCCGGGACCGCCCCGCCATCGCCGCGCCGCTGCTGTTCGTCTACAGCCACCGCGGCGCGCCCTACTGGTTCGGCGCGGCGCAGGTGGAGCAGGCGCTCGACAAGGCCTTGCAGGGCTGGGCCGGCTGCGGCGTGCCGGCGCGCCTGCTGCGGGGCGAGCATGCGCAGAACGCCTGGCGCCAGGGCGCGGTGTTGGTGCAGTGGAACGAGCAGGGGGCGGCGCGCAACTTCGGCCTGGCCGATCTGGGCCGGCGCACGCTCTCGCTGGGGCCGGCGGCCTTCGAGCTGCTGCACGAGCGCAACCCCGGCCACCCGGCCGAGCAGACCCTGCAGATGGTGATCTCGCACGAGATGGGCCATCTGTTCGGCGTGATGGCGCATTCGAAACGCTGCGTGGACGTGATGTCCTATTACACCGGCGCCAAGGGCGAGGTCTGCAGCATCCGCGATGGCTCGCGCCTGGCCAAGGGGGTGGAGTACCGGGCGCTGCTGCCCACCGCCTGCGATGTGCAGCGCTGCCGCGCGGCAAATGCGGGGCCGCGGCCTTAAGAAAGGAAAGCTTCTTCGCCGATGCGCGGGGAAGCCTCTATCAAGGTGGGGCGGACGGCAAAGCCCTGGGCGTGTGGCCGCTGCGGCCCGGCTGCGCAGGCCCTCGCTACGCTCGGGCTCCCCTGCGCTGCTCGCGCCTTGCGGCCTGGCGCAGAACTCGCTGCATTCGCTGCGCTCATTGCGCTCAGACAGGCTGCGCCAATCCAGAGCTTGAAGCGCGCGAATACGCGCGCGGCCACAAGGCGCTGCGCTGCTCGGCAGCGCAAAGGGCCTTCGCAACCACCCGCCCAGGGCTTTGCCAACACCGCTGTTCGTACGCGCCCCTCTTGCCACGGGCGTGCTCCGAGCGGCCCAGGCCGGCAGGTGCGAGGCCCCATTGGTGGTGCCGAGCCGCGCAGCCAAACCGGGTTGCGCATCGCTCCAGGCGATGCGTCGAGCGCAGCCTGTCTGAGCACCGAGCACAGTTGGCCGCCGCAGGCGGACAACGGCCCGCAGGGGTGCGAGGGCGAGTTCTGCGCGAGTCCCGGTTTGGTGAGCAGCGAGGGGAGCCTGAACGCAGTGAAGGCCTCCGCCTCTGGGGCCGAGTGCCTGCCGGCCTGGGCAGCGGCGCGAACTCACTCGCTGCCAGTACTTCTGGAAGCTTCCCCGCACATCGGCGAAGAACCTTAAGAAAGGAAAGCCTCAGCGGAAATCCCGGCTCCCCACCCCCAGCCGCCCCAGCCAGGGCGTCAGGTCCTCGAAGCGCTGGCCGAGCAGATGGCGCACGCCGTTCTCGTGCTGCCAGCGGCCGTGCACCACCAGCAGGCGCGCGGCCAGGATGGTGGAGCGGTGCGCCTTGTAGATGTCGGGCCAGACGATCACCTGCACGCTGCCGGCCTCGTCTTCCAGGCTGATGAAGAGCGTGCCCTTGGCGGTCTGCGGGCGCTGGCGCACCGTCACCAGGCCGCAGCTGTGCGCCATGCGGCCGCTGGGCCAGTCGCGCAGCTCGGCCGAGCTCTGCAGCCCGCGCCTGGCCAGGCGTGCGCGCAGCAGCGCGAGCGGATGGCTGCGCAGGGTCAGGCCCAGCGAGACATAGTCCCACAGCACCTCCTCGCCCTCGGGCGCGGCGGGCAAGGCCAGCTCATCCTCGGCCGGCATGCTGCCGCGCAACAGCGGCGGCAGGCTGCGCAGCGCCGAGGCCTGCCAGACCTGCTGGCGGCGATGCCCGCTGAGCGAGGCGAGGGCATCGGCGGCGGCCAGCAGCTGCATCTCGCGCTGGTCCAGCGCGGCGCGCAGGGCCAGGTCTTGCGCATCGCTGAAGAGGGCTGCGCTGCGCGCCGCCACGATGCGCTCGGCCGCCGCATCCGCCAGCCCATGCACCAGGCGCAGGCCCAGGCGCACGGCGGGCTGGGCCAGTGCGGCATCGTCGCCCAGCACCTCGGGGGTGAGCCGGCTGTCCAGATCGCTGTAGCTCACATCGGCGGGCAGCACCTCGACGCCATGGCGGCGTGCGTCCTGCACCAGCTGGGCCGGGGTGTAGAAGCCCAGCGGCTGCGAGTTCAGCAGCGCGCACAGAAAGGCCGCCGGCTCGTGCCTCTTGAGCCAGCAGCTCACATAGGTGAGCAGGGCAAAGCTGGCGGCATGCGATTCGGGGAAGCCGTAGGAGGCAAAGCCCTTGATCTGCTTGAAGATGGATTCGGCAAACGCGTCCTGGTAGCCGCGCGCGCGCATGCCGTCGAGGATTTTTTCGTGGAACTTGCCCAGGTCGCCGGGCCGCTTCCAGGCCGCCATGGCGCGGCGCAGCTGGTCGGCCTCGCCGGGCGTGAAGCCGGCCGCGATCATCGCCACCTGCATCACCTGCTCCTGGAAGATCGGGATGCCGCAGGTGCGCGCGAGCGCCGCCTTCAGGTCCTCGCTGGGGTAGACGACATCGTCCGGGTGCTTGGCGCGGTTCTCCAGATAGGGATGCACCATGCCGCCCTCGATGGGGCCGGGGCGCACGATCGCCACCTCGATCACCAGGTCGTAGAACTTGCGCGGCTTGAGGCGCGGCAGCATCGACATCTGCGCGCGGCTCTCGATCTGGAAGGTGCCGATGGTGTCGGCGGCGCAGATCATGTCGTAGGTGGGATCGTCGCCCTGCGGCGTGGTGGCGAGATCCAGCGTGCTGCCGCGCAGCCGGTTCACCATCGCGTAGCAGCGCCGCAGGGCGCTGAGCATGCCCAGGGCCAGCACGTCGACCTTGAGCAGATTGAGCGCGTCGAGATCGTCCTTGTCCCACTCGATCACGCTGCGGTCCTTCATGCTGGCGTTCTCGATCGGCACCAGGCGCGACAGCGGCCCCTCGGTGAGCACGAAGCCGCCCACATGCTGGCTGAGGTGGCGTGGCATGCCCATCAGCTGGCGCGCCAGCGTGATGAGCTGCTGCAGCTTCGTGTCCTGGGCATCGAAGCCAAGCTCCTGCTGCAGCTGCGCGAAGCGCTCGGGGGGCAGGATGTCCTCGCTCCAGCCCGAATGGTCCTTGGCGAGCTTTTCCAGCAAGGCCGCGTCGAAGTCCAGCGCGCGGCCCACGTCGCGCAGCGCGCTGCGCGCACGGTAGGCGATCACCACCGCGGTGAGGGCGGCACGGTGGCGGCCGTAGCGCTGGTAGAGGTACTGGATCACCAGCTCGCGGCGTTCGTGCTCGAAGTCCACATCGATATCGGGCGGCTCGTTGCGCTCCTTGCTGATGAAGCGCTCGAACAGCAGGGTGCTCTCGGCCGGGTCCACCGCGGTGATTTCCAGGCAGTAGCAGACCACCGAGTTGGCGGCCGAGCCGCGCCCCTGGCAGAGGATGCCCTGCGAGCGCGCGAAGCGCACGATGTCGGCCACGGTGAGGAAGTAATGCTCGTAGCGCAGCTCGGCGATCAGCGCCAGCTCATGCTCGACCCGCGCCACCCAGGCGCCGCCGCCGTCCGCGGGCCAGCGCCTGGCCATGCCCTCGTAGGTGAGGCGGCGCAGATAGCTGGAGGGGGTCTCGCCGGCGGGGATGACCTCGCTGGGGTATTGGTAGCGCAGCTCGTCGAGCGTGAAGTGGCAGCGCTCGGCGATCTTCAGCGTCTCGGCCAGCAACTCGGGCGGGTAGACCTGGGCCAGGCGCAGGCGGCTGCGCAGATGGCGCTCGGCATTGGGCTGCAGGTCCAGGCCGCAGGCATGGATGGGCTTGTTGAGGCGGGTGGCCGTCATCACGTCCTGCAGGGGCTTGCGCGAGCGCACATGCATGTGCACATCGCCACAGGCTACGAGCGGGATCTCCGTGGCCTCCGAGAGCGCGCGCAGGCGCTGCAGCCAGAGCTCGTCGGAGAGTTCGCTGAGCAGCTCCACGCCGATCCAGGCGCGGCCCGCGAAGGCGCCCAGCAGCCAGCGCGCCTGTTCCAGCAGCGCCGCATCGCTGCTCATGCGCAGCGGCAGCAGGATCAGCAGCAGGCCGTCCAAATGGGCCTGTTGGCTGGCGGTATGCAGCTGCGGCCAGCTGAGCCGGTACTGGCCCTTGGTGGGTGAGGCGCGGCGCAGATCGGTAATGAACTGGCTCAGATTGCCATAGGCCTCGCGCTGCGGCGCCAGCAGCACCAGCTTGAAGAGCGGCGCCTCGTCGTCCTCCGCCGCGCGCACCAGGAACTCGCTGCCGATGATGAGCTGGGGCAGCTCCAGCTCGGGGTCCAGTTCGGGCCGCTCGCCCATCAGGCGCTTCAGGCCCACATGCGCGCGCACCACCCCGGCCAGCGAGCATTCGTCGGTGATGGCCAGGGCCGCATAGCCCTGGTCGTGGGCGCGCCGCACCAGCTCCTCGGGGTCGGAGGCGCCACGCAGAAAGCTGAAATTGCTCAAGCAGTGGAGTTCCGCGTATCCCCCCGGTCCGCGCGTCGGGCTGTTCATGCGAACACCCCATGCAGAAACCAGCGCTGCTCCGCGGTGGAGAGGCGCTCCTGGTAGATCCACAGCAGGCCGCTCAGGCCGTTGCTGGCGCTGCTGCTGCGGGCGAGGAAATAGTCGCGCTGCACCTGCGGATCCACGGCCTTGCCGCCCCACCAACCACCCTCGATGCGCTGCGGCCCTGCCAGCAGCTGCAAGACCTGGCCCTGGTGAACGGGTTGGTCGCGGCGCGTCTTGAGCGCCAGCGGCGGCTCCAGCAGCCAGCTGGGCTGGGGCTGCAGGGCCGGGCGCATGCCGGCCGGGGGCAAGACCTGGCCCCAGGCCAGCCAGTCCTGCATGCATTCGGGCCGGTGGTCCTCGCGCAGGCGGGCGCGGCGCACGCGCTCGGGGCCCAGGCGCACCGCCATGCGCTCCAGCAGCTGGTTGAGCGGCTCCCTGGGCTGTTCGGGGGATCCTGCACCATTTGGGGGCAGCAGCGAGGCGCTGTGTTCCTGCAGGGCCAGCACCTCGTCGGCGCACAGGCTTAGCTCGCCCACCGGCGCCTGCAGCGTCAGCTGGGCCAGGTGCTCGCGCATGAGGCGTGCGAGATGGCCGAAATCGCGCGTGGTATCGGCCGTGCCCAGGCTCAGCTGCCCGCCGCTGCCGGCCTCGCGCGCGCGCATCGCGTCGTGCTGCCAGGCGAGCGTGAGCCGCTTGATGCCGGCATGCCGCGCCGCCAGCCAGGCGCAGAGCTGGCGCAGGAGCTGCTCGACGTAATGGCTCAGCGCCGGCGCGTTCTCGATGCGGTAGGGCAGCTCCAGGCGCGCCCGGAACTGCTCGGGCGCCACCACCCAGGCATGGGCCTCGGGGGCCTGGCCATAGGCCTGGTCCAGCGCCTGCAGCAGGGCCGGGCCAAAGCGCCGCGCCGTGGGCCCGCGCGGCAGCGCGCGCAGCTGGCCCAGGCGCTGGCAGCCCAGCCGCGCCAGCATGGGCGCGTGCGCGGCCACCGCGCTGAGGCTGTGCAGGGTCAGGCTGTCCAGCAGCGGGGTCAGGTCTTGCGTGAGGCCATCCACGATGCCCGCTCTGGCGAGAGCCAAGGCGCCCAGGCTGGTGGGGGCCCAGGCCAGGCCCTGCACGCCATAGGCCGGGCCCTCCCGCAGCACGCGCCGGTGCAGGGCGCGCAGGCCGCCGAACAGGCGCAGGCTGGCGCCCAGCTCCAGCAGCACGGCCGGGCTTTCTGCTTGCTCATCTTCCAGCAGGGCCACGCGCGGCGTGAACTGCAGGCTCCACCAGGCCAGGGTCTGCCGCGCGGCCGGATCACTGCAGGCTGGTGGCGCGAGCAGCAGGGCGAGCCAATACAGCGGATGGGGCGGGTTTGGGCTCATGGCTGAGCTCCTTGGGTACGGCGGGGATGCTCGGCGCGATGACCGTGGCGGGGCGCAGCTGCCGCGGCGCCAGCAGCGCGGCCAGCTCGGCCGGCAGCGCCTCCAGCCGCAGCGCCTGGGCATGGGCGGGGCCGCGGCGCTTGAGGATGTGCACCTGCAGCTGCCAGTCGGCGCCGGGGCTCAGGATCAGGCGCAGCGGCGCGGCCGAGGATTGGGTTTGCACCGCCAGCGGCCGGAACAGGAACACCGGCGCCGCCGAGCCCAGGGCCGCGGCCTGCAGGCGGCGTATCTGCGCCGGCCTTGCCTCGGGCAGCCAGGCCAGCACGGCGCCGGCAGCATTCGCCTTGATGGCCTGCTCGGTGGCCCAGAGCGCCTGCAAGGCATTGGCGGGCGCGACCCAGACCAGCTGCTGCGGCGCGATGCCATGCGCACGCAAGCCCGGCAGATGGGGTTGCTGCGGCGGGTTCACCAACAAGAGCGGGGGGCGCGCTGCGGGCGCCGGCGTGGCGGGCTTGCGGCGCATGGGCTGAGGCTGCGGGGCTTGTTGTTGCAGCAGCCGGCCCAGCGCCGGCCCCAGCAAACGCCATTCGCACAGCCCGGCCTGGGCCTGCAGGATCTCGCTGAGCATGCGCGTGGGCCAGCCGCCACCGGGCAGCTGGGCATCCAGGGCGCCGAAGCCGCTGGCGATGCAGGGGCTGGCGCTGGCGCCCAGGCTGGTGGCGCGCCACAGCCGTGCATCGGCCAGCAGGGCGGCGTGGCTGGGATCGGCGGCGAGAACGGCGGTTGGCATGATAGCTGTACAAAAACACAGTATATGCAAATCGGCAGCATGTCACAGCGGAATCCGCTGCGCGCACAGGCCCCCAAGCCCAGGGGGCTCGGCCCGCCCGGGCTGCCGTCATAATCAGGGAAAACCCCGAACCCAAAGGCTTTGGCAAGGCATGAGTTGGCAAATAGGTCCCGTTGCGAACGCGCATCCCATGGCAGCACCGCTGCTGCTGGAGACCGAGCGCCTGCTGCTGCGCGCGCCCGCCGATGCCGACCTGGACACGCTGTTCGAGGTGCATGCCGACCCGGTCACCAACCATCACAGCCCGCACGGGCCCCTGCACGCGCGCGCGGAAGCGCAGGAGCTGTTGCAGCAATGGCAGGCCCATTGGCAGCAGCGCGGCTTTGGCTACTGGGTGATTGCCCTGCGCGAACTGCCCGAGCAGGTGCTGGGCTTCGGCGGCATCATGGCCAAGCCCATCGATGGCCAGGAGGGCTTGAACCTCTACTTCCGCTTCCGCCCCCAGGCCTGGGGCCAGGGCTATGCCTCCGAGATGGCGCTCACCGCCCTGGGCCTGGCCTTCACGCAGCTGCAGGCCCCTGCCGTGCTGGCGGTGGTGCGCCCGGCCAACACGCCCTCGCGCAAGACCCTGGAGCGCATCGGCATGCGCCTCAAGGGCTCGCTCGCCGATGTGCCGGGGCAGGCGCCCAGCCTGCTCTATGAGCTGACGGCGGCGCAATACGCCAGCAGCCCCCGCCAAAAGCCCGAACCGACACCGTTTGGGGCGTGAGCCGGACCGAGGACAGCACCTGCGTGCTGTCCGACGCCGGCGAGCGGATTGGGCGCCTGCCAGCGCCCAAGCGTGAGCCGGACCGAGGCCGTTCGCTCCGGGCTCACACCGTGCGGCGTCGGATAAACGCTGACCTTGGTCGTCAAAGGCCTCGGCGGTGGGCCGTCCTGATCCTGGGAGTGAGCGAAGTAAACTCCCCGCTACACCTTGGGAGTCAAGCATGCCTGATGATCAAGTCGCTGAGCTCGTAGAGCGCGGTCGAGCGCTCAACCCGCAGGATCGCGAGCGCCTCGTTGATCAGCTGCTGGAGTCTCTCAACGAGCCCGCAGCGACACAGCTTGACGCGGCCTGGGAGGCCGAAATTCAACGGCGCCTCGCGGAGTACGACCGTGGCGAAGTCGTCGCCATCGATGCCGAAGAGGTGTTTGCGAAGGCACGCCGCCTGGCGCAGTGATCAAGCAAGTCCGCTTTCTACCCGCAGCCGAGATCGAGTTGCTGCGAGAGCTGGCTTACTACTCCAAAGCTCGCTCAGGCGCCGGTGTGCGGTTCCAGGCTGCAGTTGAGGCTGCCGTTGCCAGGGCAGCCTCACACCCTCTCGGCGGTGCTCCATCGTTCAAGGAAACCCGCAGCGCCCTTGTCAGGGGCTTCCCGTTCAGCGTTGTCTACCGGCCCGCGGCGCACGAAGTCTTGGTGGTCGCCATTGCCCCCCACCGTAAGCGCCCCTACTACTGGGCGTCACGCATCGAGTGAGGGCTGACGAGTAAGGTTGGATCACGCCCCGCCGCGATCTGATCTGATTGCTGGGCAGGCCCCGGGGCTTGCACTCAGTCGGCCGCCGGCAGCTGCCTCACCAGCCGCCAGGCCAGCACCCCCAGCCCCGCCACCGCCGCGATCAGCACCGCCCAGAGCAGCCAGCGCTGGCGCGTTTCGGGGTCGGGCGCGCTCAGCAGCTGTTCCTGCCAGCCGGGCTCGGGCTGCGCGCTCAGCGGGCCCAGCTGGGCCTGTGCCAGCTTGAATTCGTCGCCCTCGCGGTAGCCCGGCATCAGGCTGGCCAGCGGCAGGCTGCCGGCTTGGGCCTTGGCGCGCCCGACGGCCAGCTGCAGCTGGTCCTGCTGCGTTGGTGCCAGGAACACCAGCCTTGGCGCCTGCCAATGCCATTGCACGTTCAAGACCTGACCCTGCAGTGCCGCGGCCGGCCCCTCGGCGGCCAGGCGCCAGTAGCGTGCGGCGGGGGCTTGCGGCAGGGCTTGCGTGGGCGAACTCGCGTCCAGGCCGTCGCGCTGCATGCGCCAGGCCACGAAGCGGCTCACCGTCCGCCAGGGTTGCTCGGGCGCGTCGCGCTGCTCCAGGCGCAGCGGCAGCAGATGGTTGCCGGCGGGCAGCTGCAGGGCCAGCGCGCGCGGCGCGATGCGGGCTTGCAGGTCGAGCTGCCAGGCCGCTGGCGCCGTTGTTTGGGTGGCCGGCTCGGGCTGGAACTGCAGGGCCTGCTGCAGATCGGCCGGGGCCTGACGCCGCACCAGCAGCAGCTCGCTGGCCTGCAGCGCCAGCGGCTGCTCGAACTGCAGGCGCAGATAGCGCGGCAGCGCCATGCCGGCGGGCCAGTCCAGCGTCTTGAGGCTGGGGGCCGTGGGTTCGCTGGCGGGCAGCTGCAGCAAGCGTTGTGCGGCCCTTGGCTGGTCCTGCAGCGCCTGCCAGGCCCGGCCATCCATGCTGGTCTCGATCAGCACCGAGCTGCTCAGGCCCGCGGGGCGATGTGGCCAGTCGAGGCGGATCTGGCGCAGCGTCTCCACGTCCGCCGGCAGCGCACTCAGGTCCAGCAGCCAGCGCCGGGCTGCGCCGGGCACGGCTGGTTGGCGGCCGTCCGAGGTTTGCAGCTGCAGCACCATGCCCTGGGCATCGAGCTGGAGCTGCAGGCCGGCGCCGGGCGCGGCGCTGGCGGGCTCGGGCCAGGCGAAGCGCGGCACGCTGACGCGGCGCTCCTGCTCGCGGGCCGGCAACTCCCGCGCCCAGGCCATCGGCAAGACCTGACCCTGGCCATTGAACAGGCGCACATCGGCCAGGCCGGGGCTGCGCGAGGCCTGCAGCACGGGCCAGGGCAGGGCCAGGCTTTGCAGGCCCTCTTGCGGCGCCGGCTGCACGGCGGCCTGGTGGCTGTAGGCGCGAACGGCTTCGGGCGCGGCCAGGGCGCTGCCCAGCAGCAGCGAGCAGGCCAGTCCGGTGACGAGGGCTTTCTTTGTCATCATGTCGTGCGCTCCTCGGGGGGCAGCGGGGCCACATAGCCGATCACCAGCATCAGCGCACCCACCGCCAGGAAGGAGACGATGCGCGCCAGGCTGCCCAGCTGCGAGAGATCCACCAGGAACAGCTTCAGCACCACCGCGCCCAGCAGCACCGCGCCGGCCATCCACAAGGGTCGCGCCAGCGCCGGTGCGGCGCGCCGTGTGGCCCACAGCATGGCGGCCAGGGCGGCCAGCGTCCATAGCAGCGAAAGCCCGGTCTGCACCGCCGCGCTGCCGAGCGCGCCGTCCAGCCACATCGGCGTGCCCAGGCCATGGTGCAGGCTGCGCACCAGCAGGCTGTTGAGCCACCAGAAGGCCAGGCCAGCGCCGGCCAGCAGCGCCACGCGTGCCGCGCGCCCGGTGCCTGGGCCGGCCTGGCGCAGGCGCAGCGCATAGATCAGCACCAGGCCATGGGCCAGGTCCAGCGGGTTGAGCAGGGGCAGGGTGGGCAGCGGCGCCATCGATGCATCGCAGAACAGATTGACGGCCAACACCCACAGCATCAGCAGCGCCATCCAGGGTTTGAGCAGGCCTTGGCGCAAGACCTGACCCTGCACATCCATGGGCCAGCGCTGCGATTGGTGGCGCGCCAGCAGGGCGAGGCCCAGCAGGCTGGGCAGCAGGATGGCGGCGGCCGGTGTCCAGCCCTCGTGGCGGGCCACCAGATGGGCGCCGGCGGTGTAGAGCCACAGCCCGCCCTGCAGCATGGCGTACCAGGCCAGCAGCAGATGCTCGGCCGCCTGCGCCCAGGGCTCGGGCAGCGGGGCGCGGCGCTGGCGCAGCAGGCGCCACAGGCCCAGGGCCAGCAGGGCGAAGGCTTCGGGCAGGCCAGGGCCCTGGCTGTAGCGCGACCAGAGGCTGGCCGCGCTGGACGCGTCCAGCAGGCCCAGGGTCGAACTCAGCAGGGCCAAGCTCATGAAGATGCGTGCCGGCCAGCGCAGCGTGGGCCAGGCCGGGCGGCGCAGCTCGGCCGCCAGTGCCAGCAGCGCGCCCCAGCCGGCGCCGAGCGCGGCGCCGTCCAGCCAGCGCTGGTCCCAGGCCTGCAACTCGTTCAGGCCACCCACCCAGAGCTGCAGCAGCGCCAGGCCCAGCATCAGGGCCTCGGGCAGGGGCGGCTGCAGCCAGGCCGGGGCCTGGGGCCGCGGCCGGCGCAACAATGCCGCGCTGCCCAGGCCGGCCGCCACCAGCAGCGCCAGGGCCAGGAAGGCGCTGTTGAGGAAGAGCCAGCGGCCTTCCATACCCTGCGCGCCGGGCGAACTCCAGTAGCTCAGGGCCGCCGCCAGCTGCAGCAGGATGCCGGGCACCGCCGCCCACCAGCGGCCCTGGCGCAGCGCGATCCACAGCACGCCCAGGCCTTGCAGGGCCCAGGCGGCGCTGGTCCAGCGTGCGTCCAGGGCCAGCGGCATCACCAGGGCCAGGAAGGCCAGGCCCAGCGCGGCCATGCCCTCCACCAGGATCAGCAGGCGCTGGCCGGCCTGGCGCCACAGCCAGTGGCCCAGCAGCAGGTAGATGGCCGCCAGCAACGCCGCGCTGAAGGCCAGGGCCAGGGGCTGGCCGCGCAGCATGCCGGCCTGCAGGCCGAAGGCGACGATGGGCGCGCCGAACAGGAGTCCGCCATCCACCAGCGCCAGCGTCTTTTCGCCATCCTGGTTCTGCTGCAGCACCCGCTGCGTGTACTGCACCGCGATGAAGAGATAGAGCCCGAACTGCGCGATCAGAAAGGGCTCGGTGCTCCAGAACAGCTCGGGCTGGTAGGCCTTCAAGCCCCACAGCCCGCCGATGCCGAAGCTGAACACAAAGCCCTCCAGGTTCAGTAACTTCCAGGCCTTGTGGCGCGCGATCCAGGCGATCGCCAGGTTGAGCAGCAGGTAGTAGCCGAACAGGGCCACATGGCTGCCCTGGCCGGTGGAGGTGAGCACCGGCGCCAGGAAGGCGCCGCCAAAGCCCAGCGCCGCCAGGGGCAAGGCGTCCTGGCGCAGCGCCAGCACGGTGGTGATGGCGGCCAGCGCGGCCAGCAGGCCGAAGCTCAGGCCCGCCGGCACCAGGCCGTAGAGCCGGAAGGCCGCGAACAGCACCAGGTAGCTGATGCCCACGCCGGCGCCCTGCAGGCTCAGCCCGTAGCCGCGCCTTTTGGGAGTCAGGCGCAGGCCGAGGCCGGTGAGCGCCAGGCCCGCCAGCGCCGTGCCGGCGAGGCGCCAGGCCAACGGCAGCAGGGCGTTCTCGGCCGCATAGCGCAAGAGAAAGGCCACGCCGATGAAGAGCAGCAGCACGGCCACGCGCACGATGGTGTTGCCGCCGCGGAACCAGGCCAGCAGCGACCGGCCCAGCGAGCTGGTGGCGGCCAGCGATTGTTCGTCAGGCTCCAGCCGGGGCTGCGCACGCGCTGCCGGCTCGGGCGGCAGGCGGGGTGGCAGGGCCGGCGGTGTCTCGATGCGCGGC
>NZ_JBYTBE010000034.1:0-54737 GCF_058788955.1 Roseateles sp. FW301-B2
CCCCCATGTCCTCCCCCCTGCGCATCGGCCCCTACGCGTTGCCGAACCGGCTCTTCGTCGCCCCCATGGCGGGTGTGACCGATCGGCCGTTTCGCCAGCTGTGCCGCCGCATGGGCGCGGGCTACGCGGTGAGCGAGATGGTGACCTCGCGCAAGGACTTGTGGAACAGCCTGAAGACCTCGCGCCGCGCCAACCATGAGGGCGAGGCGGCGCCGATCGCGGTGCAGATCGCCGGCACCGATGCCGCCATGATGGCCGAGGCCGCGGCCTACAACATCGACCGCGGCGCCCAGATCATCGACATCAATATGGGCTGCCCGGCCAAGAAGGTGTGCAACAAATGGGCCGGCTCGGCCCTGATGCAGAACGAGCCGCTGGCGCTGGAAATCATCGAGGCGGTGGTGCGTGCCGCCCAGCCGCATGGCGTGCCGGTGACGCTGAAGATGCGCACCGGCTGGTGCGAGACCGAGAAGAACGCGCTGCTGCTGGCGCGCGCCGCCGAGGCCGCCGGCGTGGCCATGGTGACGGTGCATGGCCGCACCCGCGAGCAGGGCTACAAGGGCTTTGCCGAATACGAAACGGTGGCGGCGGTGAAGGCCGCGCTGGCGATCCCGGTGGTGGCCAACGGCGACATCGACTCGCCCGCCAAGGCCGCCCAGGTGCTGGCCCATACCGGCGCAGACGCCATCATGGTGGGCCGCGCCGCCCAGGGCCGGCCCTGGATCTTTGCCGAGATCGCCCATTACCTGGCCACCGGCGCGGAGCTGGCGGCGCCGCGCGTGCAGGACGCCCAGGCCTGGCTGCTCGAGCACCTGCACGACCATTACAGCCTCTATGGCGAGCTGACCGGCATGCGCACCGCGCGCAAGCACATTGGCTGGGCCCTGCGCGGCCTGCCCGGCGGCGAGGCCTTCCGCCAGCACATGAACACGCTGCAGAGCTGCGAGGCACAGATCGCGGCCATGCGCGACTGGTTCGGCGCCCTCGCCGAGCAGCACGAACGCCTGCCGTATCTGCCCGCGCATGCCTTGACGGCTGACGCGGCCAACGACGAATACTCAGAAGAACAAGCATGACGCCCAAACCGATTGAAACCTGCGTGCGCGAGAACCTGGAAGCCTATTTCCGCGACCTGGACGGCGAAGAGCCGCATTCCATGCACGAGATGCTGATCAAGCTGGTGGAGAAGCCCTTGCTGGAGGTGGTGATGCAGCACGCCGACGGCAACCAGAGCAAGGCCGCCGAATGGCTGGGCATCAACCGCAACACCTTGCGCCGCAAGCTCAGCGACCACCAGATGCTGTAAGCCAGCCCTGCGGCAACGAACCGAATCACAACCTAGCGAGCCCACCATGTCTCAACTGACCGCCCTGATCTCCGTCTCCGACAAGACCGGCATCCTCGAATTCGCCCGGGAGCTGCACGCCCTGAACGTGCGCCTGCTCTCCACCGGCGGCACCGCCAAGCTGCTGGCCGATGCCGGCCTGCCGGTCACCGAGGTGGCCGAGCACACCGGCTTCCCCGAGATGCTGGACGGCCGCGTCAAGACCCTGCACCCCAAGATCCACGGCGGCCTGCTGGCGCGCCGCGATCTGCCCGAGCACATGGCCGCGGCGGCCCTGCACGGTATCGCCATGATCGACATCCTGGCGGTCAATCTCTACCCCTTCGAGGCCACCGTGGCCAAGCCCGGCTGCACGCTGGAAGACGCGATCGAGAACATCGACATCGGCGGCCCGGCGATGGTGCGCAGCGCCGCCAAGAACTGGAAGGACGTCACCGTGCTGACCGACGCCGGCCAGTACACGGGCGTGCTGGCCGAGCTGAAGAGCGCGGGCAAGACCAGCGACAAGACCCGCTTCGCCTGCAGCGTGGCCGCCTTCAACCGCATCGCCCAGTACGACGCCGCCATCAGCAACTACCTGAGCGCGCGCCAGGACGACGGCAGCCTGTCGGAGTATCCCGGCCAGATGAACAGCTGCTTCGTCAAGGTGCAGGACCTGCGCTATGGCGAGAACTCGCACCAGAGCGCCGCGCTCTACCGCGACCTCTTCCCCGCCCCCGGCTCGCTCGTTTCGGCCAAGCAGCTGCAGGGCAAGGAGCTGAGCTACAACAACATCGCCGATGCCGACGCCGCCTGGGAATGCGTGAAGGCCTTCGAGGCCCCAGCCTGCGTCATCATCAAGCATGCCAACCCCTGCGGCGTGGCGGTGGGCGCGGATGCGGCCGAGGCCTACGGCAAGGCCTTCAAGACCGACCCCACCAGCGCCTTCGGCGGCATCATCGCCTTCAACCGCCCGGTGGACGGCGCGGCCGCGCAGCTGGTCTCCAAGCAGTTCGTCGAGGTGCTGATGGCCCCCGCCTTCACCGAGGAAGCGCGCGCCATCTTCGCCGGCAAGGTGAACGTGCGCCTGCTCGAGATCGCCCTGCCCCCGGGCGGCGACACCCCCTGGCTGCAGGGCCGCAACGCGATGGACAGCAAGCGCGTGGGCTCGGGCATCCTCTTGCAGACCGCCGACAACCATTTCCTCAAGGCCGCCGACCTGAAGGTGGTGACCACCAAGCAGCCGACCGCGCAGGAGCTGCAGGACCTGCTGTTCGCCTGGACCGTGGCCCAGTACGTGAAGAGCAATGCGATCGTGTTCTGCGCCGGTGGCATGACGCTGGGCGTGGGCGCCGGCCAGATGAGCCGCATCGACTCGGCCCGCATCGCCAGCATCAAGGCCGAGAACGCCGGCCTCACGCTGAAGGGCTCGGCCGTCGCCAGCGACGCCTTCTTCCCCTTCCGTGACGGCCTGGACGTGGTGGTCGACGCCGGCGCCACCAGCGTGATCCAGCCGGGTGGCTCGATGCGCGACGACGAGGTGATCGCCGCCGCCAACGAACGCGGCATCGCGATGGTGTTCTCGGGGGTGCGCCACTTCCGGCATTAAACGCGGTGTCGCCTGGGCGTCTAGACGCCCCCCTCTATCTCAGGGACTACACGCTGGTTACATCTCTCTTCTGCGGTTAGCCTCGGGCGAACCCCAAGGAGACGACGAGATGGACCAGTCCCTGCAAGAACGCCTGCACCTGGCTCTGGAGCAGCAGCGCGCGGCCTTCCGCGCCGAGATGATGCCCAGCCTGGCGGTGCGCAAGGACCGCCTGCAGCGCGTCCGGGCCATGACGGCCAAGTATGAGGAAGAGCTGGCGGCAGCGATCTCGCAGGATTTCGGCAACCGGGCGCGCCAGGAGACCCTGCTGGCCGATGTCTTCACCGTCGAGTCCGGCGCCAAGCACGCGCTGCGCCATCTGCGCCGCTGGATGAAGCCCAAGCGCGTGCCCACCGCGCTGCACTTCCTGCCGGCCAGCAACCGCCTGTTGCCGCAACCGCTGGGCGTGGTGGGCGTGCTCTCGCCCTGGAACTACCCCTATTACCTGGCCATGGCCCCGGCCATGGCGGCGCTGGCCGCGGGCAACCGCGTGATGATCAAGCCCTCGGAGCTGACGCCCGCCACCTCGGCCCTGATGGCCAGGATGGTGGCCGAGTTCTTCAAGCCCGAGGAAATGCAGGTCATCACCGGCGATGCCGAGGTCGGCCGCGCCTTCAGCCACCTGCCCTTCGACCACCTGTTCTTCACCGGCTCCACCGCGGTGGGCCGGCTGGTGGCGCAGGCCGCCGCGCAACACCTGACCCCGGTGACGCTGGAGCTGGGCGGCAAGTCGCCCGCCCTGGTCGACCCCTCCTGCGACCTCAAGCTGACGGCCCAGCGCCTGGCCTTCGGCATGCTGCTCAACGCCGGCCAGACCTGCGTGGCCCCCGACTACGCCCTGGTGCCCAGGGCCCTGGTCCAGCCCCTGGTGGCCGAGCTGACGGCCGCGGTGCGCCGCCTCTATCCGACCCTGGATGCAAACCCCGACTACACCAGCATCGCCACCGAGCGCCACCATGCGCGCCTGCTGGCCCTGCTGGCCGATGCCAAGGCGCGCGGCGCACAGCTGATCACCACGCACGAGGAGCAGGTCAGCGGCCGCAAGCTGGTGCCGCACATCCTGCTGGGCGTGACGCCCGAGATGACGGTGATGCAGGACGAGATCTTCGGCCCGCTGCTGCCGATCGTGCCCTACGACTCGCTGGACGAGGCGCTCGCCTTCATCAACCGCATGGACCGCCCGCTGGCGCTCTACTGGTTCGGCCGCGACGCCGCGGTGCAGCAGCGCGTGCTGGAGCAGACCCATGCCGGCGGCGTCACCATCAACGACTGCATCTGGCACCTGGGCCAGGAAGACCAGCCCTTCGGCGGCGTCGGTGCCAGCGGCATCGGCTCCTACCATGGCGACTGGGGCTTCCGCACCTTCAGCAAGGAAAAGCCCGTCTTCATCCAGTCGGCCTTTGCCGGCACCAAGCTGTTCTATCCTCCCTACGGCAAGACCTTCGAACGCCTGCTGGGCCTGTTGAAAAAGATTGTCTGATGATGACGCCATGAAAAGACGCAGCCTTCTCAAGCTGGGCATCGCCTCCGGCGTGGTGCTGGCGGTGGCCGGCGGCAGCCTGGCCCTGCTCAAACCTGGCCTGCTCGCCGACGGCAAGCTCAGCCCGGCCGCGCGCCAGCTGATGCGCGCCGTGGCGCTGGCGGTGTTCGACGGCCTGCTGCCCGCCGAGGCGGCGGCGCGCGAGGCGCGGCTCGCCGCGCACCTCGACCAGCTGGACGCCAATATCGCCGGCTTCCCCCCGCATCTGCGCGGCGAGCTTTCGCAGCTGCTGTCCCTGCTCACCAGCAGCGGCGGGCGGTTCACACTGACCGGCCTCACCAGCGACTGGGCCGCGGCCTCGGTGGCCGATGTGCAGGCCAGCCTGCAGGCCATGAGCCTGTCCAGCCTGGGGCTCAAGCAGCAGATCTATCACGCCCTGCGCGACCTCAGCAGCCTGGTGTTCTTCAGCAACGCGGCCAGCTGGCAGCTGGTGGGCTACCCTGGACCGAGAGAGATTCCCTGATGAGCAGCATTGTTGACCCGATCAAAGAAGGCCTGGCACGCGGCTGGAAGGTGCTGGGGGGCAAGCATGGCCCCCTGCCCACCTCGCTGGACTGCGATGTGGTGATCGTCGGCAGCGGCGCCGGCGCCGGCATCACCGCCGAGTTGCTGGCCAAGGCCGGGCTGAAGATTGCCATCGTCGAGGAGGGCCCGCTCAAGTCCAGCAGCGATTTCCGCCAGCTCGAGGCCGACGCCTATGCCCAGCTCTACCAGGAGGGCGGCGGCCGCAAGACCGCCGACCAGGCCATGCCGGTGCTGCAGGGGCGCTGCGTGGGCGGCTCCACCACGGTGAACTGGGCCGGCGCCTTCCGCACCCCCGAGGAGACGCTGAACTACTGGGTCGACATCTATGGCCTGAAGGAATGCGGTGCCGAGGCCATGAAGCCATGGTTCGAGCAGGTCGAGGCGCGCCTGAACATCAGCGAATGGCTCACCGATCCGAATGCCAACAACAGCGTGCTGCGCCGCGGCGCGCTGAAGCTGGGCATCAAGGCGCCCACCATCCATCGCAACGTCAAGGGCTGCTGGAACCTGGGCTCCTGCGGCCTGGGCTGCCCCACCAATGCCAAGCAGTCGATGCTGGTGACCACCATCCCGACGGCGCTGGACCTGGGCGCCACGCTGATGGTGCAGACGCGCGCCGACAAGCTCGAGCTCAAGGGCAACCAGATCAGCGGCCTGCTGTGCCAGCCCGTGCATGCCGATGGCAGCCACGCCGGCCCCGCCTTCCGCATCACCGCCAAGCACTATGTGGTGGCGGGCGGCGCCATCAACTCGCCCGCGCTGATGATGCGCTCGGGCCTGCCCAACCCCAACGACCTGCTGGGCCGGCGCACCTTTTTGCATCCCACCGTGGCCAGCAGCGCCGTCATGCCCGAGCCGGTGCAGGGCTGGGCCGGCGCGCCGCTGGCGGTGTTCTCCGACCATTTCCTGCGCACCCAGCCGATCGACGGCGCGATCGGCTACAAGCTCGAGACCGCACCGGTGCACCCGGGCTTTGCGATGACCAATCTGGGCGGCATGGGCCGGACCCTGGTGGACAAGGCCAAGACCTTCCCGCACACCAGCATCCTGATCGGCCTGCTGCGCGACGGCTTCCACCCCGAGGCCGGCGGCGGCGTGGTCGAACTCAATAGCGACGGCAGCCCGGTGCTGGACTATCCGATCAACGGCTACCTGCTGGATGGCGCGCGCCGCGCCCACCTCAGCATGGTGGAGATCCAGTTCGCCGCCGGTGCCAAAAGCGTGCGCCCGGCGCATGAGCAGGCGCAGGACTACCAGAGCTGGCACCAGGCCCGGGAGGCCATCCTGGCCCTGCCCTACGAGCCCTACATCACCACCATCGGCAGCGCCCATGTGATGGGCGGTTGCGCGATGGCGGCCACGCCGGCCCAGGGCGTGGTGCAGCCCGACGGCCAGCATTGGCAGGTCGCCAATCTCTCGGTGCACGACGGCTCGGTGTTCCCCACCAGCATCGGCGCCAATCCACAGCTGACCGTCTACGCCCAGGCGGCGCGCATGGCCACCGGCCTGGCCAAGCGCCTGACCGAGCGGGACGTGCGGCTGGGCAGCCCGGCGGTGCCGGCGTCGGCGGCGTCGGCCGCGTCGGCGGCCTAACTGGCCAGTCAAGCGGCCCGGCGCCGCTTGGCCATCCGCCAGCGCCCGCCCGCGCCTGCCATACTCCGCCGGCCATGAGTTTTCTCGCCAGCCTGCAACTCGCCCTGTATGCCCTGATGTGGGCGTTGGCCAGTGCCACCCACCGCGACGAGCGCCCCGCGCTGCTGCATTGGCTGGGCTTCTCCCTGACAGCAGCAGGGCAGGCCGCGCTGGTGGCGTGGCGGCCCGATGGACCGGCCTGGCTGACCCACACGGGTTCGAGCCTGGCCACCATCCTGAGCCTGGCGCTGGCCGGGCGCGGCGTGCTGGTGTTCCTGCGCCAGCCGCCGCGCGACGGCTTCTGGCTGGGCATGCTCGCGGTCGCGCTGCCGGCCCTGGTGTGGATCGGCCCGGGCGACACGCCCACGCGGGTGGCCGCCATGTCCGGCTTCAATGCGGGGCTGCTGATGGTCGCCTTCTGGCTTGCCCGCCCCGCCTTTGTGCAGGAATTCGGCCTCCGCATCGCGCTGTGCGCCACCCTGCCCGCCGCGGCGCTGCTGGGCATGAATGTCTTCTTCGTGGTGCAGGGCCTGCGCCGCGTGCCCGTGGACATCGTCGGCGCCAACGCCATCTCCACCAGCACCTGGGTGCTCACCCTGGTCAGCGCGGCGGCCTTCAACTTCCTGTTCTTCTTCCTGGTGACGATCCGTCTGCTACAAAGCCTGCGCCGGCAGGCCGGCCTGGACGCGCTCACCGGCCTGCCCAACCGGCGCGCCATGCAGGAGCGCCTGCAGCTGGAGTGGGAGCGCGCGCGGCGCTATCAAACCGCCTTCGTGGCCATCGCCACCGACATCGACCATTTCAAGCGCATCAACGACCGCTACGGCCACGGCATGGGCGACCAGGCCCTGCGCGCCGTGGCCAAGACATTGCAGGACCATGTGCGCGAGACCGACCACCTCAGCCGCTTCGGCGGCGAGGAGTTCCTGGTGCTGATGCCCCAGGCCAGCGCCGCGACCGATGGCCTGCGACTGGCCGAGCGCCTGCGCAGCGCGGTGGCGGCGATGCGGCTCAGCGGCCCCGATGGCAGCGTGATCGCGCTGAGCGCCAGCTTCGGGGTGAGCGAATACCTGGTCGAGGACGCCGATAGCGACCAGCTGCTGCGCCGCGCCGACCAGGCGCTCTACCGCGCCAAGCACCAGGGGCGCAACCGCGTGGAGCTGCAGGCCTCCTAGAATCCCCCCATGTCTCTTGCCGCCTCCACCGGCCTGTTCCTGGCCGCGCTGGCACGCCTCATCACCGGCGCCCAGGGCCATTGGAAGGGCTGCCCGCCGATGGCGGAGCAGCGCATCTACTTCGCCAACCACCAGAGCCATTTCGACTGGGTGCTGATCTGGGCGGCGCTGCCGCGCGAGTTGCGCGCGCAGACGCGCCCGATCGCGGCGCGCGACTACTGGACCGGCTCGCCGCTGAAGACCTGGCTGACCTCGGATGTCTTCAACGCCATCTATGTGAGCCGCACCCGCAGCACCCCCGACGAGGACCCGCTCGAACCGCTGGTGGACGCGCTCGCCAAGGGCGACTCGCTGGTGATCTTTCCGGAGGGCACGCGCTCCAACCGCGGCGAGCCGCAGGCCTTCAAGGCCGGCCTCTACCACCTCGCCGAGCAGTTCCCGCAGGCCAAGCTGATCCCGACCTGGATCGACAATGTGCAGCGCGTCATGCCCAAGGGCGAGGTCGTGCCGGTGCCGATCCTGTGCACCGTCACCTTCGGCGCGCCGCTGCAGCTGCAGCCCGAGGAAGACAAGCGCGCCTTCCTGGAGCGCGCGCGCGCCGCGGTGATGGCGCTGAAACCGGGCGGGTGGCGCGAATGAACGCCCTGCGTTGGCTCAAATCGCTCAACAGCGCCGAGCAGGTGGCCTTCCTGTTCGTGCTGCTGTTCGGCGCGCTGCTGCTGGCCAGCATCGTCGGCTTCGTCTATTCGCTGAAGCGCCGCAACGACGGTGTGGACGATGAGACCGATCTGGAAGGCTGGCAGCGCTTCCGCCACGAGCTCAACATCGTCTGGGTCGGCGCCTGCCTGTTCTGGGCCGCCTGGGTCTCGGGCCCGGTGGGCGCCACGCTGCTGTTCGGGGTCTTCTCCTTCCTCGCGCTGCGCGAATTCATCACCCTGATGCACACGCGCCGCGGCGACCACCGCAGCCTGATCCTGGCCTTCTTCGTGATCCTGCCGCTGCAATACGTGCTGGTGGGCACGCGCCACTTCGATGTGTTCTCGGTGCTGATCCCGGTCTATAGCTTCCTGGCCATCCCGGTGGTGAGCGCGATGGCCGACGACCCGGCGCGCTTCCTGGAGCGCAATGCCAAGATCCAGTGGGGCATCATGGTGTGCGTCTACGGGCTCTCGCATGCACCCGCCCTGCTGCTGCTGGAGTTCCCCGGCTACCAGGGGCGCGGCGCCTTCTTGCTGTTCTTCCTGGTGATGGTCGTGAGCTGTGGCCAGATGGCCCAGTACCTGGCAGCCAGCCAGCTGCGCCGCCGGCCGCTGGCGCGCCGCATCAGCCGCAGTTTCTCGATGCGGGCCTGGTGGTTCGGCGTGCTGATCGCCTCCTTCGTCGGCGCCCTGCTCTACTGGATCACACCCTTCAAGGTCGGCCAGGCGGTGGTGATGGCCTTCATCGCCGCCGGCGCCGGCAGCTTCGGCGCGCTGGTGATGAAGGCGCTCAAGCGCGATGCCGGCGTGCATTACTGGGGCAACCGCAGCTCCATCACCGGCGCGGTGGGCCTGCTCGACCGCATCGCGGTGATGTGCTTCGCCGCGCCGGTGTTCTTCCACTCCGTGCGTTGGTACTTCAAGCTCCCCCTATGAGAATCCTCGGTATCGACCCCGGGCTGCAAACCACCGGCTTTGGCGTGATCGACGCCGATGGCCCGCGCCTGAGCTATGTGGCCAGCGGCACCATCAAGACCAGCGCGGTCGCCACCGGCGACCTGCCGGCGCGGCTGAAGATCATCTTCGACGGCATCCGCGAGGTCACGGCGCGCTACGAGCCGCAATGCGCGGCGGTGGAGATCGTGTTCGTGAACGTGAACCCGCAATCCACCCTGCTGCTGGGCCAGGCGCGCGGCGCGGCGCTCACTGCCCTGGTGTCCAAGGACCTGCCGGTGTCGGAATACACCGCGCTGCAGATGAAGAAGGCCATCGTCGGCCATGGCCATGCCAAGAAGGAGCAGATCCAGGCGATGATCAAGCGCCTGCTGAACCTGCCCGGCGAACCCGGCAAGGACGCCGCCGACGCGCTGGGCCTGGCCATCATGCATGCGCATGCGCGCGTATCCTTCGAGGCCATGAGCAAGAGCACCACCCTGCAACGGCGCCAGCACGCGCAGTTCAAGGGCGGACGCACGTATTGACCAGGAGTACCCATGTTCGGCATCGCAGACTATGGCGCTTTCGTCGCCGCCATCATCATCTTCCTGGCCATCCCGGGCCCGGGCAATCTGGCCCTCATCACCTCCACCGGCAAGGGCGGGGTGCGCGGCGGGCTGGCGGCCACGCTGGGCGTGATCGCGGGCGACCAGGTGCTGATGTGGCTGGCGGTGGCCGGCGTGGCCGCGCTGCTGAGCGCCTATCCCGCCGCCTTTGCCGCGGTGCAATGGCTGGGCGCGGCCTATCTGGGCTGGCTGGGTCTGAAGATGCTGCTGGCCAAGCCGGGCGATGCACCGGTGCTGCAGATCCGGCCCAGCCAGTATTTCCGCCAGTCGCTGCTGATCACCCTGCTGAACCCCAAGGCCATCGTGTTCTACATGGCCTTCTTCCCGCTCTTCGTCGATCCGCTGCGGCACCAGGGCCTGCTCACCTTCGGCGCCATGGCGTTGACGATCGCGGCGCTCACCTTCGCCTACGGCCTGGTGGTGGTGCTGCTGACGCACCGGCTGGGCGAGCGCCTGCGCCAGCGGCCCGCCATCGGCCAGGCGCTGCAGCGCCTGGCGGGCGTGTTCCTGATCGGCTTCGGGCTCAGGCTGGCGCTGTCGCGCTGATTTTTTTCTCGGCGCCATGGAATAAACCGGCCCCGCCAGGTGTTTACTGGGCATCCACCAACGGAGATGCCCATGCATGCACGCCTGTTCCCCCTTGCCTCCCTCGTGCTCGCCGCCAGCCTGGCCGCCTGCGCCACCATGGCCCCAGCGCCCGCCAGCGTGGCGGACGGCGTGCTGGTAGGCCCCAACCAGATGACGCTCTACACCTTCGACCGCGATACCGCGGGCGCCGGCAAGAGCATGTGCATGGGCCCCTGCATCGGCCTCTGGCCGGCCCTCAAGGCCGCCGACGACGCCAAGGCCAGCGGCGACTGGTCCATCATCAGCCGCGACGACGGCGCCAAGCAATGGGCCTACAAGGGCAAGCCCCTGTACTTCTGGAGCAAGGATGCCAAGCCCGGCGATCGCACCGGCGACGGCTTCAACAAGGTCTGGCACCTCGCCACGCCCTGAGTTCCTGGCCCCATGCTGGAAGAGACGCTGCCGCACCTGCCCCGCCTGCGGCGCTATGCGCGCCTGCTGACGGGCGATGCGGCACGCGCCGACGACCTGCTGCAGGACACGCTGGAGCGCGCCGCGCGCAAACAGGCCTTGTGGCGGCCCGAGCTGGGCGCTGCGGGCGCGGCCGACCGGCAGGGTGCGCTGCGCGCCTGGCTGCTGACCCTGATGCACCGCCACTTCCTCACCCAGCTGCGCGACCAGCGCCAGCATCTCTACGAGGAATATGTGGACGAGCACGCACCGGCGCATGACCCGCAGCCGCAGTGGCAGCAGCGCATGGACCTCGAGCGCGCCCTCGCCGCGCTGCCGGCGGCGGCGCGCGAGGTGCTGCTGCTGGTGTGCGTGGAAGAACTCTCCTACGAAGACGCGGCCCGGGTGCTGGAGCTGCCGGTGGGCACGGTGATGTCGCGCCTGTCGCGCGCCCGTGAACGCCTGCGCAAGCTGATGCATGACGAGCAGCCCGCGGCCGGCGCCACCCTGCGCGTGGTGAAGTGAACGACAAGGCCGCGCCATGAATACCATCAAGAACATGGACGAAGCCACCCTGCACGCCTATGTGGACGGGCAGCTGACGCCTTACGAGGCCGCCGAGGTGGCGCAATGGCTGCAGAACCACCCGGATGACGCCCAGCGCGTGCTGTCCTGGCGCAGCCAGCGTGCCGCGCTGCAGGGCCTGCACGCCGAGATGCTGGACGAGCCCCTGCCGCCGGCGCTGCTGCGCCGCCTGCACAAGCCGGCCGCGCCCGCCGCTGCCAATGCCGCGCAGTTCTGGCGCCAGGGTCTGGCGGCGGCCTGCCTGCTGGCCGTAGGTTTGGCCGGCGGCTGGTACGGCCACGCCAGCTGGCCGGGCGGGGCCAGCCCGCCGCAGGCGAGCGGCGCCAGCACGCCCGCCTTCGTGCGCGACGCCGCCATCGCCCATGTGCTCTACCAGCCCGAACGCCGCCACCCGGTCGAGGTGGGCGCCGACCAGCAGGAGCATCTGGTGCAGTGGCTCAGCAAGCGCCTGGGCCAGCCGCTGCGCGTGCCGGACCTGCGCGCCGACGGCTTCGCGCTGATGGGCGGCCGGCTGCTGCCCGCCGGCGAGGCGCAGGGTGGCGGCGGCGATCACAACGCGGCGCGCGCCCAGTTCATGTACGAATCGGCCCAGGGGCAACGCCTGACCCTCTATGTCTCCATCAGCCCGCCTGCTCCGGCCGGCCAGGCCGCCGCGCCCACCGCCTTCCGCTTTGCCGAGCAGGGCCAGGGCGCCGGCCTGACGCGCAGCTTCTACTGGATCGACGGTGCGCTGGGCTATGCGCTGAGCGGGCCCTTCGGGCAGGAACAGCTGGCGCGCCTGGGCAGCCAGGTCTACGCCCAGCTGGGCGCGAGCTGAGCGCCTGGCCAACCGGCCCTGCTGCCATGCCCTGGCAGCAGCAGCGGGCACAATCCGCCTCCTGACTCGCTCAAGCGCCCTCCCGCATGACCCTGATCCAGTTGATCGCCGGCTTTGTGGCCAGGCATCGCCGCGCCTATGCCGCCTCGGCCCTGATGCTGCTGAGCATCGCCCTCATCACCGTGTGGATCCCGCGCCAGGTGGGCCAGGTGGTGGACGGCCTGGTGGCGCACCGGCTGCAGGGCGGCGGCCTGCTGCGCGAGCTGGCCTGGCTGCTGCTGGCGGCGCTGGCGATCTATCTGCTGCGCGTGGGCTGGCGCCTGGCGCTGTTCGCCGCCGCCTACGAGCTCGGCCGCGAGCTGCGCACCCGGCTGTACCGCCAGCTGAGCCTGCAGGGCCCGGGCTTCTTCCAGGCCGAGCGCACCGGCGACCTGATGGCGCTGGCCACCAACGACATCGACGCCGTCGAGATGGCCGCGGGCGAGGCCCTGCTGGCGGCCTTCGACGGCAGCCTCACCCTGCTGCTGGTGGTCGCCATGATGACGCTGGGCGTGGACTGGCGCCTGGGCCTGGCCGCGCTGCTGCCCTTCCCGCTCATGGCGCTGGCCTTCTGGCGCATCTCCGAACATGTGCACCAGGCCTGGAAGGCCTCGCTGGAGCGCTTTTCCGGCCTCAACCAGCATGTGCAGGAGGCGCTCAGCGGGGTGCGCACGCTGCGCGCGCTGGGGCTCACCGCGCGCAGCACCGGGCAGTTCCACGCGCTTGCCGACCATGCCGGCGAGGCCGCCTACCGCGCCCAGCGCTGGGAGGCCGCCTACGAGCCGGCGGTGGGCATGACGCTGGCCAGCGCGGTGGCGATCGCGCTGGGCCTGGGCGGCTGGCTGGTGGCCCGCGGCGAGCTCAGCATCGGCTCGCTGACCTCCTTCACCATGTACCTGGGCCAGCTGATCTGGCCGATGTTCGCGGCCGGCTGGGTGCTCTCGCTGCTGGAGCGCGGGCGGGCCGCCTGGGCGCGCCTGCAGCCGGTGCTGGACGCGCCGCTGAGCCTGCGCGACGAGGGCCGCGCGGCGCTGCCGGCCATGTCAGGCAGCGCCGGCGTGGCCTTCGCGGCTCTCGCCTTCAGCTACCCCGGCAACCCGCGCCCGGCGCTCGACGGGGTGGAGCTCGCGCTCGCGCCCGGGCAGACCCTGGGCCTGGTGGGCCCCACCGGCGCCGGCAAGTCCACCCTGCTGCGCCTGCTGCTGCGCCAGTTCGAGCCCGACCGGGGTCAGGTCTTGCTAGGCGGCCTGCCGGTGCAGCAGATCGCCCTGCCGGCGCTGCGCCAGGCGCTGGCCTGGGTACCGCAGGAGCCCTTCCTGTTCTCCGCCAGCATTGCCGAGAACATCGCGCTGGCCCGCCCCGACGCGAGCCCGGCGCAGATCATCGAGGCCGCTACGCTGGCGGCCGTGCATGCCGACATCGCCGCCCTGCCCCAGGGCTACGACACCCTGGTGGGCGAGCGCGGCGTGACGCTCTCGGGCGGCCAGCGCCAGCGCGTCGCGATCGCGCGCGCCCTGCTCAGCGAGGCCCCCATCCTGCTGCTGGACGACGCGCTCTCGGCGGTGGACACCGGCACCGAGACGCAGATCCTCGGCCATCTGCGAACCCTGCGCGAGCGCCACCCCGAACGCACCGTCATCATCGTCAGCCACCGGCTCAGCGCGGTGATGGAGGCCGAGCAGATCGCCGTGCTGCGCCAGGGCCGCATCACCGAACGCGGCGACCATGCCAGCCTGCTGGCGCAGGGCGGCTGGTACGCCACGCAATGGCGCTACCAGCAACTGGAGGCCAGCATCGATGCACTCTGAAGATCCCTCCCGACAGCCCTCACCCTGGTCCGCCGTGGGCCTGCTGATGCAGGCCGCGCGCCCGGAACGCCGCTCGCTCGCCTGGGGCCTGCTGTGGCTGCTGAGCGCCGCCGGCCTCGAGGCGCTGGGCCCGATGCTCGGCAAGCGCTATATCGACCAGTACCTGCTGCCGCGCCAGTTCGACGTGAGCGCCATGGCCGGCCTGCTGCTGACCCTGATGTTGTGCGGCTGGGCCTCCAGCTGGATCCGCTATGCCCAGCTGGCGCGCATGGCCGGGGTGGCGCGGCGCTCGGTGCTGCGCCTGCGCGAGCAGGTGTTTGCCCATGTGCTGGCGCTGCCGATGGCCTTCTTCGACCGCGCCATCACCGGCCAGCTGGTGAGCCGCGTCACCAACGACACCGAGGCCGTCAACACGCTCTACCGCCAGGTGCTCTATGTGATGCTCGATTCGAGCATCGTGGTGCTGGGCTCGATGGCGGCGATGGCCTGGCTGGACCTGCGCCTGATGCTGATCGTGGCGGCCCTGGTGCCGGCCAGCGTGGCCATCATCTGGCTCTACCAGCGCTGGAGCGCGCCGGCGGTGCAGCGCACCCGCCAGCTGCGCAGCGACATCAATGCCCAGATGGCCGAGAGCATTGCCGGCATGGCGGTGCTGCAGGCGGCCGGCGCGGGCACGCGCTTCGCGCAGCGCTTCGGCCGCATCAACGCGCAGCACCTGGGCTCGCGCGTGGCCGAGCTGCGCGCCAATGCCTGGCTGCTGCGCCCGGCGCTCGACCTGCTCAACGTGATGCTGCTGGTGACGGTGATCTACGGCTTCGGCCTGCGCGAGATGTCGGGCGTCGAGGTGGGCCTTCTGTACGCCTTCCTCAGCTATATCTCGCGCGTGGTGGAGCCGCTGATC
Source organism: Roseateles sp. FW301-B2 (assembly GCF_058788955.1). Lineage (NCBI taxonomy): Bacteria > Pseudomonadati > Pseudomonadota > Betaproteobacteria > Burkholderiales > Sphaerotilaceae > Roseateles > Roseateles sp. FW301-B2. The sequence goes on from NZ_JBYTBE010000034.1 coordinate 15,272, forward strand.
CAGATCACCATGCAGTTCGGCCAGCTGCAGCAGTCCATGGTGGCGGCCTCGCGGGTGCGCAGCCTGCTGCAGGAGGGCGTGGCCGACGACGCCAGCCAGGCCGGCCTGAGCGTCACGCGCGGCGCCATCAGCGTGCAGGCCTTGAGCTTCGCCTATGCGCCGGGCCGCCCGGTGCTGCAGGACATCAACCTGGAGATCCGGGCCGGCGAGTTCATCGGCATCGTGGGCCACACCGGCTCGGGCAAGTCGACCCTGCTGTCGTTGCTGCTGCGCTTCTACGCCAGCGCGCCGGGCTGCATACGCATCGACGGCCTGGCGCTGCAGAGCCTGCCCGATGCGGCCTTCCGTGCCGCCGTGGGCCTGGTGCCGCAGGAGCCCTATCTGATGGCGGCCAGCGCGCGCGAGAACATCGCCATGGGGCGCGACATCAGCGAGGCCGCCATCGTCGAGGCCGCCAAGGCCGCACGCATCCACGACTTTCTGTGCACGCTGCCGCAGGGCTATGACACCCTGCTGGGCGAGGGTGGCGCACGCGTCTCCACCGGCCAGAAGCAGCTGATCGCGATGGCGCGCGCGCTGGCGGCGGCGCCGCGCATCCTGTTCCTGGACGAGGCCACCTCCAACATCGACAGCGCCACCGAGGCGCTCATCAGCGAGGCGCTGCTGGCGCTGCGCGGCCGCGTCACCATCGTGGCGATCGCGCACCGCCTCTCCACCATCCGCGAGGCCGACCAGATCGTGGTGCTGAACCATGGCCGCTTGGTGGAACGCGGCCGGCATGCCGAGCTGATGGCGCTGGAGGGCGGGCTCTACCAGCGCCTGGTGCAACTCCAATCGCTAGAGGAGCAGGGCTAATCGCTCCAGCACCAGCACGGCGAAGAAGCCCAGGCCGGCGATTACCGTCCATTTGATGATGAGCACGCCACGGCGGCGCCAGATGTCCTGGCGCGTGCCGATGTACATCGCGAAGCAGAGAATGCTGGCGGCCATCAGCAGGCCGATGAGGAGGCGGAAGATCATTGTTTACCAGGCCGGCGCCAGCTCGGCGAAGCCGCGCGGGGCCGCGGCCTCGTCCTCGAAGGTGACGATGTCGTAGGCGCTCTCGTCCGCCAGCAGGGCGCGCAGCAGCTTGTTGTTGAGCGCATGCCCGCCCTTGAAGGAGGTGTAGGCCGCCAGCAGCGGATAACCGGCCACCTGCATGTCGCCGATGGCGTCGAGGATCTTGTGCTTGACGAACTCGTCGTCGTAGCGCAGGCCGTCGGCATTCAGCACGCGGTAGTCGTCCACCACGATGGCGTTGTCCATCGCGCCGCCCAGGGTGAGGCCGCGCGAGCGCATCAGCTCGATGTCCTTGGTCATGCCGAAGGTGCGGGCGCGCGCGATCTCCTTCTTGTACTGGCCGCTGCCCATGTCGAACACATAGTGCTGGCCGGTGGCGGAGACCGCCGGGTTGTCGAACTCGATCTGGAAGGAGAGCGTGTAGCCATGGTGCGGCTCCAGCCTGGCCCACATCAGGCGCTTGCCCTCGCCCTGGCGCACTTCCACCGCCTTCTTCACACGCAGAAAGCGCTTGGGCGCGCCCTGCAGCTCGATGCCGGCGCTCTGCAGCAGGAACACGAAGCTGGCGGCCGAACCGTCCAGCACCGGCACCTCGTCGGCATTGATGTCGACGTAGAGATTGTCCAGACCCAGGCCGGCGCAGGCCGACAGCAGGTGCTCGATGGTCTGCACCTTGGGCGCGCCGGGGTCGCCGCCGGGGCTGATGGTGGTGGCCATGCGGGTGTCGCAGACGGTGTCGGCGCGCACCGGGATGTCCACCGGCGTGGCCAGATCGACGCGGCGGAACACGATGCCGGTATTGGGCGCGGCGGGCCGCAGCGTGATCTCGACCTTCTGGCCGCTGTGGATGCCCACGCCGACGGCACGGGTCAGCGACTTGAGGGTTCTTTGCTTCAGCATGATGGCCGGGATTCTCCCCGATTCGGGTTTTTCATGCGGATGGCGGGTCATCGAGCGGCTCGCGGGAATCGCGGTTCACCGGCAGGCGCAGCGTCATCACCGTGCCATGGCCGGGGCTGCTTTCCACCCGCAGGCTGCCGCCCAGATGCTTGGCGCGCTTCTGCAGGCCGCGCAGGCCGCGGCCGCGCTGCACCGTCTCGATGTCGAAGCCCTCGCCATCGTCCTCCACGCGGATCTCGATCTTGCTGCCCAGATCGCGCGTGACGATGCGCACGCGCGTGGCGCGCGCATGCTTGAGCGCATTGTTGAGCGCCTCCTGCATCAGGCGCAGCACATGCAGGGCGTCGGGCGGCTCCAGCCAGTCGAGCTGGGGCAGGTCGTGCACATCCCATTCGAGCTTGAGGCCGCCGGCCTGCAGGCGCTTGCCGAGGCGGTAGCGCATGGTGGCCAGCAGCGATACCAGGTCGTGGCCCACCGGCTCCAGCGAATCGATCACCAGGCGCAGATCGTCCACGCATTCGCGCAGCACCTCCACCACCTGGTCCTGCTCCATCGTGCCCTGCCCCACCGCCACCATGGCCGAGAGCAGGGACGAGCCCAGGCCGTCGTGCATATCCTGCATGAGGCGCTGGCGCTCCACCAGCAGGGCCTGCTGGCGCTCGGATTCGCGCAGCCGGTCGTGCTGGCTCTGCAGCGCCGTGCCCTGCGCCACCAGGCGCTGCGCGAGCTGCTCGTTGGCAAACTCGTTCTGGCGCAACGCGCCGACGTAGCGGCACTGCACCGCATAGAGAAAGCTGGCCAGCACGATCAGCGTGGAGAAGGGCATCAGATAGATATGCTCTGCGCCCCACCAACCCGCCAGCATGCCCAGGTCGTGCAGGCCCAGCACCAGGCCGGCCATCAGGCTCAACGAGATCCAGCGCAGCTCCGCGCTGCCCTCGCGCCAGGCCACCCGCACCACGAAGGCCGTGCCCAGCACGCCCACCACCGCGTTCGCCAGGTGCAGCACCACCACGCTGTCATAGAGCCGCCCCATCACCGGCACCGAGAGCAGGCTGCTGGCCAGCACAAAAGCACCCAGGCCCAGCTCGAAGCGCGCAAAGCGTCGATGCGCAAAACGCAGCGCGAACATGAAGATCAGCAGCATCACCCAGGCCATCGAGGCATGGGTGGCCCACCAGAACCAGTCCAGCGCCAGCTTGGTGCTGGGCATGTCCAGCGAGTAGTGCAGATTGCGGAACAGCCAGGCCAGGCAGGCCAGCGCGAACAGCAGGTAGGCGGGCTCGTCGCGGCGCTTGAGCCAGAGGCTGAGGGCAAAAGCGCCCAGCACGACCAGCGTCATGCCGGTGGCCAGCGGCACGCCGATCTGCAGGCCCCAGCGCCAGTTGTAGGCGGGCTCGAGCTCGTCGCGCGGGCCCAGCCTGACGCTGGAGACGGCGAACAGGCTGCCGGTATAGACCGGCGCCGCCACCACCAGCTCAATCGCCTTGCCCTTGTGCAGATCGCTCAGCGCCGCGGGCAGCACCACCCACAGCGGCCGCACCCATTGCTCGCGCGCGCCGTTCTGGTTGTCGAACACCGGGCGCCAGCCCTGGTCGGTGCGCACCAGCACCGCCGCCGCCAGCGTGACCAGGCGCGGCATATAGAGCGCCAGGCTGGTGGGCCAGCGCTCGTGCTCGGGTTCGTAACGCAGCCGGTACCAGCGCATCTGGTAGGCGGGCTGCTCCTCGGTGCCGGCGCGCGGCGTCTCCTGCACATCGGGCAGGCGCACCGGCTTCCAGGCCTTGGGATCGCTGGGCGGTTGCAGATGGGCGGGCAGATCGCCCTGCGCGCCGTCGATGGCGCGCAGGCCGGCCCACCAGGCCTTGAGGTCCTGGCGGGACCAGTCGGAGACGGCCAGTTCGGCTTGACCGGCCTGAGCGGCCTGCTGCGCCTGCGCGGGTGCGGCCAAGCCCAGCAGGCAGAAAGCCAGCAGGCCAATGCAGGCGAGAAAGGACCTCACTGGGCCCTCACCCGGTCATCCATCAATCCGCTTGTTTACGCAGGAAGGCCGGGATCTCGATTTCGTCCATGCCATTGGACGACAGCGCTTCGACCTTGGCCGCGGCGGTGCGGCCATGGCGCCAGACGCTGGGCACGCTCATGCCGCCGAAGTCGTTGCCGTTGCCGCTCATGGCATTGCCCGCGGGCGTCGCCATGCCACCGGGGGCACCATGGCCCATCATCACCGGCTGGGTCAGCACCGGCATATTGTCGGTGCCGGTGCGCAGCGTGGCCTGCTGCTGCACCACTTGCAGCGGCGCCTGCTGGCGGGCGCGTTGCGAGCTCAGGCCAGTGGCGATGACGGTGACGCGCAGTGCGTCGCCCAGGCTTTCGTCGTAGGCGGTGCCGTAGATCACATGGGCATCATCGGCCGCATAGCGGCGGATCGTGTTCATCGCATTGCGCGACTCGCTCAGCTTGAAGTTGGCACGGCTGGCGGCGATCAGCACCAGCACGCCGCGCGCGCCGGAGAGGTCAATGCCTTCCAGCAGCGGGCAGGCCACGGCGGCGTCGGCCGCCTTGTTGGCGCGGTCCGGGCCGGTGGCTTGCGCCGTGCCCATCATGGCCTTGCCGGGCTCGCTCATCACCGTCTTGACGTCTTCGAAGTCGACGTTCACCAGGCCGGGGATGTGGATGATGTCGGAGATGCCGCCGACGGCGTTCTTCAGCACGTCGTTGGCATGCGCGAAGGCCTGGTCCTGCGTGACGTCTTCGCCCAGCACGTCCAGCAGCTTGTCGTTCAGCACCACGATCAGCGAGTCGACATTGGCTTCCAGCTCGGCCAGGCCGTTGTCGGCCGCCTTGGTGCGGCGCGTGCCCTCGAATTCGAAGGGCTTGGTCACCACACCGACGGTGAGGATGCCCATTTCCTTGGCCACGCGGGCGATCACCGGCGCGGCACCGGTGCCGGTGCCACCGCCCATGCCGGCGGTGATGAAGAGCATGTTGGCGCCCTGGATGGCCTCGCGGATGCGGGCCTCGGCCTCCTCGGCCGCCGCCTTGCCCATCTCGGGCTTGGCACCCGCGCCCAGGCCGGTGGAGCCGAGCTGGAGGAGCTGGTCGGCCTTGGAACGATTGAGAGCCTGGGCATCGGTGTTGGCGCAGATGAATTCCACGCCCTGAACGCCTTGGCTGATCATGTGCTCGACGGCATTGCCACCGCCGCCGCCGACACCAATCACCTTGATTTGCGTGCCCTGGTCAAACTCTTCAATCATTTCGATCGCCATAACATACCTCCTTCAGCAATTGTGCATTTGACAACAGTGAAAAACTACAGGGATGACCCTTTTTTTACACTCTTTGCCCCAGAAACTTGGGCATTTGAACCCTCGGCGCCACGGTCACCCGGGCCCGCCACCTGAAACTCTAGAAATTCCCCAGAAACCAATCCCTCGCGCGCCCGAACAGCGTCTTCACCGAGCCCGCCTGCTGCGCCGCTTTCAAACCCCGGGTGCGCGACAAACGCGCCTCTTCCAGCAGCCCCATCACGGTCGCCGAGCGTGGATTCGAAACCATGTCGAAGAGCGCGCCGTTATAGGTCGGGTTGCCGCGGCGCACGGGTTTGAGGAATATGTCCTCGGCCAGTTCCACCATACCCGGCATGACCGAGGCGCCGCCCGTCAGCACAATCCCCGAGGACAGCAGCTCCTCATACCCGGATTCACGTATGACCTGGTGCACCAGCGAGAATATTTCCTCGACTCGGGGTTCAATAACGCCGGCAAGTGCTTGTTTTGAAAGCATGCGCGGGGCGCGGTCGCCCAAACCCGGCACTTCCACCTGATCGGCGGGGTCGGCCAGCAGCTGCTTGGCCACGCCATGCTCGACCTTGATTTCCTCGGCATCCTTGGTGGGCGTGCGCAGCGCCATCGCGATATCGCTGGTGATCAGGTCGCCGGCGATCGGGATCACCGCGGTATGGCGGATCGAGCCGCCGGTGAAGATCGCCACGTCGGTGGTGCCGGCGCCGATATCGACCAGGGCCACGCCCAGATCGCGCTCGTCCGAGGTCAGGCCGGCCAGGCTGGAGGCGCTCGGGTTGAGCACCAGCTGGTCCACTTCCAGGCCGCAGCGGCGCACGCATTTGACGATGTTTTCGGCCGCGCTCTGCGCGCCGGTGACGATATGCACCTTCACTTCCAGGCGCCCGCCCGACATACCGATGGGCTCCTTCACCTCATGGCCGTCGATCACGAATTCCTGCGGTTCCACCAGCAGCAGGCGCTGGTCGTTGGGGATATTGATGGCCTTGGCGGTTTCCACCACGCGCGCCACGTCCACCGGCGTGACCTCCTTGTCGCGCACGATCACCATGCCCGTCGAGTTCTGGCCGCGGATATGGCTGCCGGTAATCCCCGTGAAAACCCTAGATATCTTGCAGTCGGCCATCATTTCGGCCTCTTTCAGGGCCTGCTGGATGGACTGCACGGTGGCGTCGATATTCACCACCACGCCGCGCTTCAAACCATGCGAGGGCGCCACGCCCAGGCCCGCGATGCGCAATTCGCCATTGCCCATGACCTCGGCCACCACCGCCATGATCTTGGCGGTGCCGATATCCAGTCCAACGACCAAATCCTTGTATTCCTTGGCCATGCTCGGTCCTTAGCTTTTCTTATTTCCGCCCTTGGGCGCGGGTGGGTTGGTTGATACTCCGCGCAGCCGCACCGCATAACCGTCGCCATGGCGCAGGTCGGCCGAGAGCAAGGGAGTTTGGTAGCGCGAGGTGATTTGGTTGATGCTGGCGACGAACTGGGCGTAGCGGGCCAGCACCTCGGCATCGCTGCCGCGGCCCAGCTCGATCACCGCGCCCTTGTCCAGATGCACGCGCCAGGAGCCGCGGCCGGACAGGTCGAGGCGCTCGACGCCGTCGTCCAGCCGCTTGCTGAGCTGCTGCAGCTGCCGCCACAGCGCCAGCATATGGGCCGAGCTGTTGGCCGGGCCGGACAGCACCGGCAGCTCCTCGTCCTCGACATCGCCCAGATTGGCCTGGAACAGCTCGCCGAAGCTGTTCACCAGCAGGCGCTCCACGGTCGCCTCGCTGTCGGCGTCGGCGCCCTCGGCCTTGGTTTCCCAGTAGGCCGCGGGCTGGTGCTCCTCCAGCTGCACCCGCAGCCGGCTGGGCCAGATGCGCTGCACGGTGGCGCTGCGCACCCAGGGCACCGCCTCGAAGGCATGGCGGGCGGTCTGCAGATTCATGCTCAGAAAGCTGCCGCTCATGCGCGGCAGGGCGTTGGCACGCAGCGAGGCGGCGCTGTTGCGCGCCACATCGCCCTCCACGGTGATGGCACGGATCGCGAACACCGGCTGGCGCACCAGCCACTGCAGCGCCAGCGCCAGCAGGGCGGCGGCCAGGCCCAGCAGCAACAGCGCCGCCACGCCGTTCATCAGACGGACGTCTGGCGGCGTGGTGACGATGTTGGGGCTCTGGGCGCGCATGGTGAGCGATGAGGGTCAGGTCTTGCTGCCGTGAATGTCGGGCACCCGGCCGTCCAGGCGCGCCTGGGCCAGCAGCCACAGGCACAGCTGCTCGTAGCTGATGCCGGCGGCCTTGGCCGACATCGGCACCAGCGAGTGCGAGGTCATGCCGGGCGAGGTGTTCATCTCCAGCAGGAACACCTGGCCATCGCTCTTGCGCAGCATCAGATCGGCGCGGCCCCAGCCGCGGCAGCCCAGCGAGCGGTAAGCCGCCAGCACGGTGGCGCGGATGGCGGCCTCCTGCTCGGCCGGCAGGGTGCCGATGTGGTACTGGGTGGTGTCGGTGAAGTACTTGTTCTGGTAGTCGTAGTTGCCGGCCACCGCCTCGATGCGTATCACCGGCAGCGCCACGGCGGTATCGCCCTCACCCAGCACCGGGCAGGTCAGCTCCCAGCCCTCGATGCATTCCTCGCAGAGGATCTCGTCGTCGTACTGGGCGGCGAGCTGCACCGCATCCATCATGTCCGAGTAGCCCACCGCCTTGGAGATGCCGATCGACGAACCCTCGTGCGGCGGCTTCACGAACACCGGCAGGCCCAGCTCGTCGGGCACGCTGCGCACGCGCTCGCGGCTCAGCTCATCGCGGCGCAGCTTCAGGTAGCGCGGCGTCGGCAGGCCGTCGGCGATCCACAGACGCTTGGTGGTGATCTTGTCCACCGCGATGCTGGAGGCCATCACGCCCGAGCCGGTGTAGGGAATGCCCAGCAACTCCAAGGCGCCCTGCACCGTGCCGTCTTCGCCATGGCGGCCATGCAGCGCAATGAAGACGCGCGCAAAGCCTTCGCTCTTGAGTTCGTGCAGGCCGCGCTCGGCGGGGTCGAAGGCGTGGGCATCCACGCCCTGCGAGCGCAGCGCCTGCAGCACGCCCGCGCCCGACATCAGCGAGACCTCGCGCTCCGCGGATTCGCCGCCCGTCAGCACGGCCACCTTGCCGAGCGCCTTGGGGTCGATATTCAGATCCAAGCTCATGGCCGGACCTCCTTCGTGGTCAACAGTTCAACCGTGCGTGCCGGCACGGACCCGATCGTGCCCGCCCCCATCACGATCACCACATCGCCGTCGCGGGTAGCGTCGGCAATTGCTTGCGGCAGCGCCGCGATGTCTGGAACCAAGGTCGCCAGCGGCAGCGCAGCCTGCAATGCCGCTGCGTCTGCGCCTTGAATCGGCGCCTCGCCGGCCGCATACACCTCGGTCAGCAGCACCGCATCAAAACCGCCCATCACGCGCACGAAGTCCGCAAAGCAGTCGCGCGTGCGGGTGTAGCGGTGCGGCTGGAAGGCCAGCAGCAGGCGCTGACCGGGGAAGGCACCGCGCGCGGCCGAGAGCACCGCCGCCATCTCCACCGGGTGGTGGCCGTAGTCGTCGATCAGGCTGAAACGGCCGCCATCGGCGGCGGGCAGCTCTCCATAACGCTGGAAGCGCCGGCCCACGCCGCCGAACTTGGCCAGCGCCGTCAGCATCGCCGCATCCGGCAGCTCCAGCTCGGTGGCCACCGCGATCGCGGCCAGCGCGTTCAGCACATTGTGCTGGCCGGCCAGGTTCAGGGTGACGTCCAGCGCCGGCATCTCCCCCTTCTCATCCCGGCGCAGCACCGTGAAGCGCATCTGCCCACCGGCCAGGGCCTGCACATTCACCGCGCGCACCTGGTTGTGCTCGCCCAGGCCGTAGCTGACGATAGGCCGCGAGACCATCGGCATGATGGAGCGCACGCCCTCGTCGTCGCCGCACAGCACCGCCGCGCCATAGAAGGGCATGCGGTGCAGGAAGTCGACAAAGGCCTGCTTCAGGCGGCCGAGGTCATGGCCATAGGTGTCCATGTGGTCGGCGTCGATATTGGTGACGACGGCCAGCACCGGCAGCAGGTTCAGGAAGGAGGCGTCGGACTCGTCCGCCTCCACCACGATGTAGTCGCCCTGGCCCAGCGCCGAGTTGGCGCCGGCGCTGTTGAGCTTGCCGCCGATCACGAAGGTGGGGTCCACGCCGGCCTCGGCCAGCACCGTGGTGACCAGCGAGGTGGTGGTCGTCTTGCCATGCGTGCCGGCGATCGCGATGCCCTGCTTCAGCCGCATCAGTTCGGCCAGCATGACGGCGCGCTGTACCACCGGGATGCGCGCGGCGCGCGCGGCGATCACCTCGGGGTTGTCGGCCTTCACCGCGGTGGAGGTCACCACCGCCTGTGCGCCGGCGATATGCGCGGCGGCATGGCCGATATGGATCTGCAGGCCCAGCTGTGCCAGGCGCTGCGTGGTGGCGCTCGCGCTCTGGTCCGAGCCCGACACGGTGTAGCCGAGGTTGTGCAGGATCTCGGCAATGCCGCTCATACCGGCGCCACCGATGCCCACGAAGTGAATGTGCTTGACGGCGTGCTTCATGAGGGCTTCACCAGGGATTCGAGTTCGTCGGCCACACGCGAGGCCGCACGCGGGCGGGCCAGCGCGCGCGCGCGCTGCGCCATCGCCAGCAAGCCCTCGCGGCTCAGGCCGCTCAGCAATTCATGCAGCTTGGCCGGCGTCAGCTCCTGCTGCGGCAGATGCAGGGCCGCCTCGTGCTGGGCCATGAAGCGGGCGTTGTCGCGCTGGTGCGAGGTGGTCGACACCACCAGCGGCACCAGCAGCGCCGGCACGCCGGCGGCGCAGAGTTCGCTCACCGTGACCGCGCCGGCGCGGCCGATGATGAGGTCGCAGTCCGCCAGCCGCGTGGCCATGTCGTCGATGAAGGGCAGCAGCTCCGCCCTTTCATCCAAGGCAATGCCAGCGGCCTGGTAGGCCGCCTGCACGCTGGAGAAATTGGCGGCGCCGGTCTGGTGCGTGACGCTGGGGCGTTGCTCGGCGGGCCACAGTGCCAGCGCCTTGGGCAGCACCTCGTTGATGGCGCGCGCGCCCAGCGAGCCGCCCACCACCAGCACGCGCAAGGGGCCGGTGCGGCCGGCAAAGCGCTGGGCCGGATCGGCGATCGCCTCGATCTCGGCGCGCACCGGATTGCCGGTGACCACCGCCTTGGGCGTGGAGGCCGCGGCGGCGCCGTCAAAACCGAAGGCGATGCGGCGCGCAAAGGCCTTGAGCCCGCGGTTGGAGAGCAGCATGGCCGCGTCGGCATTCACCAGCATCAGCGGCTTGCGCATCAGCCAGGCCATCAGGCCGCCGGGCAGGCAGACATAGCCGCCCATGCCCAGCACCGCGTCGGCGCTGCGCGTGCCGAACACGGTGCGCGCCTGCACAAAGGCGCGCGCGAACTTGAACAGGCCCGTGAGGGCATGCGCGAAGCCCTTGCCGCGCATGCCGGCGAAGGCCAGGCGGTCCAGCGGCAGGCCGGCGGCCGGCACCAGCTTGTTCTCCATGCCGGTCTCGGTGCCCATCCAGCTCACGCTCCAGCCGCGGCGCTTCATCTCCTCGGCCACCGCCAGGCCCGGGATGATGTGGCCGCCGGTGCCGGCCGCCATGATGACGAGGTGGCGCGTGCTCATGCCCGGCCTCCGCGCATCAGCTGTCTGTTCTCGATGTCGATGCGCAGCACGATGGCGATCGACACACAGTTCATCAGGATCGCCGAGCCGCCAAAGCTCAAGAGCGGCAGCGTCAGGCCCTTGGTGGGCAGCGCGCCCAGGTTCACGCCCATATTGATGAAGCCCTGGGCCGCCATCCAGATGCCGATGCCCTGGGCATAGAGGCCGGCGAACACGCGGTCCAGCGCGATCGCCTGGCGGCCGATGTGAAAGAGCCGGCGCGAGAGCCAGAAGAAACCGATGATGACCAGGGCCACGCCCACGAAGCCCAGCTCCTCGCCGATCACCGCCAGCAGGAAGTCGGTATGCGCCTCGGGCAGGTAATGCAGCTTCTCCAGGCTGGAGCCCAGGCCCTGGCCGAAGAACTCGCCGCGGCCGAAGGCGATCAGCGAATGCGTCAGCTGGTAGGCCTTGCCCTGCGCGTACTTCTCGTCCCAGGGGTTGAGGTAGGCAAAGATGCGTTCGCGGCGGAATTCGCTGAAGGTGATCATCAGCACGAAGGCCCCCACCAGCACCGCCACGATGAGGAAGAACATGCGGCCGTTCACGCCGCCCAGGAACAGGATGCCCATCGCGATCGCCGCGATCACCATGAAGGCGCCCATGTCCGGCTCGGCCAGCAAGAGCACCCCCACCACGCCCAGCGCCACCACCATGGGCCAGACGGCCTGGAAGAAGTTCTCCTTCACATCCATCTTGCGCACCATATAGCTGGCCGCGTACATCGCGATCGCCAGCTTGGTGAGCTCGGAGGGCTGGAAGTTCATCACGCCCAGCGGGATCCAGCGCCGCGCGCCATAGACCACCTTGCCCAGGCCGGGGATCAGCACCGCGATCAGCATCACCAGCGAGATCACGAAGATCCAGGGCGCCCAGCGCTCCCAGCTCGCCACCGGCACCTGCACGGTGATCAGCGCGGCCACCAGGCCGAAGCCGATCGCCACCATATGGCGGGTGAGGAAATGCGTCGGCAGGTATTTGGCGAAGCGCGGGTTGTCCGGCATCGCGATCGAGGCCGAATAGACCATCAGCAGGCCCAGGGCCATCAGCGCCAGCACCACCCACACCAGGGTGACGTCAAAGCCCTGGATGCGGGTGGGCTGGCCGGCCGAGGTCGACACCCAGTCGCGCACCGGCACATCGGCGGCACTCGCCTCGCTCTTGGCGAACAGGCCGCGCAGGCGCTCCGCCAGGTTCTTCAGGCCCAGGGTCTCGCTCATCAGCTGAGCCCCCCGTCGTTGGCCAGCTCATGCACCTGGGCCACGAACACCTCGGCACGGTGGCCGTAGTTGCGGAACATGTCCAGGCTGGCGCAGGCCGGGCTCAGCAGCACGCTGTCGCCGCTGTGCGCCTGCTGCAGGCACCAGCTGGTGGCGGCCTCCAGCGTGGCGTGGCGCTGCATCGGTAGCTGGCTGTCTTGCAAGGCAGCCTCGATCTGCGCCGCGTCGCGGCCGATCAGGGCCACCGCGCGTCCATGGCGCGCCACGCCCTCGCGCAGCGGGGAAAAATCCTGGCCCTTGCCGTCGCCGCCCAGGATCAGCACCAGCTTGGCGGGTGCGCGGTCGGCGCCCAGGCCGTTGATGGCCGCCACCGTGGCGCCGACATTGGTGCCCTTGGAATCGTCATAGAAATCCACGCCGCGGATGCTGGCCACGTACTCGACGCGGTGCGGCTCGCCGCGGTAGTCGCGCAAGCCATGCAGCATCGGCGCCAGCTCGCAGCCGGCCGCGCTGGCCAGGGCCAGGGCCGCCAGCGCATTGGCGGCGTTGTGGCGGCCGCGCACGCGCAGCGCGTCGGCGGGCATCAGGCGCTGCAGGATGATCTCCTCCGCGTCCTCATCCTTGCGGCGCTTGAGGGTCTCGTCGACCTCGCGCGCGCGCACCAGCCAGGCCATGCCGCCCTCGCTGACCAGGCCATAGTCGCCCGGATGATCGGGCGCGTTCAGGCCGAAGCGCAGCACGGTGCGCGACTGCAGCTTGGCGGCGCGGCCGCGCCCTTGCTTGACCAGCACCGGCGCCGGCACCATCGCCTCCACCAGGGCGTCATCGCGGTTGATCACCATCAGCGTGTGCTCGCCAAAGACACGCGCCTTGGCGCGCGCATAGGCGGCCATGTCGCCATGCCAGTCGAGATGGTCCTGGGTGATGTTGAGCACCGCCGCGGCGGTGGGCTCGAAGCCCTGCACGCTGTCGAGCTGGAAGCTGGAGAGCTCCAGCACCCAGACCTCGGGCAGGTGCTCGAACACCGGACCCTTGGGCGGCGGCGGCTTGATCGGCAGGGGCTGCTCGTCCAGCAGCGCATCCACCTCGTCCAGGGTGGACAACTCCACTATGGGCTCGGGCTGAGCCTCCGGGGTTTCATCGGCCACCGGGGTCAGGTCTTGCGCCTCTACGGGCGCCTCCACCAGCTCTGCAGGCAACTCGGCCGGTTCCAGGTCCAGCGCCTGCGCCAGCGTGGTCAGCATGCTGGGGCCGATATTGCCGGCCACCGCCACGCGCTTGCCGGCGCGCTCGGCCAGCAAGGCCGTCATGCAGGTGGTGGTGGTCTTGCCATTGGTGCCGGTGATGGCCAGCACCGCGGGCGCGTAACGGCGCTCGGCCTTGAGATCGGCGAGGGCGCGGGCAAACAGGTCCAGCTCGCCCTGCACCGGGATGCCGGTGGCGCGTGCCAGGTTCAAGAGCGGCTGCAGGCGCGCATCCAGCGGCGACAGGCCCGGGCTCTTCAGCACCAGTTGCACACCCGCCAGCGCCGACTCCGGCAGCTCGCCGTGGAAGAACTCGACGGCCGGCAGCTGCTCGCGCAGCGTCGCCAGTTGCGGCGGCTGCGCGCGCGAGTCCCACACCGCGGCCGTGGCGCCGTAGCGCAGGGCCCAGGCGGCCATGGCCAGGCCGGAGTCGCCCAGCCCCAGCACCAGCACCTTGAGTCCCATCAGCTGCTTCATCGTGCCATCCTCAGCGCAGCTTCAGGCTGGCCAGGCCGATCAGGCACAGCAGCATGGTGATGATCCAGAAGCGCACCACCACCTGGGTCTCTTTCCAGCCCGACTTTTCGAAATGGTGGTGCAGCGGCGCCATCTTGAAGATGCGCCGACCGGTGCCGGTCTTCTTCTTGGTGTATTTGAACCAGCTCACCTGGATCATCACCGACAGCACCTCGGCGACGAACACGCCGCCCATGATGCCCAGCACGATTTCCTGGCGCGTGATGACCGCCAGCGTGCCCAGCGCGCCGCCCAGCGAGAGCGCGCCCACATCGCCCATGAAGACCTGGGCCGGATGGGTGTTGAACCAGAGGAAGGCAAGACCTGCCCCCGCCATCGCCGCGCAGAAGATCATCAGCTCGCCGGCGCCGGGGATGTAGGGAAAGATCAGGTACTTGCTGTAGACCGAGGAGCCGGTGACGTAGGCGAACACGCCCAGCGCCGAGCCCACCATCACCACCGGCATGATGGCCAGGCCGTCCAGGCCGTCGGTGAAGTTCACCGCATTGCTGGTGCCGACGATGACGAAGAAGGACAGCGCGATGAAGCCGAACACGCCCAGCGGGTAGCTGACCGTCTTGAAGAAGGGCAGCATCAGGTCGGCCTTGGGCGGCAGCTCGGTGGAGAAGCCGCTCGTGACCCAGCGGAAGAACAGCTCCACCACGCCCAGGAAGGAGGTCTCGGACACGCTGAAGGCCAGGTAGAGCGCCGCCACCAGGCCGATCAGCGATTGCCAGAAGAACTTCTCGCGGCTGCTCATGCCCTCGGGGTTCTTGTCGACGACCTTGCGCCAGTCATCCACCCAGCCGATCGCGCCAAAGCCCATCGTCACCAGCATCACCACCCAGACGAAGCGGTTGCTCCAGTCGAACCACAGGAGCGTGGACACGCCGATGCCGATCAGGATCAGCACCCCGCCCATGGTGGGCGTGCCGCTCTTGGCCAGATGTTGTTGCACGCCGTATTCGCGGATCGGCTGGCCGATCTTCATTTCGGTCAGGCGGCGTATCACCCAGGGGCCGAAGGCCAGGCCGATCAGCAGCGAGGTCATCGCCGCCATCACCGCACGGAAGGTGATGTACTGGAACACGCGCAGAAAGCCGAGGTCCGGATACAGGCCTTGCAACCATTGGGCCAGACTAAGCAGCATGGGCGCCCCCATCCTTTTGCAGCGCCGCGACCACGCGTTCCATCTTCATGAATCTCGATCCTTTGACGAGCACGTTCTGAACCTGGGGCGCCTGCTCAAGGGCCGCCACCAACTCGTCCACTGACTTGAAATGTCTGGCGGCGACGCCATAGGCGCGCGCCGTGTCGGCCGCCGCCTCGCCCACGGTCCACAGCGCCGCGATGCCGCGCTCGGCCGCGTAGGCGCCCACCTCGCCGTGGAAGGCCGGGCCCTCGTTGCCCACCTCGCCCATATCGCCCAGCACCAGCCAGGACAGGCCCGGCAGATCGGCCAGCACGTCGATGGCGGCGCGCACGCTGTCGGGGTTGGCGTTGTAGCTGTCGTCGATCAGGGTCAGGCGCCGGCCCTGGCGCTCCAGCTGCTGCAGCTGCGAGCGGCCCTTGACGGGGCGGAAGTCTTCCAGGCCGCGCACCACCGCGGCCAGCGGCGCACCGGCGGCCAGCGCGCAGGCGGCCGCCGCCAGGGCGTTGCGCACGTTGTGCAGACCGGCCACCGAGAGCGCCACCGGCGCATCGCCGGCCGGCGTGTGCAGCTCCAGCGCCCAATGCCCGGCATCCACCCAGGCGGCGCGCCCCATCACATCGGCCTGGCCCTGCAGCGCAAAGCTGAGGTGGCCGCGCGTGCCGGCGAGCCGATGCCAGATCGGTGCGCAGGCGTCCTCGGCCGGGAACACTGCCACACCGGCGGCGCCCAGGGCCTCGATGACGGCGCCGTTCTCGCGCGCCGCCGCCTCCACCGTCTGCAGAAACTCCTGGTGCTCGCGCTGCGCGTTGTTGACCAGGGCCACGGTGGGCTGGGTCATCGCGGCCAGCGGCGCGATCTCGCCCGGGTGGTTCATGCCCAGCTCGATCACCGCGGCGCGGTGCCAATGGGCCAGGTCCTGGCGCAGGCGCAAAAGCGTCAGCGGCACGCCGATCTCGTTGTTGTAGTTGCCCTCGGTGGCGAGCGCCGCCGTGCCCAGCCAGGCGCGCAGGATGCTCGCAATCATCTGGGTCACGGTGGTCTTGCCATTGCTGCCGGTGACGGCGATCACCGGCAGATGGCATTGCGCGCGCCAGGCACTGGCCAGCGCACCCAGCGCCTTGAGGCTGTCGGGCACCTCGATGCCGGGCAGGCCGGCGGCCTGATCGGCATCGAGGCCGCGCTCCGCCAGGGCCGCGACGGCGCCCGCCGCCCTGGCCTGGGCCAGGAAGTCGTGCGCATCGAAGCGCTCGCCGCGCAGCGCCACGAAGAAGTCGCCCGCCTGCAGGCTGCGCGTGTCGCTGTGCACGCGCAGGATGGCCAGCTCCGGGTCGCCCAGCAGGCGCGCCGCTGGCACGGCGGGCAGCAGCAGCGCGTGCAGCTGGCCGAGCGTGAAGTTGTTGTGGCTCACAGTCCGGCCCTCCGGATCAGGGCGGCACGGCCTTCGTCCACATCGGAGAAGGGCAGGCGCTGGCCCATGATTTCCTGATAGTCCTCGTGGCCCTTGCCGGCCACCAGCAGCACGTCGCGGCTGCCGGCCTCCAGCACCGCGCGCTGGATGGCTTCGCGGCGGTCGGCCAGCACCAGGCGCGGCGCGGCCGCATCCAGGCCCGCCTCGATGTCGGCCAGCACCTGCTCGGGCGCCTCGCCGCGCGGGTTGTCGCTGGTGATGACGACGCGCTGGGCCAGCCTGGCGGCGATCGCGCCCATCAGCGGGCGCTTGCTGCGGTCGCGGTCGCCGCCGCAGCCGAACACGCAGTGCAGCTGGCCGCCGCGCGCCGCGGCCAGCGGGGCGAGCGCTTCCAGCGCCTTCTGCAGCGCATCGGGCGTGTGGGCATAGTCCACCACCAGCTCGGGCAGCTCGCGGCCATTGCCGACGCGCTGCATGCGGCCGGGCACGGGGGTGACGAGGGCCGCCACGCGGGCCACATCGGCCAGGCCGTGACCGAGTGCGCGCAGGCCACCGATCACCGACAGCAGGTTGGAGATGTTGTACTCGCCGATCAGGCCGGTCTCGACCAGCAGCTCTTCGGTCCCTTCCTTCAGGGTGAAGGCCAGGCCAGCGGCGCGGTAGTGCAGCGCATGGGCCGAGAGGCGCGCATCGCTGCGGTTCAGGCCATAGCTCCAGACGTCCAGCTTGCCGGTCAGCTCCTTGGCCAGTTCGGCACCCTTGGCATCGTCGAGGTTCAGCACCGCGGCCTGCAGGCCCGGCCAGTCGAACAGCTCGCGCTTGGCGGCCCAGTAGGCGTCCATGCTGCCGTGGTAGTCCAGATGGTCCTGGGTGAAGTTGGTGAACAGGGCCACGCGCAGCTGGGTGCCGGCGAGGCGGTGCTCCTTGATGCCGATCGAGGAGGCCTCGATCGCGCAGGCCGCATAGCCCTGCCCCGCCATGCGCTTGAAGGCCGCCTGCAGCAGCACGGGGTCAGGTGTTGTCAGGCCGGTGTAGCTGATGTCGGCGGGCTTGCCGCTGCCCGCGCTGCCCGGGATGGGCGGCTCGCCCACCCCCAGCGTGCCCACCACGCCGCAGCGCTGGCCCAGCAGGCTCAGGGCCTGGGCCGTCCACCAGGCTGTGGAGGTCTTGCCATTCGTGCCGGTGGTGGCAATCACCGCCAGCTGCTTGCTGGGCTCGCCGTAGTAGGCGGCGGCGATCAGGCCGGTCTTGGCCTTCAGCCCGGCCAGCGAGGCCACGCGCGCATCGGTGAAGCCGTAGGCGTCGACGCCCTCCTCCTCCACCAGGCAGGTGGCGGCGCCGGCGGCGATGGCAGCGGCCACATAGCCGCGGCCGTCCTTGGCATAGCCAGGCCAGGCGATGAAGGCATCGCCGGCCGCCACCGCGCGGCTGTCGGTGCGCAGCGCGCCGGTGGTCCATTCCTGCAGCCAGCGGGCCGCGGCTTCGGGTGATTTGAGTCGGGTCAGCATGTCTTGTGGTCCTTGTTGCCGAGGCCGCAGGCCAGCAGTTCGGGCTTGGCGGGCGGCACATGCATCAGGCGCAGGCTTTGCGCCACCAGCTCGCTGAACACCGGCGCGGCCACATGGCCGCCGGCATGGCCGGCGATGCTGGGCTCGTCCACCATCACCGCGACGACGATGCGCGGCTGCTGGATCGGCGCCAGGCCCACGAACCAGGCGCGGTACTTGCTCTTGTCGTAGCCGCGGCCGACCTGCTTGTAGGCGGTGCCGGACTTGCCGCCCACCGCATAGCCGGCCACCTGGGCCTCGCGCGCGGTGCCGCCGGGCTCGGTGACGCTCTGCAGCATCTGGCGCAGCGTCTCGGCGGTCTGCGGCGAGAACACGCGCCGGCCCTGCACCGGGGCGCCGGCGGGCAGCTTCTGGATGCTCAGCGGCAGCAGCTCGCCGTCGTGCGCGAACACCGTGTAGGCATGGGCCAGCTGCAAGAGCGAGGCCGAGAGGCCGTAGCCATAGCTCATGGTGGCCTGCTCGACCGGCCGCCACTTCTGGTAGGGCCGCAGGCTGCCGGTGACGGCGCCGGGGAACTGGATCTGCGGGCGCTGGCCCAGGCCGATGGCGCTGTACAGCTCGTGCATCTCGCGCGGCGGCATTTGCAGCGCCATCTTGAGGGTGCCGATATTGCTGGAGTTCTTGATCACCTCGGCCACCGTCATCACGTCGGCCGGGTGCGCATCGCTGATGCGGTGGCCGGCCATGGTGATGAAACCGGGCGCGGTGACGATGCGGGTGGCGGGCGTGACGCGGCCCGACTCGATCGCCTGCGCGGCGATGAAGGGCTTCATGGTCGAGCCGGGCTCGAACACATCGGTGAGCGCGCGGTTGCGCAGCTGCTCGCCGCCGCGCTGCTTGCGCTCGTCCGGCTTGAAGCTGGGGTAGTTGGCCAGCGCCAGCACCTCGCCGCTGCGCGCATCCAGCACCACCGCGCTGCCCGCCTTGGCGCCATGCTTGGCCACCGCGTCGCGCAGGCGCTGGTAGGCGTAGTACTGGATCTTGGCGTCGATGGCCAGCTCGATGTCCTGGCCGTTGACCGCGTCGACATGGGCGCCCTGGTCCTCCACCACGCGGCCCAGGCGGTCGCGCAGCACGGCGCGCAGGCCGTCCCGGCCCTGCAGCGCGGATTCGAAGGCCAGCTCCAGGCCCTCCTGGCCGCGCTCGTCGGCATTCGTGAAGCCCACCACATGGGCGGCCGCCTCGCCCTCGGGATAGCGGCGTTGGTATTCGCGCTCCTGGAACACGCCCTTGAGCTTGAGGGCGCGCACCTGCTCGGCCATGCCGTCGTCGACCATGCGGCGCAACCACACGAAGCGGTGCGCGGGGTCCAGCTTGGCGTGCAGATCCGCGTCGCTCATGCCCAGCGCACGGGCCAGCGCGGCGCGCTGGGCGGCGTCGCCGTCCAGCTCCGACGGGATGGCCCAGAAGGAGGGCATGGCCACGCTGCTGGCCAGCACCTGGCCGCTGCGGTCGATCAGGCGGCCGCGGCTGGCGGGCAGCTCCTGCTTGTGCAGATAACGCGCCTCGCCCTGCTGCTGGAAGAAGGCATGGTCCACCGCCTGGACATAGGCGGCGCGCGCCAGCAGGCCGGTGAAGCCCAGGCCCACCAGCACGAGCAGAAAGCGCGAACGCCACAGCGGCGTGCGTGTGGCGAGCAGGGGGCTGTGGATGCGCGACGGGTGGGCCATCAGAAGCTCTCCTCCACCGCCTGCAGCTTGCCGCTGGCGACGATCTGCGGCTTCACCTCCAGATCGGGCGGCACGCCCAGCAGGCGCAGGCTCTGCGCCACCACCTGGCTGAACACCGGGCCGGCCACCGCGCCGCCGTAGTAGACGCCGTTGCTGGGCTCGTCCACCATCACCGCCACCACGATGCGCGGCTTGCTGATCGGTGCGATGCCGACAAACCAGGAGCGGTACTTGTGGCCGGCGTAGCTCTTGCCTTCCTGCTTGTGCGCGGTGCCGGACTTGCCGCCCACGCTGTAGCCGCTCACCATCGCCTGCGGCGCGGTGCCGCCGGGGCCGGCGGCCATCTGCAGCATCTCGCGCACCTGGGTCGCGGTCTTCTCGCTGAACACGCGGATGCCATGCACCGGCTCCTTGGCGGTCTGGTGCATCATCGAAATGGGGATCACCTCGCCGTCGCGCGCGAACACGGTGTAGGCGCGCGCCAGCTGCAGCAGCGAGGCCGAGAGCCCGTAGCCATAGCTCATGGTGGCCTGCTCGATCGGGCGCCAGCTCTTGTAGGGCCGCAGCTTGCCGGTCACCGTGCCGGGGAAGTTGATCTGCGGACGCTGGCCCAGGCCGATGGCGGTGAACATCTCGTGCATCTCGCGCGCCTGCATCTGCAGGGCCAGCTTGGTGATGCCGACGTTGGAGGATTTCTGGATCACCTCGGCGGCGGTGAGCACGCCATGCGGGTGGGCGTCGGTGATCACCGAGCCGGTCACCGTCATGCGGCCGGGCGCGGTGTCGATCGGGGTCTGGGGCGTGACGCGGCCGGTCTCCAGCGCCAGCGCCATCACCAGCGGCTTCATCGTCGAGCCGGGCTCGAACACATCGGTGAGCGCGCGGTTGCGCAGCTGCTCGCCGCTGAGGTTCTTGCGTTCGCCGGGGTTGTAGCTGGGGAAGTTGGCCAGCGCCAGCACCTCGCCGGTCTGCACGTCCAGCACCACCACCGAGCCGGCCTTGGCCTTGTGCTCGGCCACCGCATCGCGCACGCGCTGGTAGGCGAAGAACTGCACCTTGGCGTCGATGGAGAGATCGATGTCGCGGCCGTTGGCGGGCGGCACGCGCTCGCCCATGTCCTCGACCACGCGGCCCAGGCGGTCGCGCACCACGGCGCGCGAGCCATCGCGGCCCTGCAGATCCTTCTGGAAGGCCAGCTCGATGCCCTCCTGGCCCTTCTCTTCCAGATTGGTGAAGCCCACCACATGGGCGGCCGCCTCGCCCTCGGGATACTGGCGCTTGTACTCGCGATCCTGGAACACGCCCTTGAGATTGAGCGCCTTGATGCGGGCGGCGGTGTCGTCGTCGGCCTGGCGGCGCAGGAACACGAAGCGCGTGGCCGGGTCCAGCTGCTTTTCCAGTTGCTGCTGGCTGATGCCGAGGATCCTGGCAAGCTCGCGGCGCTTGGCCGGATCGCTGTCGACCTCCTTGGGGAAGGCCCAGATCGAGGGCACGGCCACGCTGCTGGCCAGCACCTGGCCGCTGCGGTCGTTGATGCGGCCGCGGCTGGCGGGCAGCTCCACGGTATGGGCGTAGCGCGCCTCGCCCTGGCGCTGGAAGAACTCCTCACCGATCACCTGGATGTAGGCGGCGCGCGCCAGCAGGCCGGCAAAGGCCAGGCCCACCAGGGCGACCAGAAAGCGCGAGCGCCAGGGCGGGGTCTTGGAGGCCAGCAGCGGGCTGGTGGAATAGCTCACGCTGCGCGTGTTGTGGGCGCGCGCGCCGCTGGCGGCGGCGGAGTTGCGCCTGAACTTCATCACTGCGTGCCTCCGGCGATGGCCGCCGAGGCGGCACGCGCCGTGCCACCGTCCAGCGCCTGGCCCGCGGTTTGCGTAGCGGTTTGCGTAATGGCCGGCGTGATCGCGCGCATGCGCAGGCGCTCGCGCGCCACCTGCTCGACGCGCAGATTGGTGGCCTGGGCATGGCGCTCGGCCTGCAGGCGCTGGTAATCGGCATCGAGGCGGCGCGCCTCGGTCTGGGCGCGGTCCAGTTCGGTGAACAGGCGGCGCGCCTCATAGGCGTTACGCACCATGTAGAGGCCCGACAGCAGCACCGCCAGCAGCAGCAGGAAGTTGATGCGGCTCACCGCTTCGCTCCCTTGCGCCTGGCGGCCTTGGCGTCCTGCGCCGGTGCGGGCTCGAGCGGCGCATCGGTGCGTTCGGCCACGCGCAGGATGGCCGAGCGCGAACGCGGGTTGGCGCGCACCTCGGTCTCGCTGGGCTTGATGCGGCCCAGCGCCGTCAGCGCCAGCGCCTTGGGTGCGGCGAACATGGCGCGCCGGTCCACCACTTCCTTGCTATGCGAGGCGATGAAGGTCTTGACGATGCGGTCTTCCAGCGAATGGAAGCTGATCACGCTGAGGCGCCCGCCGGGCAGCAGCATCTGCAGGGCCGCGTTCAGCCCCTGCTCGAGCTCTTCAAGCTCGGCGTTGACGTAAATCCGTAACGCTTGAAATGTGCGCGTTGCAGGGTCCTGGCCCGGTTCGCGGGTTTTGACTGCACCAGCCACGACTTGGGAAAGCTCGGCAGTGCTTCGAACAGCACTCCCGCTCTCCCGGCGAGCAACAAGCGCCTTTGCAATCTGTGCAGCAAACCGTTCTTCCCCATAGTCGCGTATGACCTCGGCAATTTGGCGCTCATCGGCACGCGCCAGGAAATCGGCGGCACTCTCGCCGCGCGTGGTGTCCATGCGCATGTCCAGCGGCCCCTCGAAGCGGAAGCTGAACCCGCGCGCGGGGTTGTCAATCTGCGGGCTCGACACGCCCAGGTCCAGCAGCACGCCGTGCACCCGCTGGATGCCCAGGGCCTCGAGCTGGGCGCGCATGTCGGCAAAAGGGGCGTGGCAGATAGAAAAACGCGGGTCCGTGACCCGCGTCTCGCCGGTGGTGGCCGCTGCGATGGCCTCGGGGTCGCGATCGATCGCGATCAACCTCCCCTGCGGCCCGAGCTTCTCCAGCAGCAGGCGCGAATGGCCGCCGCGGCCGAAGGTGCCGTCCACATAGATGCCGTTGGGATCGTTCAGCACCCCGTCCACGGTCTCGTGCAGCAGCACGGTGGTGTGCGAGAAGGCAGGCGTCGTCATCTCGCTCATCAGAAGCTGAAATCCTTGAGTGCGTCCGGCAGTTCGGACTGCATCACCTGGGCCTCGTGCGCCGCATAGGCGGCCGCGTCCCAGAGTTCGAAATGGCTGCCCATGCCCAGCAGCATCACGTCCTTCTGCAGCGCGGCACTGGCGCGCAACTCGGGCGCGATCAGGATGCGCGCCGCGCTGTCGATCTCGACGTCCTGGGCATTGCCCAGGAACACACGCTTCCAGCCCGAGGCCGACATCGGCAAGGCGGCGATGCGATCACGGAAGTTTTCCCAGGCCGGACGCGGGAACACCATCAGGCAGCCCTCGGGGTGCTTGGTGAGGGTGAGCTGGCCGGCGCACAGCGCCTGCAGCACCTCGCGGTGGCGTGTAGGGACGGACAAACGCCCCTTGGCGTCCATCGCCAAGGCACTCGCCCCTTGAAACACAAAATTCGCCACAGCGACCCACCAAATGACAGTTTTTCCCACTTTACTTACGCAACCGCCGCAGGTCAAGGCAAATCGCGTTTTTTCCCAATGAAATCAACTACTTAGAAACGATAGCTGCGAGAGCTCGCAAATAAAAGTTGTTCAAAAAGAAGGACTTGCAAACCTGTCTGCAAGTGGTGGATGAAGAAAACAGGCCTCCCGGCCAGCCAGCGGCGCCGCCCGGGCGCGCCAAACCTCAATTGTCGCGGCCCGGCCGCCCGCTGCGGCGGCCGGGCGCTGCTTTAGGCAGCACTCCCGGGGCGAATTAGCCCCTCGGCGGGAACCGCGAGCCCGCTCAGTGACGTTGCAACAGCTCGCTGGGGCTGCAGGCAAACCAGCGCTGGCAGCTGCGCGACAGGGCGGCCTGCTCCGAGTAGCCCAGCATCAGCGCAATTTGCGCCAGGCTGGGCCGCGCGGACTGGCGCAGCAGCTCCACGAAATAGTCACGGCGCGCCTCGTCCAGCAGCTGCGGAAACGGGCACCCCTCCCTGGCCAGCCGGCGCTGCAGGCTTTTCTCGTGCAGGGACAACTCCGCGGCGATATCGGCCTGCTTCACGCGCCCCATGCCAAGGCGCTGGCGCAGCAGGCGGCGCACGCCTTCCGATACCAGCTCGCCCGATTTTGGGAAACGGCTGTCGATATAACTGGTTGCCATCTTGATGCGCAATTCGTTCCGCCCCGGCAGCGGGCGCTTCAGCTCCGCCTCGGCAATACGAATGGCCGCAAACGGCGCATTGAATCTGCACTCGCAGGAGAAATAGGCCTGATACTTGTCCGCGGCGCTCAGCGCCTCGTGCGGAAACATCACGAGCAAATCATCACCGCGGCTTTCGCGCGCAAATCTCAGGGCCCGCACCAAGGACACCAGAATGTATTCGGTGACCTGTTTGAAACTCGCCGGCCGGCCATCGTTCACCGTCAGGATCAAATCCACCATCCCGGCCTGCCCGCGCACCGGCGCGAGTGTGGGCTGAAACACCGTGCTGTACACATGCCCATATTGGGTAATCAGCGCCAGCGCCTCGCTGAGGGTATTGGCATGCCGCATCAGCACCACCACGGGCCCTTCGAAATATTCATCCGGCCCCTGCCCCATGCGCAAACCAAAATCGGGGCAGCGTCCCGCCTCGGCGGTATTTTCAAGCAGTTGCACGAACAGCTGGTACGGGATGAATTCATCACCCGAGATCGGCTGCTCCAATACCAGACCGAGGCGCTTCATCTGCGCATATGGATCGACTGCCACGGCCTGGGCCGCCCATTCGTAATCCTGCAGGGCAACGGAGCGAATCAGCGCTGGCATGAATCTAGGCGTTGAGCGGAATTCGGTGAATACCCGCATGTCCGCGGGAGTTAAATGAATGTCTGCCGGGGTCAATTCTTTGCAGACGCAATCATGCACCATCCTCGTGCCAGTTTTGACATTTGCTAATGCGCGCGCCCGCTTCGGGCTGAGCCCAGCGCGCCGCGGCGGCGTCTTCTAGACACAGGAAATCACCCATGCCCTTGCATCGCGACCCCAAATTCGCGCTTTTGTTGTCCATGCTCACCGCCGCGGCGCTGGCGGGCTGCGGCGGCGGAAGCGACCCTGCACCGCAGACTCAAACCATCAGCTTCGCCGCGCCGGCGACCCAGACCATGGGCACGGCCGCGGCCGCGCTGAGCGCCACGGCCAGCTCCGGCCTGCCGGTCAGCCTGGCGTCCAAGACCGCCGCCGTCTGCACGCTGAGCGGCAGCACCCTGGTGCTGGTATCCGCCGGCACCTGCTCGGTGGAGGCCACGCAGGCGGGCAACGCGGCCTGGCTGGCTGCCACGCCGGTAACGGTGAGCTTCAGCGTCAAAGTGGCCGGCACCATCGTCACGGCGGCCAAGATGAACGACCTGGACCTGAACGCGATCCTGCTCGCCGCCAAGGACGGTGACACCATCACCATGCCGGCCGGCCGGTTCACCATGCTGGGCCCCTTGCAGCTCTCGGGCAAGAAGAACATCACCATGCTGGGCGCCGGCAACGGCAAGGACCCGAGCAAGGACACCATCCTCTCGTTCAAGACGGCGCTGACGCAGAACGGACTGTCGGCCAGCAGCCTGGACACGGTGAGCTTCAAGAAGTTCGCCATCGAGGATGCGTCGGGCAATGCGCTGTTCATCACCAACTCCAAGAACATCGTGATGGACACGATGCGCGCCGAGTGGGTGACCGATCCGCAGAAGACCTCGACCATGGCCTACGGCCTCTACCCGGTGAAGAGCGACAACATCCTGGTGACCAACAGCATCGTGGTTGGCAGCCGCGATGCCGGCGTCTATGTGGGCCAGTCGACCAATATCCGCGTGACCAACAACGACGTGTACTACAACGTCGCCGGCGTGGAGATCGAGAACTCGCACAACGCCATCGTCGAAGGCAACAACGTGCACGAGAACACCGGGGGCATCCTGGTCTTCGCCCTGCCCGGCCCGACGCGCTTCCTCAACACCAGCGGCGTGGTGGTGCGCAACAACACCATCGTGAACAACAACCTGCCGCCGGCCGCCAATGCGCAGGGCCTGGTGCTGACGATCCCCCCCGGCACCGGCGTGATGGTGCTGGCCTCGCAGAACACCGAGGTCCATGGCAACACCATCACCAAGCACCAAACCACCGGCGTGCTGATCACCTCGGCGATAGCGGCACAGATCCCCTTCAACCCGGCCACCAAGGACGACCAGGGCAAGGTCTACGACCCCTACGAGCGCGGCATCTACGTGCACAACAACAAGGTCAGCGATTTCGGTGCCACGCCTGGCGGCGCGTTTGCAGATCCGGCCGGCCTGGGCCAGTTCACGCAGGGCTTCTTCGCCACGCTGAAGGCCTTCCCGCAGCCGCAAAACTTCCCCGCCGTCATGTGGGACGGCATCGTCGATCCCGCCACCGGCAGCGGCGTGCAGGTCAATGGCAGCGGCGGCAGCTATGCCGGCAATCTGCAGGTCTGCTCCAAGAGCAACGACATCAGCGCGCCCGCCGGCGCCGTGATTTCGTACGAGAACATCGACCTGAACCTGCTGGCATTGCTGGCCGGCGGCAACCCGGACTTCCCGAGCCCCGCCCGCATGAACTGCGTCATCACGCTGCCCGCCGTGACCGGGCTGCCCTGAGCGCCCGCGCCCGCCCATCCACAAGGGGTGCTCGTCGAGCCCCCTTTTCCTGTTTCAAAAGACCCGTCATGACCAACACCAGCAAACCCAACTCCGCCCCCTGGGCCGCCGGGGCCGCCGTGGCTCTACTGAGCTCGGCCCTGCTGCTGTCCGCCTGCGGCGGCGGTGGTGGCAGCAGCCCTGCGCCTGCGCCTGCGCCTGCGCCTGCGCCGGCCCCCGCCCCGGCACCGGCCACGCCAACGATCTACGAGCCCGGCGCCGCGCCGGCCAAGCTCTCGGCATGGAGGCTCGCCACCATCGAAGGCACGCGGCTGACGCTCAACAGCGCGCTGCTGCCCTACGACCTGAACGCGGCCCTGTTCTCCGACTACTCGTTCAAGCTGCGCGCCATCTACCTGCCGCCCGGCAAGAAGATCAACTACGGCGCGGACGCCCTCGACTTCCCGGTCGGCACGGCCCTGGTCAAGACCTTCTACTACCCGAAGGCGAGCGGCACCGACGCCAGCTTGCTGGCCGTCGGCCAGAAGACGCAGACCGCGCAGGGCAACAGCATCGACCTGAGCAGCCACCGCCTGATCGAGACCCGCATCCTGGTGCGCCAGGCAGATGGCAACTGGGCGGGCCTGCCCTATGTCTGGGATGAAGACCAGAAGGACGCGACCCTCACCACGGCGGGCAAGTACATCTCGATGGAGCTGGTGCCGGACAGCGGCGCCACCCAGAAGTTCATCTATGCGGTGCCGAATTCGCAGACCTGCCAGCAATGCCATGCCTCCGCCAGCAATGGCAGCGGCTCGACCCTGCCGATCGGGCCCAAGCCACGCAACCTCAACAAGAGCTACGACTACGGCGCCGGCGTCGTCAAGAACCAACTGCTGCAGCTGGACGAGCTGAAGCTGCTGGCCGGCTTCAGCGGCCTTGCCGATGCACCCGCAGGAGTCGACTGGAAGGATGCCGGCAAGGCGCTGGACCTGCGTGCCAAGGCCTATCTGGACATCAACTGCGCGCACTGCCACAACAACCGCGGCTATGCCTCGCAGTCCGGCCTGCTGCTGGGCTTCGACAACGTGGGCTCGCCGGCCTCCGCCGACACCTGGGGCGTCTGCAAGATGCCGCTGGCCTATGTAGGCACCGGCGAGGCGGGCTACAAGTACGACATCAATCCGCGCAGCCCCGAGACCTCGATCCTGCTCTACCGCATGAGCCATGTCGGCGCGGGGCAGACCATGCCGGTGGTCGGGCGGCAGACCAACCACAGCGAGGCCAACGCCATGGTGAGCGACTGGATCCGGCAGCTGACGCAAGCGGCCTGCGCGCCTTAAGGGGCGAGGGACCCCACCGCCAACCCCCGTGGGTCGCGTTTGCGAGAGAACGGGCCGGCGCCGTAGGCGCAGCGCGAAGGTCGGGCTCACCGCCCGAAGCCGAGCGCTGCAACGCCCGTGCAGGCCCGTTATCTCGCAAACCCTAAGGGGCGGGCCTTTGCGGGCGCGGGCCGGCGTTGCGAACCTTGCCCAGACACCGGTCTGGGCGGCGGTCCGCGCCTTGGCCGGCATCCCGCAAAGATCCCGCCGCGGCCCACGGGGGTCGGCAGTGGGTCCCTAGCAGGCGTTGCTTGCATGCCCCAGCGCCATGGCGGAGGGCCGGTAGCTGAGTGATACTGCGGGCGGGGCCGGTTGGCTTGTGGGGCTTCAAGCCGGCACGGCCCGGCAGTCAACCCCAACCGGTCGAGGTCCGATTGAGCCGCAAAGCATCAAGCTCGCTCTTCTTCGCCATTGCCACCGGTGCCAGCATCGGCCTGCTCTTGCCAGCCCTGATCGTGGGCGGCTTGCTGATCGGCCTGCGCGAGCCACAGGTGACGCAGCAGACCCAGGAACGCGAACTCCAGTCCAAGCTGGATGTGCTGGCCAGCAGCCTGCCCGAGCTGCTGTGGAATCTCGACGCCGTGGCGGCACGCGAGGTGGTGGCCGCCATCACCAAGGCCCCCGAGGTCGTGCAGGTGCGGGTCAGCGATGCCTCCCAGGGCCTGCCCTTCATCGAAGCCAAGTTTCCCGAGCGCCAGCTCGGCCACACCATCCGGGGCGAGCGCGAGATCTTCCGCGGCAATGCCAAGATCGGCCTGATCCAGGTCGAGATTGACGATCATCTGGCCGCCGCCGCGCTGCAGCGCCAGCGCTGGCTCTATGGCGCCACCGTGGGCGGGCAGCTGCTGGTCTCGCTGGCGCTGATACTGGCGCTGCTGAATTCGCGCCTGATGCGGCCGCTGCGCGAGCTGGGCATTTTTGCCAACGACCTGGCGCAGGGCCGCTTCTCGGCCGAGCTGCGCACCGAGCGCCACGACGAGATCGGCCTGCTGGGCCAGCATCTGGAACATATGCGCGACGCACTGCAGGCGCAGTTCGACGCGCAGAAATCGCTCATCGCGCGCCTGCGCGGCATGGCCGAGACGGTGCCCGGCGTGGTCTACCAGCTGCGCCTGCAGACCGATGGCAGCTTTGCCTTCGCCTATGTGAGCGAAGCGGTGCGCGACTATTTCCGCCTCAACGCCGCCGAGTTCAGCAAGGATGCCGAGCTCCTGTTCGACCAGATCCAGGAGGTCGACCGGCAGGCGGTGCGCGATTCGCTGATGGCCTCGGCGCGCCACCTCAGCCCCTGGCAGCAGGAGTTCCGCATCCGCAACCAGGACGGCAGCGAGCGCTGGCTCTACGGCAATGCGATCGCCCAGCTGGAGGAAGGCGGCACGGTGCTGTGGCATGGCTTCCTGACCGATATCTCGCGCCAGCGCCGCGACGCCCTGGAGCTGGAGCGCTACCGCCACCATCTGGAGGAGCTGGTGGAGGCGCGCACGCGCGAGCTGGCCGCGGCCACCAAGGCCGCCGAGGCCGCCAGCCTGGCCAAGAGCGCCTTCCTGGCGAATATGAGCCACGAGATCCGCACGCCCATGAACGCCATCATCGGCCTGACCTATCTGGCGCGGCGCGACAACTGCACGCCCGAGCAGGAGGATCGCCTCAAGAAGGTGGGCGACGCCGCCGAACACCTGCTGAGCGTGATCAACAACGTGCTGGACTTCTCCAAGATCGAGGCCGGCAAGCTGCAGCTGGAACAGCGCGAGTTCACCGTGCCCCAGGTGCTGGACAACATCCGCAGCATGCTGGCGCAGCGCGCCGCCGAGAAGGATCTGCAGGTGCAGGTGCAGATCGACCCGGCGCTGGAACGCCGCGTGCTGCATGGCGATGCCCAGCGCATCGCCGAGGTGCTGCTGAATTTCGCCGGCAACGCCATCAAGTTCACCGACCACGGCGTGGTGACGCTGCGGGCCGCGGTGGGCGAGCAGCTCGGCAACCAGCTGCAGCTGCGCTTCGAGGTGGAGGACAGCGGCATCGGCATCGCCCCCGAGGCGCAGGCGCGCCTGTTCAAGGACTTCGAGCAGGCCGACTCGTCGACCACGCGCCGCTATGGCGGCACCGGCCTGGGGCTGGCGATCTGCCGGCGCCTGGCCGAGCTGATGCATGGCGAGGTCGGTGTGCGCAGCCGGCCCGGCGAGGGCAGCCTGTTCTGGTTCCGCGTGCCGGTGGGCCTGAGCGTCAGCAAGCCGGGCGAGGCACTGCGCGATGTCGGCCAGAGCGCGCGCGAGCTGCTGGCCCCTTACCGCGGCAGCCGGCTGCTGCTGGCCGAGGACAACGCCGTCAACCAGGAGGTGGCCGTGGCCCTGCTGCAGAGCGCCGGCCTCGAGGTGGACGTCGCCGAGGACGGGCACAAGGCCTGGCAGATGGTGGAGCAGCGCGACTATGCGCTGGTGCTGATGGACGTGCAGATGCCGGTGATGGACGGGCTGGATGCCACCCGCGCGATCCGCGGCACGGCGCGCGGCCAGCACCTGCCCATTCTGGCGATGACGGCCAACGCATTCGCCGAGGAGCGCCAGCGCTGCCTGGACGCCGGCATGAACGACCATGTGGCCAAGCCGGTGGTGGCGGATCAATTGTTCAGAACTTTGGCGCGCTGGCTGGGCCAGCAGGCGTAAAGTCGGCAGTGAAGGCCGGGCCCGGCATGGGCCGCGGCCATGAGGAGGTAGCCATGCAAAACCTGCAGCATCCGGCCCTTCATGCGCAGCACCGCGCCATCATGGTGATCGTCTGCGCCATCGCCTGCACCAGCGTCTGCGCGGCCGAACGCCTGGTGCTGGCCACCGAGGAATACCCGCCCTACAACATGAGCGACACGCGCGGCCATGTGGTCGGGCTGTCGACCGACATCGTGAAGGCGCTGCTCGATGCCGCCGGCTACGAGTACGACATCACCGTCTATCCCTGGGCGCGCGCCATCGGCATGGCACGCACTCAGGTCAACACCTGCGTCTACTCGATGTCACGCACGCCCGAGCGCGAGGCGCTCTACAAATGGATAGGCCCGCTGGTGTCGAACGACTGGGCCCTGTTCGCCCCCGCCAAGTCCAGCCGCCCGGCCAGCCTGGACGAGACCGCCAATATGCGCATCGGCAGCTACCAGGGCGACGCCATCGTCAGCTATCTGCAGACGCGCGGCCACATCGTCGACGCCGCGCCCAACGACGATGTGAACCCCAAGAAGCTGCTGGCGGGGCGCATCGACTACTGGGCCACCGGCCGCCTGATCGGCCAGTACCGACTGGCGCAGCAGGGCATCAGCGGCGTCGAGCCGGTGCTGGTGTTCAACCGCACCGAGATGTACCTGGCCTGCCAGAAGCAGCTGCCCGACGAGCAGGTCAAGCTGCTCAACAGCACGCTGGCGGGGCTGCAAAAGAGCGGCGCGATCCGCAAGATCTACGCCACGCATGGCTACACGCCCTGAGCGCCTCGCTTAGGGCCTGTTAACACTCAGTTCGATTCCTTGATCATGCGGCCCGCGCCGGCCTGCAGCGGCCGCGCATTCATCGGGTACAGACGCGCAAAGATGCCGATCTGCTGGGCCGAGAGCTGCACCGGCTGGCGCATCACCATCCACAGCACGCCCTCGGTGCAGGGCGGCGTGGTGAGTGAGCCCATATAGGTGTAATAGGCCTTGTCGTCGGGCAGCAGCTGGCCGACATCGATCGTGCCCGGCGCGGTGAGCGCCTCCATCTTCTCCAGCGGCAGGTTGTTCCAGATCGTCTGCACCAGCGGGTGATCGCTGCCACGCTCGATCAGCACCGCCACCACCGCCAGGCGCCCCTCGGCATCCTTGTGCACCAGGTGCGCCACCATCTCGAACTGCCGGCCGTTGATGCGCTCCTCGCTAGGCCGGTGGAAATGAAACTGCTGCAGCTCGAAGCGCCGCCCCATCACCTGCAGGCTGTTGCCCGCCGCGATGTTCACCTGGATGGTGTGGCCGTTGTCGAGCACCGCAAAGCCGCTGGGCCGGTAGTCGAACTGGATCTTCTCCAGGTCCACCCTGAAGCCGTCACGGATGTCGATCGGGCTCTGGCGCGTGCCGACCGCGCAGAGCTTGAATTCCGGCTTGAGCTCGGCCCAATGCTCGGGCGCGCCCTCGCCGGCATAGGCCCAGTGGATGTCCTTGCGCGCCTCGGGCCTGGCCGCCTTGGCCGCGCCGCGCGCGCCACGGCCGCCATCCGCCTTGCCGTCGGCCTTGCTCTCGACCTTGGCCTGCTCGCCCTTGTTGCTGAGCCGCTCGGCCAGGCGCTTGCGCAGCAGCTCCACCGGCTCCTCGCCCGCCGCGGGCTCCTCTGCGCGCAGCGGCGCCAGCGGCAGCGCGAGCAAGCTGGCAAGGGCAAGGCGAAGCAAGAAAGACATGAGGCACTCCTGCCCGACGGGGCGTGTCGCCTCCTTCTTCGGCCGTTTGCGCGCCGTTCTTGAGCTCAGCCGAGCTCGCGCTTGACCCACAGCCACGAGACCAGGCCGATGCTCATCATGCCGATCGAGGCCAACGCCAGGCTCAGCGTCGAATGCATCACCAGCGGCACCACCACGCCGGCCACCAGGCCGTTGGCGGCGCTGCCTATGCAGGCCTGCAGCGAGGAGGCCATGCCGCGCCGCTCGGGCGCCTGGTCCAGCACCATCAGCGTCACCACCGGCACCATCAGGGCCCAGCCAAAGGCAAAGGCCGAGATCACCGGAAAGGCCCAGAAGGGGCTGGGCGGGGCCCACAGGTTCAGGCCCACATTGAGCAGCGAGGTCAGCGCCATGATGACGAAACCGCGCCGTATCTGGTGCTTGGGCCGGATCTTGCCGGCCAGCCGGCCGCTCAGCCAGGCGCCGCCCATGATGCCGCCGATGCTGAAGCAGAAGAACCAGAAGAACTGCTGCGGCGCCAGCTGCAGGTGCTCGCCCAGAAACACCGGCGCCGCCAGCACGTAGAGGAACATGCCGTTGAAGGGAATGCCGCTGGCCAGGGCCAGCAGGATGAAGCGCTTGCTGGTGCACAAGCGCCAGTAGTCGCGCATCAGCGGCCGCACATGGAAGGGCTGCGCCATGTCCTTGTGCAGGGTCTCGGGCAGCAGCCGCCAGTTCGCCAGCCACAGCGCCACCCCCACCAGCACCAGGAACCAGAAGATCGAGTGCCAGTCGGCATGCACGAACAGAAAGCCGCCCACCATGGGCGCGACGGCCGGTGCCACGCCAAAGTAGATCGTCACCTGCGACATCACGCGCTGCGCCTCGGAGGGCGGGAACATGTCGCGGATGATGGCGCGCGAGACCACGATGCCGGCGCCGGCGGACATGCCCTGCAGGGTGCGGAAGAAGATCAGCTGACCGATGTCCGCCGCCAGCGCGCAGCCCAGCGAGGCGAGCGTGAACACCGCCACGCCAACCAGCACCACCGGGCGGCGGCCAAAGCTGTCGGAGAGCGCGCCATGGAACAGATTCATCACCGCAAAGCCGAGCAGATAGCTCGACAGCGTCTGCTGCATCTGCACCGGCGTGGCGTGCAGGGCGGCCGCGATGCCCGAGAAGGCCGGCAGATAGGTGTCGATCGAGAACGGGCCCACCATGCCCAGGCAGGCCAGCAATACGGCCAGCGCCCAGCGTGGTGCGCGCCAGATCGTGCTGGCATCAGGATTCATCTTGGTGCGGTATGCGCCCTCGCGGGGGCATGGGCTGAGGGGTGTGGAAGCAGTGTAGCGGCCACCCCCTACACTGCGCGCCATTGAGGGATATCAACGGGGCGAGGGGCGGCATGCCAGAGATCTTGAACATCGGCATCATTGGCCTGGGCGTGATGGGGCAGCGCATGCTGAGCCGCATGCAAGGCCATGCGCGGCTGCGCCCCGTCCTGGTCTGGGACGCCGACCCCGCGCGCCTGGCCGCCTGCCTGCAGCAGCATCCCGAGTTGCGCGCCGCCTACAGCGCCGAGGCGCTGATCGCCAGCCCCGGGCTGCATGGTCTCTACATCGCGACCCCGCCGGCCGCCCACCTGCACCTGAGCCATCTGGGTTTCGACGCCGGCCTGGCGGTGCTGTGCGAGAAGCCGCTGAGCGTGGATTTCGAGGCCACGCGCGCCTGCATCGCCCGTATCCAGCGCGAGAAGCTGCGTGCCGCGGTGAATTTCTCGCTCGCCTCCTCGGCGGGGTTGTCGGCCCTGCAGCTCGCCTTCGGCGCCGCCGCCCACATGCCGCTGGGCGCCTTGCAGGAGGTGCAGATCTCGCTGGCCTTCGCGGCCTGGCCGCGGCCCTGGCAGGCCCAGGCGGGCAGCTGGCTGGCCGAACGCGCGGAAGGCGGCTTCACGCGCGAGGTGCTGTCGCATTTCATCTTTGCCCTGCAGCGCGTGCTGGGCCCGGCCCAGGTGCTGGCCGCGGCGGCGCAATACCCGGCCGACGGCCTGAGCGCCGAAACCGGCTTGCGCGCCGAGTTGCGCGCCGCCGGCGTGCCGGTGCGCATCGCCGCCCAGGTGGGCGGCAGCGTGGCCGACGACAACCGCATGCTCTGGCGCGCCAGCGAGGCCGAGCTGGAATTGCGCGACTGGTTCACCAACGTGACCCAGACCCGCCACGGCGAACTGCCGCAACCGGCCCTGCTGCAAGGCGCCGGCCCGCTGGCCCAGCTGGATCAATGGGCGGCGCTGCTGGATGGCCACTCGCACGCCCTGCCCAGCTATGCCGAGGCGCTGGCGGTGCAGGAAACCATCGAGCGCCTGCTCGTGCCGCAGCAGCGGCTTGAAAAAGTGTGAAGCAAGCCGATAGGCCGGATTCTGTGCAAGACCTGACCCTTGCGGGCCAGGCCCCGTGACCGCCATTCCTCTGGGCCGGACATCACTGCCCGGCTCGGTGCCACCTACCCGCCAGCTCTGCGAGCCGCATCAACGCTGGCCTACTTGGTGTTGCTGCGCGTAGAGATTGCCCGTTTCACCCGAGGCGGGCCTAGACCCACCTCGACTCGTCTCTGTTGCTCTAATCCTCGGCTTACGCCGGGCAGCCGTTAGCTGCTACGCTGCTCTATGCAGTCCGGACCTTCCTCCAGTGCCGTGTTTCCACGCTTGCACCAGCGGCGGTCTGGCTTGCTTCACAGAGAGATTATCCTCGAAGCAACAGCAACGGAGCCGAAATGAAAGCCGACAACGTCCTCGCCACCATTGGCAACACCCCGCATATCCGCACCCAGCGTCTGTTCGGCGCCGGTGCCCAGGTCTGGATCAAGTCCGAACGTAGCAACCCGGGCGGCTCGATCAAGGACCGCATCGCGCTCTCCATGGTCGAGGACGCCGAGGCCCGCGGCGTCCTCAAGCCCGGTGCCACCATCATCGAGCCCACCTCCGGCAACACCGGCGTGGGCCTGGCCATGGTGGCCGCGGTGAAGGGCTACAAGCTGATCCTGGTGATGCCCGACAGCATGTCGGTGGAGCGCCGCCGCCTGATGCTGGCCTATGGCGCCAGCTTTGACCTGACCCCGCGCGAGAAGGGCATGAAGGGCGCGATCGCGCGTGCCGAGGAACTGGCCGCGCAGACACCCGGCGCCTGGATTCCGCAGCAGTTCCAGAACCCCGCCAACATCGCCGTGCATGTGCGCACCACCGCCGAGGAGATCCTGCGCGATTTCCCCGAGGGTCTGGACGCTCTCATCACCGGCGTGGGCACCGGCGGCCACATCACCGGCTGCGCCCAGGTGCTGAAGAAGGCCTGGCCGCAACTCAAGGTGTTCGCCGTCGAACCTGCCGCCTCGCCGGTGATCAGCGGCGGCGCGCCCAGCCCGCACCCGATCCAGGGCATCGGCGCCGGCTTCATTCCGGACAATCTGCACACCCAGCTGCTGGATGGCGTGATCCAGGTGGAGGCCGAAGAGTCGCGCGAGTACGCGCGCCGCTGCGCCCGCGAGGAGGGCCTGCTGGTGGGCATCTCCAGCGGCGCCACGCTGGCCGCCATCGCCAAGAAGCTGCCCGAGCTGCCCGCCGGCGCACGCGTGCTGGGCTTCAACTACGACACCGGCGAGCGCTACCTCTCGATCGAGGGCTTCCTGCCCACCTGAGCGGCCGCTCTCACTCGTTGCCCTGATCGGCGCTCGGCAGGTCGTTGTCCTTGCTGGCCTGGCGTGCCAGCTGGGCCTGCAGCGGCCGCAGTTCGTCGATCAGCGCCTCGGGCGTCTTGGGCTCCACCAGGCGCAGCGCCGGCGGCGGTAGGGCGGCCAGGTAGGGCGGACCCAGCCAATACTGCTGTTCGATGCGCTTGCCCACCATCAGCGTGAGGCCCAGCGCCAGCGCGGCACCCAGGCCCAGCGCCACCCAGCGCCTGGCGCGCGGCCAGACCACGCTGGCCTGCCACCACAGCACGCCGGCCAGGCCGAGCGGGAACAGCAGGCTGTCCAGCGCCATCAGGCGCGGCGCCGAGAAGGCATAGGCCAGCGCCGGCAGCAGGATGCCCAGCAGATGCAGGCCCAGCGCGCCGGCCAGCACGCGCTTGAAATGCGGTGCGAAGGCGAACCAATGCTGGAACAGCTGGGTGATCAACGCCCACAGCGCCGCCCAGGCGGTCACCACGCCCAGCGGACCCAGCACGGCGCTGGCGTAATCCACCCAGGGCGCGCCCGGATCCATGCCGGCCCATTGGTCGTACCAGAGCAGCAAGGCCCAGCTCAGCGCAAGACCTGGCACCCAGAGATGGCGCCAGCGGCTGCGCGCGGCGGCCGGCCGCGCCAGCGGGCGCTCGGGGGCCAGCACGTCGCGGCTGCTGCGCAGGCGCAGCCGGGTGGCGCCCAGCTGCAGCGGCGCCAGCCCCGCCAGTGGCAGCCGGTCGCCCGCGCGCAGACGCCGCTGGCCCTGCCAGCCGCCATTGAGGCTGTCCAGCATCAGCAGCTCGGCGCCCGCCTCGCCCCAGCTCAGCTCGGCATGCTCGCCGGCCAGATGCGGGTCGTTCAGCACCACATCGCAGACCGGTGAGCGCCCGATGCGCAGCGGCCAGGCCAGCACCTTGTGCACCGCACGGACCTGGCCATCGCGGTCCAGGATCTCGATTACCGCGGCGTGGTCCATGCAAAGCCCTTGAGGTAATGCGCCGACAGCTTGAGCGCGTTGTCGAAGGAGATGCCCTTGGCATCGAAACGGCCCAGCGCACCCTCGGTGCTGGCGTCCACCGTGGTCACGATCACGCTCAGGTCGTGCAGGCCCGCCAGCTTGCGGTAGGCGCGCAGGCAGACCACCGCGCGCAGCGGCAGGCCGTCGCGCTGCACGAACTCCTCCTTGCAGAACGGCGCGGTGCGGTCGCGGTCATCGCGCCCCAGGCGCTCGTTGCGGAAGCTGTTGCTGTACTGGCGCGAGAAGCGCAAGGCGCCGAGTTTGGCGCCGTCATAGGCCTCGTGCGACATGTCCAGATAGCCGGTCTGCATGCCGCCGTTGATGAAGATCGCATGGTCCTGCCGGCATTGCGAGCGCTGGAATTCCAGGCCCTTGGTGTCGGCCGAGGTGCCGCGGCCCCAGCAGCGCATGAATTTCTCCTGCGGCACCGGCAGCTGGTAGCGCTGGTGGCCGGCATCGCGCCAGGGCTGGGCCATGAAGCCCTGCACCAGCTCGTCCTGGTAGGCCATCAGCTGCTCGCGCAGGCGCGGCCACACCGGGCTGCTGATGGGCTTGGCGGCGCGGCTGCGCTCCAGCAACTTGAGCGCGTACTCGCCCGGCACCAGAAAGCTCATCTGCTGCGCGAAGAACATGGCCGAGACATTGATGCCGACGACGCGCCCCTCCTCGTCCACCACCGGCCCGCCGCTCATGCCCGAGTTGATGCTGCCGGCGTAGTAGATCAGCGGGTCGAAGCTGCGCTCCACCAGGCCGTTGTAATTGCCCTCGACGACGGCAAACGCCACGTCGTGCGGATTGCCCATCGAATAGATGCGGTCGCCCTTGGAGAGCGGCGCCTCGACGGCGCGGAACTTCATGAAGCCCTGGGGCTTGCGGTCCACCACGCGCAGCAGCGCCAGGTCGCGCCGCACATCGATGTCCAGCAGCTCCAGATTGCCGCCCTCGCCATCGGTGCTGCCGTAGCGCAGGCGATAGCGCTCCGGCTCCAGCGCGAACTGGCTCACCACGTGGTAGTTGGTGATGACATGCCCTTCCTCGCTGACCACGAAGCCCGAGCCCACCGAGGCCTGGCTGTCCTGGTTCTTCAGCAGGGTGCGGATCTGCAGCAGTTGGGCCCTTGCGCGCTCGTAGACGCGGCGCGCGGTGGCCGAGACCTCGGCCGCCGGCGCGGCGGCGCTGGCGGCGGGGCGCGCGGCCGCGGCTGCCTGGGCCTGCGCGTTCTGGGCCCAGGCCAGGGCGGCGATCAGCCCGGCCAGCAGGAAGCGCCGCATCTCAGACCAGGCGCCAGGCCAGCGCTTCGCCGCCGCGCAGGGGCTTGAGCTGCGCGTCGCCAAAGGCCACGCTGTCGGGCAGGGTCCAGGCCTCCTTGCGCAGGGTGATGCGCCCGGTGTTGCGCGGCAGGCCGTAGAAGTCGGCGCCGTTGAAGCTGGCGAAGGCCTCGAACTTGTCCAGCGCACCCATCGCCTCGAAGGCCTCGGCATAGAGTTCCAGCGCCGACAGCGCGGTGAAGCAGCCGGCGCCGCAGACCGAGTTCTCCTTCATCACCGCCGCATGCGGGGCGCTGTCGGTGCCGAGGAAGAACTTGCTGCTGCCCGAGGTGGCGGCGGCCAGCAGGGCCTGGCGATGCAGCTCGCGCTTGAGCACCGGCAGGCAGTAGTAATGCGGGCGCAGGCCACCGGTGAAGATGGCATTGCGGTTGTAGAGCAGATGCTGGGGCGTCAGGCTGGCGGCCGTGTGCGCATCGGCCGCCGCGACATACTCGGCCGCCTCCTTGGTGGTGATGTGCTCGAACACCACCTTCAACTCCGGCAGATCGCGGCGCAGCGGCTGCATCACGCGATCGATGAAGACGGCCTCGCGGTCGAACACGTCGACCTCCGGGTCGGTGACCTCGCCGTGCACCAGCAGCAGCAGGCCTTCGCGCTGCATCGCCTCCAGCACCGCATAGGTCTTGCGGATGTCGGTCACGCCGGCATCGCTGTTGGTGGTGGCACCGGCCGGGTAGAGCTTCAGCGCCACCACGCCGGCTTCCTTGGCACGCTTGATCTCGTCCACCGGCGTGTTGTCGGTGAGGTAGAGCGTCATGAGCGGCTGGAAGCTCATGCCCGCCGGCACGGCGGCCAGGATGCGCTCGCGGTAGGCGCTGGCCTGCGCGGCGGTGGTGACCGGCGGGCGCAGATTGGGCATCACGATGGCGCGGCCGAACTGGCGCGCGGTATAGGGCACGACGCTCTGCATCGCCGCGCCATCGCGCAGGTGCAGATGCCAGTCGTCCGGGCGGGTGATGGTGAGTTCGGTTGGGGTCGCTGCTTCGCTCATGCCCCGATTGTCCCAAACATTGCGTGCCACCCCGCCGCTTCAGTGCTGGAGGATCTTGGCCAGGAAATCCTTGGCACGCGGCGAGCGCGCATCGGGGTTGCCGAAGAACTCGTCGCGCGTGCAGTCCTCGACGATTCTGCCAGCGTCCATGAAGATCACCCGGTGGCTGAC
>NZ_JBYTBE010000035.1:0-53457 GCF_058788955.1 Roseateles sp. FW301-B2
ACTCTTTCTCATGGGCTCCTCGGGGGATGGAGCCATCTTCTCTTGGAATCAGTGTCTCGAAGAATCCGGGCAGGTCAGGAGCACGTAACAGCAGCCGTGGCGTTCGCAGCTCGGTGCTGGCGCTCATTGGAGCTGCGCTTTCAGAAAGGCCAGCATCTGCGCACGCGAGGCCTCCCTCGCCGCAGCGTTGCCGCCCACGTGGACGCCCTGGCCCGGATGCACGCCATTCGGCACGTCCTTGCGCAACTTGACGGGCGCACTCGAGTCAAAGCCGTGATAGGCGCCGGCATAGCTGTGGAGCTGCAACTGCGGCTCCGGCTTGGCAGCCGCAACCAATGCCGCGCAGGGCTCGGCCGGGGTCCAGTCATCGGCCGCGCCCACCAGCAGCTGCAGCGGCGCCGCCGGCGTATAGCCGCGCTTGAGTTCGGCCTCGCAGCCTGGGTAGAAGGCCACCGCGGCGCGCGGCCTGCGGCTGGCCTGCGCCACCTCGGCATGGGTCAGATTGGTGGCCGCCAGCACGGTGCTGCCGCCATTTGACCAGCCCAGCAGCGCCAGGCGCGCGGCGTCCACATCGCTGCGCTGCGCCAGCCAACTCAGGGCCCCGAGCACGTCCAGACGGCGATTTGCCATCGTCACCACGCGCGTGCCGATGCGCTGCGTGCAGAGCTCCGTTTCTCCACGCGCGCTGAGCGAGTCGAGGACCAGCACATGCCAGCCCTGCTGGTTCAGCAGGGCGCTGTAGTCGCGCATGCGGATCGAAAGCTTGCCTCGGCCGTCATAGGGGCCACCGCAGCCATGCAGCAGCACGACGGCGGGGCGAGCGCCCGGCGCCTCGGCGGCGTACCAGTAGGCCCGCAGAGGCAAGGCCTGACCCCCGCGCTGCTCCAGGCTGGGCACCGATAGCGGCACGGCAGGCGTGGC
Organism: Roseateles sp. FW301-B2; assembly: GCF_058788955.1. Taxonomy (NCBI): domain Bacteria; kingdom Pseudomonadati; phylum Pseudomonadota; class Betaproteobacteria; order Burkholderiales; family Sphaerotilaceae; genus Roseateles; species Roseateles sp. FW301-B2. Next base: position 922 of record NZ_JBYTBE010000035.1, read on the forward strand.
AGCGTTGGCCGCCATTCCCATCAGCAGTGCGCCGGCAAGCAGGTAATGGCGCTGCCGCTTCATGCTGCTGGGCGCGGCAGTGGCGGCGTGAAGCGCAGCGCTACCGCGATGCGGTTCCAGGCATTGATGTTGGCCACCGCCGCGGTGAGGTAGCCCAGCTGTGCCGGCCCGAACTCGGCCAGGGCCTCTGCATAGAGTGCGTCGCCGACGCCGTCGGCCGGCTTGCAGAGCGCCTCGGTCCAGGCCAGGGCGATGCGCTCGCGCGGGCTGTAGACCGGCGCCTCGCGCCAGGCCGCTAGCAGGTCGAGCTTGGCGGCCGGCATAGCGAGCCCGCGCGCCATATTGAGGTGGAACTGCAGGCAGAAGGCGCAGGCATTGATTTGCGACGCACGCAGCTTGATCAACTCCAGCAGGTCCTTGGGCAGGCTCGATTCGTTGATGGCCTTGCCCAGGGCGAGCAGGGCTTCGGACACACCGGGTGTCAGGCTGGCGAATTCGGGGCGGTCTATGCGTGCTTCAGTGCTCATGGCGTTCTCCTTGGCTCGCCATTATTCAGGAGCCGTGTTGCTGCTTGTCGGTGTGTGCCTGCCGGCGGGCGCCCCTCGCGCAAGGCCTTGCCTCGGGCTCAGGCATTCCAAATTTCTTTGTGAAAGTTCAGTAAATACTGAAAATACAGCAATACCTTGAGATGGATTAAACGAAGAGTGCCGGCGCTTTGCCCTGGCGCAAGGAGTGAAATGCAATGTCGTCAACAACCATGAGTCCCCTGGTGCGCAGCTTTGTGGCGCACTTCGGCGAGATGGGCAGCCGCTGGGGTATCAACCGCACGGTGGGGCAGATCTACGCGCTGATCTACGTCTCGCTGCGACCGCTGAATGCCGATGAGATGGCCGAGGCCTTGGAGTTCAGCCGGTCCAATGTGAGCATGGGCTTGAAGGAGTTGCAGGCCTGGCGCTTGGTCAAGCTCAGGCACCTCCCGGGGGATAGGCGCGAGTACTTCGAGGCTCCCAGCGACGCCTGGGAGATCTTCCGCACCCTGGCGGAGGAGCGGCGCCGGCGCGAGATCGAGCCGACGCTGTCGATGCTGCGCAATGCCCTGCTGGAAGCGCCGGCGAGCGAGGAGGACCGGGTGGCGCAGGAACGCATGCGCAGCATGCACGACCTGATCGAGCTGATGACGACCTGGTTCGACGATGTGCAGCGCATGGACTCGCAGACCCTGGCCCAGCTGATGAAGATGGGTTCCAAGGTGCAGAAGCTGCTGGAGTTCACCGGCAAGGTCAAGGTGCTCAGCGGCGGCAAGGAGGCACGTTGATGGATGCCGTCCTGCTCGCGCGCCTGCAATTCGCGCTCAACATCAGCTTCCACATCCTGTTCCCCACCATCACCATCGCACTCGCCTGGGTGCTGCTGTTCTTCCGCTGGCGCTGGCTGGCCACGGGCGCGGCCAGCTGGCTCTCGGCCTACCGTTTCTGGACCAAGGTGTTCGCGCTCAGCTTCGCGCTGGGCGTGGTCAGCGGCATCACCATGAGCTTCCAGTTCGGCAGCAACTGGCCGGGCTTCATGGAGCGGGCCGGCAATATCGCCGGGCCTCTGCTGGGCTACGAGGTGCTGACGGCCTTCTTTCTCGAGGCCAGCTTCCTGGGCGTGATGCTGTTCGGCCATGGCCGCGTCAGCGAGCGTGTGCACCTGATCGCCACCGCCCTGGTGGCCGGTGGCACCACGCTCAGCGCCTTCTGGATCCTGAGCCTGAACTCCTGGATGCAGACACCGCAGGGCTTCGAGATCATCCAGGGTGAATTCCATGCCAAGGACTGGCTGGAGGTGATCTTCAACCCGTCCTTCCCCTACCGCCTGGCGCACAAGCTGCTGGCCTCGGGCCTGACCGTCGCCTTCCTGCTCGCGGGCGTGAGCGCCTGGCAGTTGCTCAAGCAACGCGTGCAGCCGCATACCGGTGCGGTGCTGCGCGTGGGCCTGACCCTGGCGGCCGTGCTGATCCCGTTGCAGATCTTCATGGGCGACCAGCATGGCCTCAACACGCTCAAGCATCAACCGCAAAAAGTCGCGGCGATGGAGGGCTTGTGGGAGACCGAGCGCGGCGCGCCGCTGCTGCTGTTCGCATGGCCGAATGAGCAGACGCGCCGCAACGACTACGCGATCGAAATTCCGCGCCTGGCGAGTCTGATCCTGACCCATGAGGCCGATGGCGAGCTGCGCGGGCTGAACGAGTTCCAGGGCGCGCATCCACCGGTGGCACCGGTGTTCTTCGCCTTTCGCGTGATGGTGGGCATGGGGCTGGCGATGCTCGCTGCGAGCTGGCTGGCCTGGTGGCTGTACCGCCGCCGGGGCTGGCGACCCGAGGAACTGCCGAGGCCGCTGCTGCGGCTGCTCGCCTGGATGAGCTTCTCCGGCTGGGTGGCCACGCTGGCGGGCTGGTATGTCACCGAGATCGGCCGGCAACCCTTTCTGGTCTATGGCTGGCTGCGCACCGCCGAGCTGGCTTCCGCCACGCCGGCGCCCACCATCGCCCTGAGCCTGGCCGGCTATGCCGCGCTCTATCTGGGCCTGCTGCTGGCCTATGTGATGGTGGTCAAGACCATGGCCGAGAAGACGGCCGCGGCGGAGCCCGTTGCACCGGTCAATTTCAATCGGAGGGTGGCCGCATGAGCGCCGAACAATGGATGCCGCTGGTTTTCATGGCGCTGATGGGTTTCGCCCTGCTGCTCTACGTGGTGCTGGATGGCTATGACCTGGGCGTCGGCCTGCTGATGCTGGGCGCCAGCGATGCCGACAAGGATCGCATGATCGCCTCCATCGGCCCCTTCTGGGATGCCAACGAGACCTGGCTGGTGCTTGGCGTGGGGGTGCTGCTGATCGCCTTCCCCAAGGCCCAGGGCGTGGTGATGCAGGCGCTCTACCTGCCCATCGTGCTGATGCTGATGGGCCTGATGCTGCGCGGCGTGGCCTTCGACTTCCGCGTCAAGGTGCAGGCCGAGTGGAAGCCGCTGTGGAACCGCGCCTTCATGGGCGGCTCTCTGCTGGCCGCACTGGCGCAAGGCTGGATGCTGGGGCGCTATGTGACGGCGTTCCAGCCCGGCGGCTGGTTCGATGCCTTTGCCCTGCTGATCGCGCTGGCGCTGACGGCGGCCTATCTGCTGCTGGGCGCGACCTGGCTGATCATGAAGACCGAGGCCCAGCTGCAGCAGCGCGCCATCCGGCTGGCCAAGCGCGCCTGGCCCTTGCTGCTGCTGGGGCTGGCGGCCATCTCGGTGGCCACGCCCTGGCTCAGCCCGACGGTGCGCGAGCGCTGGTTCACCATGCCGGGCTTCATCGCCTTGCTGCCGATTCCGCTGACCAGCGCGCTGGCATTGCTGGCGCTGCGCGGGCTGCTCAACTCCAGCCGCATCGTCGGCAAGCTGTGCTGGGCGCCGTTTGCGCTCACGGTGCTGGTGATGCTGCTGGGCTTCTTCGGCCTGGCCTACAGCCTCTATCCCTATGTGGTGATGGACCGCATCACCGTCTGGCAGGCGGCCGCGGCTCCCAAATCGCTGCAGTTCATCCTGGTGGGCTGTGCCATCACCGTGCCAGCCACACTCGCTTACACCGCCTTTGCCTATCGGGTGTTCTGGGGCAAGGCCGGGGAGCTGAGCTATGCCTGAAGTCATTGCAACTCGTCGCGCTGCACCGCAAGTCGCGCCGGAAAGCCGGCAGTTCGTCACCTCCCCCTGGCAAGCCGGCGCGTGACTTCAGATACTTCTTCCAACGCTTCGAAGAGGGGGAGTCATGTTGCAAAAAGAAACCAGCAGGTCACGCAGCGCAATACGGGCACTGGGCATCGCCGCATTGAGCGCCGCCTGCCTGGCACCGAGCCTGGCGCAGGCCAGCGAGGTCGTCAAGCTGGCACGCCTGGTCATCACCGGCAAGCGCGCCAGCGCCGAAGCCACACTGCCGCGCGGCACCGAAGCGCAAACCGTGCAGCAATTGCCGCGCGTGCTGGTCGAAGGGCAGCGCCTGCAGCCCGAGGCCTCATTCAGCCCCATGGCGGTGCTGTTCGGTTCACGCCCGGTGGTCAAGCCGATCTGAGCTTGACCCGCGCTCAGGCCCAGGTCGGTGGCCTGGGATGCAGCCTCGCCATCGCCAGGCTGTCCACATACTGGCCGTCGCGCAGCGCATAGGCGCGCATGCGGCCCTCATGCTGAAAGCCGCAGCGCTCATAGAGGCGGATGGCACGCGTGTTGTCCGCGTAGACCCCCAGCTCGATACGCAAGACCTGACCCCAGTTGTCGGCATAGTCGAGCAGGGCATCCATCAGGGCCCGGCCAATGCCCTGGCCCTGGGCGGCCGACGCCACCGAGATGCCCAGCGACATCACATGGCGGCGCCGCAGCGCCAGCCCCGCGGGATGCAGCCCGGCCATGCCCAGCACCTTGCCATCGAGTTCGGCCACCAGATTGATGTCGCTCTTGCCCGGCGCCGAGGTTTCGAGCAGGCGCTGGCGCCACAGTTCCTCGGTGGGGTAGGGCAGTTGCAGCAGCCCGGCGTAGACCTCGGGCTCGCGCATGAACTGCATGACCGCGCTGGCATCGCTGGGCAGGGCGCGGCGTAAGGTCAATGGCATCTCGGCAGTCCTCGTCGTGAGCAGGGGGCTCCATAATGCCGTACGCCAGCGTCCCTGACCAAATGCCACGCCTCACCGAACTTCCCAGCCCAGCCGCGCTCACTGCGGCGCCATCGCCCTTGCCCAAGGGGCAGCCGCAGCCAGCGGAGAAATTCGCCTTGCATGCCGGCCCGTCGCGCATCGACGGCCAGGGCGTGTTTGCCGACGAGGCCATTCCGGCGCGCCGCAAGATCGGCGAGATGCGTGGCGAGCTGATCTCGGTGGCCGAGGCACGCCGCCGCATCAAGGGCCGCGAGCGCATCCATGTGGTCGAGCTGAGCGAGAAGCGCGCGGTCGACGCTACGCATGATGCGGGCGTGATGCGCTTCATCAACCATTCCTGCAGCCCCAACGCGGTGCTGCGCATCCGCCAGGGCCGGGCCGAGTTCTATGCGCTGCGCGATATCGAGCCGGGGGAGGAGCTCACCGCCCACTATGGCGAGAGCCACCACGAGGGGCGGCTGCGCTGCCGCTGCGGCGCGCCGAATTGCAGCGGCAAGCTGTGAGCCTGTTGGGCCCGCGGCTCAGGAGTTGAGCTGGGCGCCGGCGGGCGGTTGCAGCCAGAACAGGCGCAGATCCTGCGCCGCATAGAGCGCATCGTCCACCAGCACGTCCTGGTCCACCTCGTCCTCGGGCTCGTAGGCCTCGTTGATATAGGCCTCGCGCTGCTCGCCGGCCGGCATCGCCACGGCGGCGATGGCCATCAGCAGCGAGTCCAGCATCTGGCCGGCTTCGCCCTCGGCATCGTGGGCGTACCAGCTTTCCTCGAAATCATCCACGGCCTGCATAAAGCCCTCGGCCCACATCACGCCGGGGGCGGGCAGCTCGTCGAGCTGGTCGGCGGTGAGCACGCCTTGCGAGAGCAGGGAGGCGCGCGTGGCCTCGTCGAACTCGGTGATCAGCGGCGAGAGGCGCAGCGCGTCGGCGTTCTCCATCAGGGCCTCGGGATCGAGCGCCTCGGCGATCTCGTTCCACCGCTCGTGCAGCACTTCCATGAATTCGTCCACCGCCTCGCGCTCTTCCAGCACGGCCGGCCAGTCTTCGCCGAACAGGGCGTCCATGGCCTGCAGCGGCGAGGCATCGGCGGGGCCGCAGATGAGCGCCGTCATATAGCCGTCCAGCGTGTCGATGGGCACGGCGTCCTCATCGTCCTCCACGGCGGCAGCCAGGATGTTCAGCAGGGCGGCCAGGCGCTCTGCGTTGTCGTGGTCGATCTCTTGGCTCATGCGCGTTTCCTTGGCTACAGAAAGAACAAGGGCCCCCGCTTGAACCGGGGGCCCTTGCTGAAGTGATTGTCTATCGGATCAGAGCTTGCCCGCTACCCAGGCCTGCACGCCGGCCAGGGCCTGGGGCAGGGCCTTGGCATCGGTGCCGCCGGCCATGGCCAGATCGGGTTTGCCGCCGCCCTTGCCGCCGACCTGCTGCGCGACGAAGTTCACCAGCTCGCCAGCCTTGAGCTTGCCCACGCTGTCAGCCGTGACGCCCGCGGCGAGCTGGACCTTGTCGCCATCGACGGCGGCCAGCACGATGGCGGCGCTCTTGAGCTTGTCCTTGAGCTTGTCCATGGTCTCGCGCAGGGTCTTGGCGTCGGCGCCCACCAGGGTGGCGGCCAGCACCTTGATGCCCTTGACGTCCACCGCCTGGGCCAGCAGTTCGTCGCCCTGGGCCGAGGCCAGCTTGCTCTTGGCGGCGCCGAGTTCCTTCTCCAGCGCGCGCAGCTGATCCAGCACCGCATGCACGCGGCTCTCCAGCTCGGCGGGGGCGGCCTTGAGCGTGCCGGCCACCGCCTGCACGGTGGACTCCAGCGACTGCAGATAGGCCAGGGCGTTGTCGCCGGTGACCGCCTCGATGCGGCGCACGCCGGCGGCCACGCCGCCTTCTGCCACCACCTTGAACAGGCCGATGTCACCGGTGGCCTTCACATGCGTGCCGCCGCAGAGTTCCTTGGAGCTGCCGATGGAGAGCACGCGCACGGTCTCGCCGTACTTCTCGCCGAACAGCATCATCGCGCCGCTCTTCTGTGCATCGTCCAGCGCCATCACCTCGGCCTTGGCCCCGGCGTTGGCGAGGATCTCGGCATTCACGATGGCTTCCACGCGCTTGACTTCAGCCGCGCTCAGCGGCGCGTTGTGGGCAAAGTCGAAACGGGTGCGCTCGGCATTCACCAGCGAGCCCTTTTGCTGCACATGGGCGCCCAGCACCTCGCGCAAGGCCTTGTGCATCAGGTGGGTGGCGCTATGGTTGCGCACGGTCTTGGCGCGCGCCTCGGCATTCACGCGGGCCACGAACACATCGCCGGCCTTGATCGCGCCTTCCAGCACGCGGCCATGGTGGCCGAACACATCGGCCTGGATCTTCAGCGTGTCTTCCACGGCGAAGCGGCTCGTGTTGTTGCGCAGCTCGCCGCTGTCGCCCACCTGGCCGCCGCTCTCGGCATAGAAGGGGGTGTGGTCCAGCACGATGACGGCATCGTCACCGGCCTTGGCCTCGGCCACCGCCGCGCCATCCACGTAGACGGCCGTCACCACCGAGGTCTCGCAGACCAGATGCTCATAACCGTGGAAAGCGGTGGGCTGGCCCTGGTACTCCAGACCCTGGGCCATCTTGAACTTGCCGGCCGCGCGGGCCTGCTCCCGCTGGCGGTTCATGGCGGCCTCGAAGCCGGCCTGGTCCACTGTCACGCCGCGCTCGCGGCAGACGTCGCCGGTCAGGTCGACCGGGAAGCCATAGGTGTCGTGCAGCTTGAAGGCGGTTTCGCCATCGATCTGCTTGGCCCCGCTGGCCAGCGCGGCTTCCAGGATCTCCATGCCGTTGGCAATGGTCTGGAAGAAGCGCTCCTCTTCCTGCTTCAGCACCTCGGTGACGCGAGCCTGAGCCTGGCGCAGCTCGGGATAGGCGTCGCCCATCTGCTGCACCAGCTCGGCCACGATCTTGTGGAAGAAGGGGGTGCGGGCGCCCAGCTTGTAGCCATGGCGGATGGCGCGGCGGGCGATGCGGCGCAGCACATAGCCGCGGCCCTCGTTGCCGGGAATGACGCCGTCCACGATGGTGAAGCTGCAGGCGCGGATGTGGTCGGCGATCACCTTCAGCGAGGCGCTGTCCTTGTCACAGTCTTGTGCGCCGGCACTGTCGACGGCGGCCTTGGCCGCGGCCAGCAGGCCGACGAAGGTGTCGATCTCGTAGTTCGAGTGCACATGCTGCAGCACCGCAGCCAGCCGCTCCAGGCCCATGCCGGTGTCCACGCTGGGCTTGGGCAGCTTGTGCATCACACCGTCTTCGGTGCGGTTGAACTGCATGAAGACGTTGTTCCAGATCTCGATATAGCGGTCGCCGTCTTCATCGGGGCTGCCCGGGGGGCCGCCGGCGATCTCGGGGCCGTGGTCGTAGAAGATCTCGGTGCAGGGGCCGCAAGGTCCGGTATCGCCCATCATCCAGAAGTTGTCGGACATGTAGCGGCCGCCCTTGTTGTCGCCGATGCGCACGATGCGCTCGGCGGGCACGCCCACCACCTTGTTCCAGATGTCAAACGCCTCGTCGTCCTCGGCATAGACGGTCACCCACAGCTTCTCGGCCGGCAGCATGAAGTGCTTGGTCAGCAACTCCCAGGCATAGCTGATGGCGTCATGCTTGAAGTAGTCCCCGAAGCTGAAATTGCCCAGCATTTCGAAGAAGGTGTGGTGGCGCGCGGTGTAGCCGACGTTGTCCAGGTCGTTGTGCTTGCCGCCGGCGCGGATGCACTTCTGGCTGGTGGTGGCGCGGGTATAGGCGCGCTTGTCGAAGCCCAGGAACACATCCTTGAACTGGTTCATGCCCGCATTGGTGAACAGCAGCGTCGGGTCGTCGCCGGGCACCACCGGGCTGGATGCCACGATCTGGTGACCCTTGGATTCGAAGAACTTCAGAAATGTCTGGCGAATCTCAGCTGCTTTCATTCCGGGCGCTTTCTCGTCAACCCTCAGCGTGGCTGGGGTAAATGCTTGATTTTTGGGGGCCGTTGATTATAGGGGCGGGTGTTGCCCGGGCCACCCTCGGCGGCGGGGTAGAGTGCTGTCTCCAATCCCTGACGATCGACGGAGTTTTCGATGGACAGCAAGCCCACCCCCCTGGCCGCCCTGGATGACGCCAGCCTGCTCAAGACCCAGAGCCTGATCAACGGCGAGTGGGTGGCCGGCGGCGCGCGTTTCGCGGTGCACGACCCTGCCACCGGGGCCTTGCTGGCGGAGGTGGCGAACCTGGGTGCGGCCGATACCGAGGCGGCGATCGCCGCCGCCAACGCGGCCTGGCCGGCCTGGCGCAGCAAGCCGGCCAAGGAGCGCGCGGCCATTCTGATGCGCTGGCATTCGCTGCTGATCAAGCACACCGAGGACCTGGCCCGCATCATGACGGCCGAGCAGGGCAAGCCCCTGGCCGAGGCACGCGGCGAGGTGGCCTATGGCGCCAGCTTCATCGACTGGTTTGCCGAGGAGGGCAAGCGCGTCTATGGCGAGACCATCCCCACCACCGACAACAACAAGCGCTACATCGCCATCAAGCAGGCGATGGGCGTGTGCGCGGCGATCACGCCCTGGAACTTCCCGATCGCAATGATCACCCGCAAGGTCGCGCCGGCGCTGGCGGCCGGCTGCACCGTCATCATCAAGCCGGCCGAGCAGACCCCGCTGTCGGCGCTGGCGGTGGCCGAGCTGGCGCAGCGTGCCGGCATGCCGGCCGGCGTGCTGAACGTGCTGACGGGCGATGGCGAGCAATCCATCGCCATCGGCAAGGCGCTGTGCGAAAGCGATGTGGTGCGCCACCTCTCCTTCACCGGCTCCACCGAGGTGGGGCGCATCCTGATGCGTCAATGCGCGCCCACCATCAAGAAGCTCTCGCTGGAGCTGGGCGGCAACGCCCCCTTCATCGTGTTCGACGATGCCGATCTGGATTCGGCCGTCGAAGGCGCGATGGCCAGCAAGTACCGCAATGCCGGCCAGACCTGCGTGTGCGCCAACCGGCTCTATGTGCAGGAGGGCGTCTACGACGCCTTCGTCACCAAGCTGGCCGCCAAGGTGGCGGGGCTCAAGCTGGGCAATGGCTTCGAGCCCGGCGTCAACCTGGGCCCGCTGATCGACGCCCAGGCGCTGGCCAAGGTCGAAAGCCATGTGGCCGATGCCCTTGCCAAGGGCGCGCGTCTGGTGGCCGGCGGCAAGCCTGCCGAGGGGCAGGGCGGCGGCCAGTTCTACGAGCCCACCCTGCTGGCCGACGTTACCAGCGAGATGCTGTGCGCGCGCGAGGAAACCTTCGGCCCGGTGGCGCCGGTGTTCCGCTTCCAGACCGAGACCGAGGTCATCGCCCTGGCCAACGACACCGAGTTCGGCCTCGCCAGCTATTTCTACAGCCGCGACATCGGCCGCATCTTCCGCGTCGGCGAGGCGCTGGAGTACGGCATGGTGGGCGTCAACACCGGCCTGATCTCCACCGCCGAGGTGCCCTTCGGCGGCGTCAAGCAGTCGGGCCTGGGCCGCGAGGGTTCGCGCCATGGCATCGAGGACTATGTGGAGCTGAAGTACCTCTGCCTGGGTGACATCCAGAAATAACATCAGAGCCACGCGCTGAAAGGTCGATGATGGCGGATGGCAAACGGGGCGTCCATGTGGCTTTCAGCGCCTGGCTGCGCAGCCTGCGCTTTGTCGACGCCTCGCACGCCTCCGCCATGGCGGTGCTGGTGTTGGTCACCGGCATGGTGCTGAGCTGGTGGGTGGCGCTGTGGGTGGGCGAACAGAACCAGCGCGAGGCGCAGCAGCGCTTCGACGCCCATGCCCAGCGTGTCGAGCTCGAGCTGGAGCGGCGCCTGGCCGTGCCCGTCTACGGGCTGCACGGGGCGCGCGGCGTCTATGCGGCCAGCAGCGAGGTCAATCGCGATGAATTCAGGGCCTATGTGGCCTCGCGCGATCTTCCCGCCGAATTCCCCGGCATCCGCGGCTTCGGCTTTGTGCAGCGCGTGGTGCGCCAGGACCTTGCCGCCTTCGAGGCCGAGGTGCAGCGCGAAGCGGGCATGCCCTTCAAGGTGCGCAGCAGCGGCCAGGCCGCCGACCTGTACGTCATCAAATACATCGAGCCCCTGGCCGACAACATGCCCGCCTGGGGCTTTGACCTGGGCAGCGAGCCGGTGCGCCGCGAGGCGATCGAGCGCGCCATGCGCAGCGGGCAGAACGCGCTCACCGGCAGCATCGTGCTGGTGCAGGACGCGCAGAACCACCGCCCCGGTTTCCTGCTGCTGGTGCCGATCTATCGGCGCGGCGCCGACCCCATCACGCCCGCGCAGCGTGAACAGGCCCTGATCGGCCTGGTCTACGCCCCCATCGTCGCGGCCGAGCTGTTCAAGGGCCTGTCGGCGGTGGCCGAGCAGATGCTGACGGTGCAGGTCTACGAGGGCGCGCAGGTCGCGCCCGAGCATCTGTTGTTCGATTCGGCGCCCGAACGGCAAGACGATATGTCCGCGCTGACGGTGACGCGCGTGCTGCAGTTCGGTGGCCGCGAGTTGCTGCTGCGCCTGCGGCCCTCGGCGCAGTTCGAGCGCGCGCAGTTCGGTTCGACGCCCTCCTGGGTGGCGGCCATGGGCAGTCTGCTGGGCGCCTTGCTGGCGCTGACGGTGTGGCTGTTGGCGGTGGGCCGGCAGCGCGCCGAGCTGCTGGCCCGGCAACTCACGCAGGACCTGCAGCGTCTGGCCATGGTGGCCGAACGCACCACCAACGCGGTGATCTGCACCGACACGCAGCTGCGCGTCACCTGGGTCAACGAGGGCTTCACGCGCATGACCGGCTATGGCGCCGAGGAGGCGCTGGGCCGCATGCCCAACGACATCTTCGGCCATCCCGGGTCCGACCCGGCGGTGCAGCGCGCCTTTGCCGAAGCTGGCCGGGCCGGCCGGGGTTGCCGGCAGGAGGTCTGCAACCGGCGCAAGGACGGCAGCCTCTACTGGGTCGACACCGACATTCAGCCGGTGCACGACGACAACGGCCAGCTGACCGGCTTCATCGAGATCGCGCTGGACATCACCCAGCGCAAGCAGCATGACCTGCTGCTGGCCAATGTCATGCGCGAGAACGAGTCGCTGCTGGACACCATACGCAAGCACGCCATCGTCTCGATCACCGACCGCGCCGGCACCATCATCAGCGCCAACGAGGCCTTCTGCCGCATCAGCCAGTACAGCGAGGCCGAGCTGCTGGGGCAGAACCACCGCATCGTCAAATCGGATGTGCAGCCGCCGGTTTTCTGGGAGACGGTGTGGGGCGTCATCAGCCGTGGCAACTCATGGCGCGGGCAGATCTGCAACCGCGCCAAGGATGGCTCGCTCTACTGGGTGGACAGCATCATCGCGCCCATCCTCGGCGCGGACGGTCAGATCGAGCGCTATGTCTCGATCCGCCACGACATCACCGCCAGCCGCATGGCCGCGCGCGAGCTGCAGCGCGAGCGCGAGCGCCTCAGCAACATCATCGAGGGCACCAATGCCGCCACCTGGGAGTGGAATCTGCAGACCGGCGAGGTGGTGCTGAACGAGCGCTGGGCCGAAATGATCGGCTACCGCCTGGAGGAGTTGCAGCCGCTCAGCGTGGCCACCTGGCGCAGCCATGTGCATCCGGGCGATCTGCGCGAATCCAGCCAGCAGGCCAAACGCCATGTAGCCGGCGAGCTGCCCAGCTACGAGGCCGAGCTGCGCCTCAAGCACCGCGACGGGCACTGGATCTGGGTGCTGTCGCGCGGCAAGCTGACCTCGCGCACCGACGATGGCAAGCCGCTGTGGATCTCGGGCACCCATCTGGACATCACCGCGCGCAAGCTGGCCGAGGAGAGCCTGCGCAAGAGCAAGTCGCTGCTCAGCCGCGCCGAGCGCCTGGCCGGCGTGGGCGGCTGGGAGCTGGACCTGGACAGCCATGAGCTCAGCTGGTCGGCCGGTTGCTGGCGCCTGTTCGATCTCGAGCCCGGCGACATCACGCTGGAGCGGTCGCTGAGCTATTTCTCCGAGCGCGACCGCCAGCAGCTCAAGGACGCGATGTACCTCGCCATCCACGAGGGGCAGAACTGGGACATCGAGCTGGACCTGACCACCGCGCTGGGCCGCTTTGTCTGGCTGCGCGCCGTCGGCGAGGTCGAGCGCAATGCCGAGGGCAAGCCGGTGCGCCTGGTCGGCGCCTTTGCCGATGTCACCGCGCGCCGCGAGCTCGAGGCGCGCACCCGGCGCAACAACTCGGTGCTGCGCTCGGTGCTGGACAACCTGCCCTGCGCGCTCAGCGTGTTCGACGGCGACCTGGTGCTGGTGGCGCACAACCAGCAGTTCCGCGATCTGCTGGGCTTCCCGGACCAGCTCTTCGACGGTGCGAGCACCAAGTTCGAGGACATCATCCGCTTCAATGCCGCGCGCGGCGAGTATGGCGAGCATGAGGACCTGGAGCCCACCATCAGCGCCATCATCGAGCGCGCGCGCCACCCCGAGCAGCACCAGCTCGAGCGCACCCGGCCGAATGGCGTGACGCTGGAAGTGCGCGGCTCGCCGATGCCGGATGGTGGCTTCGTCACCACCTATGTCGACATCACCGAGCGCAAGCGCCTGGAGTCCGAGCGCCAGCGCAGCAACGAGCTGCTGCGCGTGGTGCTGGACAACCTGCCCTGCGGGCTCACCGTGATCGATCCGCAGTTCCAGGTGGTGCTGCACAACAGCATGTACACGCGGCTTTACGAGCTTGAGCAGGAGCCGGCGTTGCACGGGCTGGAGCGCTTTGGCGTGGATGAGTTGACGCGCTCGCGCTGGCGTGCGGGCGACTATGGCCCGATCGGCGAGGCCGATGCGGTCGAGTTGGCGCGCGCGCGGGTGCGCGAGGCCTTGCAGCAGCCGCATTTCTGGGAGCGCGTGCGCCCCGACGGCAGGTGCCTGGAGATCCGCAGCTCGCCGGTGGCCGGCTTGGGCTTTGTGTCCACCTACACCGATGTGTCCGAACAGCGCCGCGCCGCCCAGGAGCTGGCGCGCACCGTGTCGCTCTTGAACGCGGTGCTGGACTCCACCACCAAGGTGGCCATTGTGGCCACCGGCCAAGATCGCCTGGTCACGGTGTTCAATCGCGGCGCCGAGCAGATGCTGGGCTACAAGGCCGAGGAGGTGGTGGGCAAGCTCAGCTCGGCGGTCTTCATGCCCGAGGGCGACATGCGTGCCCTGGGCGAGCGAGTCTCGGCCGAGACCGGTGAGCCGCTCAGCGGCTTTGCCGCCCTGGTGCACCCCAGCCAGCTCAACCGAGAGCTGGAGGGCAGCTATCAGCGCAAGGACGGGCAGCAGTTCCAGGTCTTGCGCGTGGTCACCGAGCTGCGCGGCCGCGACGGCGCGCGCTACGGTTATCTGGGCGTCTTCATCGACATCACGCGCCAGAAGGAGTACGAGGCCAGCCTGCAGGAGGCGCGCATCGAGGCCGAACAGGCCAGCGTGGCCAAGAGCCAGTTCCTGGCCAATATGAGCCACGAGATCCGCACGCCCATGAACGCCATCCTGGGCATGCTCAGGCTCTTGCAGAAGACCGGGCTGGATGCGCGGCAGCGCGACTATGCGGGCAAGACCGAAGGGGCGGCGCGCTCGCTGCTGAACCTGCTGAACGACATCCTGGACTTCTCCAAGGCCGAGGCCGGCAAGATGACGCTGGACCCGCACCCCTTCCGCCCCGACCACCTGCTGCGCGACCTGGCGGTGATCCTGGCGGCCAATGTCGGCAACAAGCCGGTGGCGCTGCTGTTCGAGCTGGACCCGCAACTGCCCGAGCTGGTGCAGGGCGATGCACTGCGGTTGCAGCAGGTGCTCAACAACCTGGGCGGCAATGCCATCAAGTTCACCGCCCAGGGCGAGGTGCGCGTGTCGGTGCGCTGCCTGCGGCGCGAGGGCCATCAGCAGGAACTGGAGTTCGCGGTGCGCGACAGCGGCATCGGCATCGCGCCCGAGCACCAGGCGCGCATCTTCACCGGCTTCACCCAGGCCGAGGCCTCCACCACGCGGCGCTTCGGCGGCACCGGGTTGGGCCTGGCGATCAGCCGCAGCCTGGTGGAACTGATGGGCGGCGAGCTCAAGCTCGAGAGCGCGCCCGGCCAGGGCAGCCGCTTCTATTTCAGCCTCAAGCTGCCGGTGCTGGCCGAGGCCAGCCAGCAGCGCCCGGCCGGCGCCGATGGTCAGCCCATCAGCGCCGACATGCTGAACCAGCTGGTGGATGAATTGAGTGGCCGCCAGCTGGACGCGGCCGCCGTGGCGGCCGCTCACACGCAAGCCGGCCCGCGTCTGAGCGGGCTGCGCCTCTTGGTGGTGGAAGACAACGCCAACAACCAGCAGGTGGCGCGCGAGCTGCTGGAAGACGAGGGCGCCCGCGTCACGCTGGCCGAGCATGGGCAGCGCGCCGTGGACCTGCTGCAGGCCGACCCGCGCGCCTATGATGCGGTGCTGATGGACGTGCAAATGCCCGTGATGGATGGCTACACCGCGACTCGCCTGATACGTCAGCAGCTGGCCCTGACCGAGCTGCCGATTCTGGCGATGACGGCCAACGCCATGGCCTCCGACCGCGAGGCCTGCCTGGCCGCCGGCATGAACGCCCATGTGGGCAAGCCCTTCGATCTGCAGGAGCTGGTGGACTGGCTGTGCAAGCTGACGGGGCACGATGCGGGCGCCGGTGATGGCGTGCCGCGGGCCGCCGAGCCAGGTCGGGGCCTCACCCTGATCGACGACGCGCTGCAGGCGCAGGGCGAGGCCCAGGGCCTGGACCTGCGCGATGCGCTGGGCCGGCTGATGGGCAAGACCGAGCTACTGCAGCGCATGTGCAAATCCTTCCTGCCGCAGGCCCTGGCCCTGCCCGCCAGCCTGCGCGGCCAGGCGGATCTGGGCGCCGCGGCGCAGGCGCTGCACAGCTTCAAGGGGCTGGCCGCCACGCTGGGAGCGAAGCGGCTCGCCGCGCTGGGCGCCGAGGGTGAGCGTCAGGTCTTGCAGGGCCAGGCGCTGGATGCCGGCTGGCTGGACGCGCTGCAGGCCCGCATCGAGGCCGATGCGCGCGCCCTGCTGGCGCATGCCGAGGCCTTGCAGGCGCTGGCCGCGCCGGCCGAAATCGTTGTAGCGGCCGAGGCTGACGCCGCCGCGCTCGGCACTGGTCAACTCGGCGCCGGGCTCGATGGCCTGATCCGGCTGTTGCGCGCCTCCGACCTGGCGGCCCTGGACGCCTGCAGCCAATGGCGCGCCGAACTGCCGGCCGCCTGGCGTCAGGCGCAGCGCGAGGCCCTCGACCAGCTCGATGAAGCGATGGCGAACCTGGACTTCGCCGCCGCGCTGGCGGTGTGCGAGCGCTGGCGCGCGGCGGCCGGGGAGGGCAAGGCATGAGCGCAGCGCAGGGCCGCCCCAAGCAAGCTCGCTCCCGCTTGGCGGGACAGGCCGCAGGCCGAAGGGTGCACCAATGAGCCAGGCCAACTTGCCCAAGCGCCGCCTGCTGCTGGTGGACGACCAGCCCATCAATATCCAGGCCCTGCACCAGCTGTTCGCGGCCGACCACCAGGTCTTCATGGCCACTTCGGGCGCCCAGGCCCTCAAGGTCTGCGCCGAGATGCAGCCCGACCTGGTGCTGCTGGACGTGCAGATGCCGGGCATGGACGGCCATGAGGTGTGCCGGCGCATGCAGGCCGATCCGGCGCTGCGCGACATCCCGGTGATCTTCGTCACCGCCCACAGCGAGGCCGAGGCCGAGACCCAGGGCCTGGCGCTGGGCGCGGTGGACTTCATTTCCAAGCCCTTCAACCCGGCGGTGGTGCGCGCGCGCGTCAAGACCCATCTGACCCTCAAGGCGCAGAGCGATCTGCTGCGCCAGCTCGCCTACCTGGACGGGCTCACCGGGGTCTACAACCGCCGCCACTTCGACACCCAGCTGCCGATCGAGTACCAGCGCTGCATACGCAGCGGCGGCAGCCTGGCGGTGCTGCTGGTCGATGTGGACCATTTCAAGCGCTACAACGACTGCTACGGCCATCTGGCCGGCGACGACTGCCTGCGCCGCGTGGCCCAGACCCTGGCCCAGACCCTGCGCCGGCCCGGCGACCTGATGTGCCGCTACGGTGGCGAGGAGTTCGTCTGCCTGCTGCCCGACACCGACCTGGCCGGCGCCGTTACGGTGGCCGAGAGCCTGGTGAGCCGGGTCAGCGCGCTGGCGCTGCCGCATGCGCAGTCCGAGCTGGGCCAGATCGTCAGCGTCAGCGTGGGCGGTGCGGCCAGCCATCCGGTGCCGGGCGGCGAGCCGGCCCTGCTGCTGAGCAGCGCCGACCAGCAGCTCTATGCTGCCAAGCAGGCGGGCCGCGCGCGCGCCCTGTGCTGCGAATGCTGAGCGGCGGCGCTTCGACCTGCCGCCCCTAGCGCCGGGGCGGCCCATGCCGCATGGCGATGGCTGTTGGCGATTTCCTGCCTTGGCATGACGGCAAGGCCTGTCCACAATCGCCCCCAGGCTGGCAGCCAGGAGACCGCCCCGTGCGACAAACCGCGATTCCCTGCCTCTTGATGCGAGGCGGCACCTCCAAGGGGCCGTTCTTTCGCGCGGCCGATCTGCCGGCCGATGCCGCCACCCGCGACCGCGTGCTGCTGGCCGCGCTGGGCTCGCCCGACAAGCGCCAGATCGACGGCCTGGGCGGCGCCCATCCGCTCACCAGCAAGGTCGGCATCGTTTCACCCAGCCAGCGCCCCGGGGTGGATCTGGAATTCCTGTTCGCCCAGCTGCAGCCCGAGCTGGCCACGGTGGACACCACGCCCAACTGCGGCAATATGCTGGCCGCCGTCGTGCCCTTCGCGCTCGAGACCGGCATGGTCAAGGCGCAGGGCCCTGTCAGCACCTTCCGCGTGCTGACGCTGAACACCGACATGGCCTGCGACATCACGGTCCGAACCCCCGACGGCCTTGTGGCGTACGAGGGCGAGGCCCGCATCGACGGGGTGCCGGGCACGGCCGCGCCCATCAGCATCAATTTCCTGGACACCGCGGGTTCGGTCTGCGCGGGCCTGCTGCCCACCGGCCGCGTGCGCGATGTGATCGACGGCATTGCCGTGACCTGCATCGACAACGGCATGCCGCTGGTGATCCTGCGCGCCGAGGCGCTGGGCCGCAGCGGCTACGAGACGGTGGACGAGCTGAATGCCGACGGCGCGCTGAAGGCGCGCATCGAGCGGCTGCGCCTGGCGGCCGGGTTGGCCATGGGCCTGGGCGATGTGAGCGCCAAGAACTACCCCAAGATGACGCTGATCGCGCCGCCGCGCGCGGGCGGCTCGATCTGCACGCGCAGCTTCATCCCGCATGTCTGCCACGATGCCATCGGCGTGCTGGCCGCCGTCACCGTCGGCACGGCCTGCGTGCTCAGGGGCTCGGTCTGCGAGGGCGTGGCGCGGCTGGACGATGCGGCCCGACCCACCGTGGCGGTGGAGCATCCCAGCGGTGAGTTCAGCGTGGCGCTGGCTACCGACCCGCAGGATGGCCAGAAGGTCACCCAGGCGGCCCTGCTGCGCACCGCCCGGCTGCTGATGCGCGGCGAGGTGATGGTGCCCGCCACGCTGTGGCGCGGCGATTGAAAACGGATCGCGAACCGGAAGGCCCGCCATGATCATCGACGTCCACGGCCACTACACCACCGCCCCCGCCGCCCTGGGGGCCTGGCGCGAGCGGCAGATCGCCGCGCTGCATCATCCCGCCCAGGCGCCCAAGGCCGCCGAGCTGAACATCAGCGACGACGAGCTGCGCGAATCGATCGAGAGCAACCAGCTCAGGCTGATGCGCCAGCGCGGCAGCGATCTCACCATCTTCAGCCCGCGCGCCAGCTTCATGGCCCACCACATCGGCGACTTCAACACCTCGTCGAGCTGGGCCGCGATCTGCAACGAGCTCTGCTACCGCGTCTCGCAGCTCTTCCCCGATCACTTCATCCCCGCAGCGATGCTGCCGCAGTCGCCCGGCGTGGACCCGGCCAGCTGCATCCCCGAGCTGGTGAAATGCGTGGAGCAGTACGGCAATGTCGGCATCAACCTGAACCCCGATCCATCGGGCGGCCACTGGACCAGCCCGCCGCTGTCGGACCGCCACTGGTACCCGCTCTACGAGAAGATGGTGGAGTACGACATCCCCGCGATGATCCATGTCTCGACCAGCTGCAACGCCTGCTTCCACACCACCGGCGCGCATTACCTGAACGCTGACACCACCGCCTTCATGCAATGCCTGACCAGCGATCTGTTCAAGGACTTCCCGAGCCTGAAGTTCCTGATCCCGCATGGCGGCGGCGCCGTGCCCTACCACTGGGGGCGCTTCCGCGGTCTGGCGCAGGAGCTCAAGAAGCCGCTGCTGCAAGAGCATCTGCTGAACAACATCTTCTTCGACACCTGCGTCTATCACCAGCCCGGCATCGACCTGCTGACCAAGGTGATCCCGGTGCGCAACATCCTGTTCGCCAGCGAGATGATTGGCGCGGTGCGCGGCATCGACCCCGAGACCGGCCATCACTACGATGACACCAGGCGTTATGTCGAGGCCAGCGTCAACCTCAGCGACGCGCAGCGCCAGCTGGTGTTCGAGGCCAATGCGCGCCGCGTGTTTCCGCGCCTGGATGCGGCGCTCAAGCAGAAGGGGAAGTGAGATGTACGAGCTTGGCGTTGTCTATCGCAACATCCAGCGCGCCGAGCGCGCCGCCGCCGACGGCCTGGCCGCCCTCGGCTCGGCCACGGTGCACGAGGCGCTGGGCCGGGTGGGCCTGCTCCAGCCCTATCTGCGCCCCATCTATGCCGGCGCCCAGGTCTCGGGCACGGCGGTGACGGTGCTGCTGCAGCCCGGCGACAACTGGATGATGCATGTGGCGGCCGAGCAGATACGGCCCGGCGACGTGGTGGTGGCGACGGTCACGTCCGCCTGCTCGGACGGCTATTTCGGCGACCTGCTGGCCACCAGCTTCCAGGCCCGCGGCGCCCGCGCCCTCATCATCGATGCCGGCGTGCGCGACGTGAAGACGCTGCAGGCCATGGGCTTCCCGGTCTGGGCCAAGGCCATCAGTGCCAAGGGCACGATCAAGGCCACGCTGGGCTCGGTCAACATCCCCATCGTCTGCGCCAGCATGCTGGTGACGCCGGGCGATGTGATGGTGGCCGACGACGACGGCGTGGTGTGTGTGCCGGCCGCGCGCGCCGAGGCGACGCTGGCGGCCGCCCTCAAGCGCGCGAGCTTCGAGGGCGAGAAGCGCGCCAGGCTGGCCTCCGGTGTGCTGGGCCTGGACATGTACCAGATGCGCGAGCCGCTGGCCCAGGCCGGCCTGCGCTACGTCGACTGAGATGAGCGCCTTTGCCAAGACACCGGGTTGGCTGGACTGGTGCGCCAAGCCCAGCCAACCCCGCTTCCGGCTGCCGCCCGGCGCGGTGGACGCGCATTGCCATGTGTTCGGCCCCGGCGCCGAATTCCCCTATGCGCCGGAGCGCAAGTACACGCCCTGCGACGCCGGCAAGCAGCAGCTGTTCGCCTTGCGCGATCACCTCGGCTTCGCACGCAATGTGATCGTGCAGGCCACCTGCCATGGCGCCAACAACGCCGCGCTGCTGGACGCGCTGCGCGCCGCAGGGGGCCGGGCGCGCGGCGTGGTGACGCTGAAGCGCAGCGTCAGCGACGCCGAGCTGCAGGCCATGCACGCGGCCGGCGTGCGCGGCGTGCGCTTCAACTTCGTCAAGCGCCTGGTGGACTTCACGCCCAGGGACGAGCTGCAGGAGATGGCCGCGCGCATCGCCGGGCTGGGCTGGCATGTGGTGGTCTATTTCGAGGCGGCGGACCTGCCCGAGCTGTGGGACTTCTTCACCACCCTGCCCACCACCGTGGTGGTGGACCACATGGGCCGGCCCGACGTCGGCAGGCCGGTGGACGGCCCGGAGTTCGCGCTGTTCCTGCGGCTGATGCGCGAGCATGAGAACGTCTGGAGCAAGCTCAGCTGCCCCGAGCGGCTTTCGCTCAGCGGCCCGCCGGCGCTGCATGGCGAGCAGCGTGCCTACCGCGACGTCGTGCCCTTTGCGCGCCGCGTGCTGCAGGACTTCCCCGAGCGCGTGCTCTGGGGCACGGACTGGCCGCACCCCAATCTGAAGGACCATATGCCCGACGACGGCCTGCTGGTGGATTTCATCCCACAGATCGCGCCCAGCGCCGAGCTGCAGCAGCGCCTGCTGGTCGACAACCCGATGCGGCTCTACTGGCCCGAGGAATGCTGAGATGGCGCTCGACAAACCCTACCAGGACATCCCCGGCACCATCATCTTCGATGCCGAGCAGGCGCGCCGCGGCTACTGGCTCAACCAGTTCTGCAGCTCGCTGATGCAGGCCGAGAACCGCGCCCGCTTCAAGGCCGACGAGCGCGCCTATCTGGACGCCTGGCCGATGAGCGAGGAGCAGAAGCAGGCGGTGCTGGCGCGCGATCTCAACTGGTGCATGCGCACCGGCGGCAACATCTATTTCCTGGCCCGGCTGGGCGCCACCGACGGCCTGAGCTTCCAGCAGATGGCCGGTTCGATGACCGGCATGAGCGAGCAGGCCTACCGCGACATGATGATCAGCGGCGGCCGCAGCCCCGCCGGCGTGGTCGGCACGCTGCCCGCGCCAGGCCCGTGCAGGCCGGGCCCCGGGCTGGCCCGCATCAGCGCCAGCGTCTACACCTCGCACGTGCCCGCCATCGGCGTGGCGATCGATCAGGGCAGGACCGAAGAGCCCTATTGGCAGCCGCTGTTCGCCGGCTACGCGGCGAGCCGGCAGTGGATGCTCGAGAACCGGCCCGACGTCATCCTGCTGGTCTACAACGACCATGCCACGGCCTTCAGCCTGGACATGATCCCGACCTTCGCGATCGGCTGCGCGCCCGAGTTCAAGCCGGCCGACGAGGGCTGGGGGGCGCGCCCGGTGCCGGTGGTGCAGGGCCATCCGGAGCTGGCGGCGCATATCGCGCAGTCACTCATCCAGCAGGACTTCGACCTCACCATCGTCAACCGCATGGAGGTGGACCATGGCCTCACCGTGCCGCTCTCGCTGATGTGCGGCCAGCCGCCCGCCGACCATTTTTCCTGGCCCTGCAAGGTGATCCCGATCGCCGTCAACGTGGTGCAGTACCCGGCCCCGTCGGGCCGGCGCTGCTTCCAGCTGGGCCAGGCGATACGGCGCGCGGTCGAGAGCTTCGACGAGGCGCTGACGGTGCAGATCTGGGGCACGGGCGGCATGAGCCACCAATTGCAGGGCGCGCGCGCCGGCCTCATCAACCGTGCCTGGGACAACGCCTTCCTGGACCAGCTGATCGCCGACCCGGCCACGCTGGCGCAGCGGCCGCATATCGACTACGTGCGCGAGGCCGGTTCCGAGGGCATCGAGCTGGTGATGTGGCTGATCGCGCGCGGCGCCATGGCCGATGTGGCCGGTGGCCCGCCGCCGCGCCTGCGCCAGCGCTTCTATCACGTGCCGGCGTCCAACACGGCGGTGGGCCATCTGATCCTGGAGAACACATGAATAGCGGCCAATCCAAGCCCATCAAGGTCGCCCTGGCGGGCGCCGGCGCCTTCGGACTCAAGCATCTGGACGCGCTGCGGCAGATCGATGGTGTCGAGGTGCTCGCCCTGATCGGCCGCGAGCTGGACAAGACCCGCGAGGTGGCGCGCCGCTACGGCATTGACCATGCCGGCACCGAGCTGGGCGAGGTGCTGGCGATGCCCGCGGTGGACGCGGTGATCCTGTGCACGCCCACCCAGCTGCATGCCAGCCAGACCCTGGCCTGCCTGCGGGCCGGCAAGCATGTGCAGGTGGAGATTCCGCTGTGCGACATGCTGGCCGAGGGCGAGGCGGTGGTGCGCCAGGCCCAGGCCAGCGGCCTGGTGGCGATGTGCGGCCATACGCGGCGCTTCAACCCCAGCCACCAATGGGTTCACCAGCAGGTGCGAGCCGGCAGGTTCAACATCCAGCAGATGGATGTGCAGACCTATTTCTTCCGCCGCAGCAATATCAACGCGCTGGGCCAGCCGCGCAGCTGGACCGACCACCTGCTATGGCACCACGCCGCGCACACGGTGGACCTGTTCGCCTACCAGTGCGGCAGCCCGATCGTCAAGGCCAATGCCGTCCAGGGCCCCATTCACCCGACCCTGGGCATCGCGATGGACATGTCGATCCAGCTCAAGGCGGCCAATGGCGCGATCTGCACCCTGAGCCTGTCCTTCAACAATGATGGGCCGCTGGGAACCTTCTTCCGTTACATCGGCGACAGCGGCACCTATATCGCCCGCTACGACGATCTGTTCAACGGCCGCGACGAGAAGATCGACGTCTCACAGGTGGACGTGTCGATGAACGGCATCGAGCTGCAGGACCGCGAGTTCCTCGCCGCCATCCGCGCGGGCCGCGAGCCCAACGCCAGCGTGGCGCAGGTGCTGGACTGTTACCGCGTGCTGGACCAGCTGGAGCGGCAGCTGGGCTGATCGCAATGAGGCCTGTCCGCATGCTTGCCGCCGGTCTGCTGAGCTGGCTGTGCCTGCAGCCGGCCGGCGCGGCGGAGCCCGGCTGGACCGTGCTGACGCACAGCACGGCCGATGCGGTGCAGCAGGTGGACGGGCAACTGGTGGGCCGCGCGCATGGTGGCAAGCGCGCCTTCTACGTGGAGCTGGTGCGGGCCCTGCTCGCCGAGCTGGGGCTGGTGGCGCAGATCGAAACCGTGCCCCTGGCGCGCGGCTTGAAGTGGCTGGCCGCGGACGCGCATGTGGCCCTGTTCAACCTCAGCCGCACGCCGGCGCGCGAGGCGCTGTTCCGCTGGGTCGGCCCGATTTCGCATGAGCGGGATTACCTCTACCAACGCGCCGACGACGCGCTTGAATTGCGACAGCTGGACGACGCCAGACAGGGCGGCATCTGCGTGGTCAACCAGAACGTGCACGACCAGTTGCTGAGCGACAAGAAGTTCACCGACCTGACACGCGTGCGCAGCGTTGAGCAATGCCTGCGCATGCTGATGGCCGGCCGCGTGCGCTACCTCGCGGCCGCCGAAGCCGGCATGGAGCGCCGCCTGCAGCTGCTGGCCATCGCACCGGCGGCGGTGCGCAAGACGGCCGTGATGCTGTTGGAGTCACCGGGCTATATCGCCCTGTCGGCGCAGACGCCCGAGAGCGAGGTCGAGCGCTGGAATGCGGCGCTGCGCAAGCTGCAGCGGGACGGGGTGGTGGAGAGGCTGCAGGGGCTGTATGGGAGGTGAGGGGGCTGGGCTTTGAAGCCCGATGCCGTGTGCCAACTCGGGGCGATTGATGGTGAGTGCGATATCTGAGGTAGATTGAGGCGGCAGCGGGGTGCCCGGTCGGCGTCCACCGCGCGGCCAGCGAAGCCCAGCCGAGCACACAGGGGGAGCCATGGACCAACTCTTCAAGAGTCTGCCCGACATCATCAAGGCAGCGGCACAGAGCCAGTTGGGCATCCTCGCACTGCTGGTCGTTGCGCTGTCGATCTTGGCCTATGTCTTCTTTGCGAAGGCGGCGGTGAAGATCCGCGTCGGCATCTTTGTCTTGCTGTTTGCGGGCGTGTTCGGCTTCGGCGTCGCCATGTTTCACGCCTCGGATGCCAATCCGTCAAAGCTGCCGGGCGTGGGGGCTCCCGCGCCCGTGTTGT
The DNA here is from genome assembly GCF_058788955.1 of Roseateles sp. FW301-B2. Lineage (NCBI taxonomy): Bacteria > Pseudomonadati > Pseudomonadota > Betaproteobacteria > Burkholderiales > Sphaerotilaceae > Roseateles > Roseateles sp. FW301-B2. The sequence continues at coordinate 25,252 of NZ_JBYTBE010000035.1, forward strand.
CGAAGGAGGCGCGCAGCTTGCTCGTGGCGACGGCGTCCGATCCCAGCGGCTACCTCTTGTACGAGAAGTTCGGCGCCAGCGTCGATCTGCACACGAATGGCGCGAGCCTGTTCACCGATAAGTCCGACCACCGTGCCCTGGCCACCTGGGAGTCGGCCCTGAAGGAGTTGGCCGACCAAGGCCTGCTCGTCGCGCACGGTGAGCGTGGCGAGGTCTACGAGATCACGCGCAAAGGCTACGAAGCGGCTGCGGCGGAGTCACGCAGCGCACGGTTGCCGTGATGGCCGTGCCACTGGCATGGCTTGAGCAGTTGTGGAGCGGGTGAAGGGAATCGAACCCTCGTCTTAAGCTTGGGAAGCTTCAGCTCTGCCATTGAGCTACACCCGCGTCTCGGCGGCGATTATAGGCAGCTCCTCGGCCAGTGCCGCTGCTTCCGGCCCGAAGGCGTAGGCGTCCATGCCCAGGCAGCCATAGGTGAGGCTGTCGTGCAGGCGCTGCGGCGCGTCTAGCCGGCCGCCCGCGCCGGCGGCGATGAACCAGGGCAGCAGGTGCTCGTCGGTCGGGTGCATGTCCACCGCATGCGGCGCCTGTTGGCGATAGTCGAGCAGGGCGTCCCAGTCGCGCGCGGCGCTGCGCGCCAGCATCCAGGCGCGGAACTCGGCCGACTCACGGATCTCGGGCGCGTCGATCGGCGGCATGCCTTGTGCGAACACGCGCCGCAGGTTGTGCGTGATCGAGCCGCTGCCGATGATGAGCACGCCTTCCTCGGCCAGCGGGGCCAGGTCTTGCCCGAGCTGGAACAGCTCGGCCGGGCTGGCGCGCGGCGACCAGGCCATCGGCAGCACCGGCACCTCGGCGTCGGGGAACATGAAGCGCAGCACCGTCCAGATGCCGTGGTCCAGGCCGGCCTCGGGCAGGGCGCGCACGCGCGCGTTGCCCAGGCGCTGCAGCAGCTCGGCGGCCAGGCCGGGCGCCCCGGGTGCGTCGTAGCGCAAGGTGTAGAGCTCGGGGTCGAAGCCGCCGAAATCGTAGACCGCATGCTGGCGCTCGCCGGCCAGCAGCAGAGGCTCGCGCGCCAGCGTGTGGGCCGAGAGCGCCAGGATGGCGCGCGGGCGGCGGCGCTGCAGGGCGGCACCCAGCTGGCGCCAGAAGGCGCCCACGGCGCCGGGCTGCAGGGCCGTCATGGGCGAGCCGTGCGAGACGAAGAGGGGGGCGAAGGTGCTGGTGCTCATGGCTGTATTGAAGCAGGGCGCGCGCCAACTGGGGCAGCACGGGCTTGCATGCAGGGTTCAAGCCATTTGCATGGCATGCAATTCCACACTGCCCGCCGGGCCGCCCCTGTGGGTACAGTGCGCCCCATGGATGACAGCCCCGCACTCGTCGCTCCGGCCGCCGCGCCGGCCCGCCCCGCCGCCAGGCGCCCCTCGGTGTTGATGCTGGCCTGGCGCCAGCTCTGGCGCGATTGGCGCGCCGGCGAACTGCGCCTGCTGATGCTGGCGGTGGCGCTGGCGGTGGCCGCCGTCTGTGCGGTGAGCTTTCTGGCCGACCGGCTCGACCAGGGCCTGCGGCGCGATGCGGCGCAGATGCTGGGCGGCGACGTGGTGGTGGCGAGCGACCAGCCCACGCCGCCCAAGCTGCGCGAACTGGCGCAGGCCCAGGGCCTGACGGCGGTGGATAGCACCGCCTTTCCCAGCATGGCGCGCGCCACCGATGCGCAGGGCGGCGCCAGCCGCCTGGTGGCGGTGAAGGCGGTGGGTGCGGGCTATCCGCTGCGCGGGCGCGTCGAGCTGAGCGATGGGCGGCGCGTCGGTGCGCCGGCGGCGGGCGAGGTCTGGGTCGATGCCCAGGTGCTCGATGCCCTGGGCCTGAAGCCGGGCGATACCCTGCTGCTGGGCGAGGCCAGCCTGCGCGTGGCCGGCGTGATCGCCAACGAGCCCGACCGTGGCGCCGGCTTCATGAGCTTTGCGCCGCGCGTGATGCTGGCCCAGGCCGATCTGGCGGCCACCGCGCTGATACAGCCCGCCAGCCGCGTGACCTACCGCTATGCGGTGATCGCGCCGGATGGTGCCGCGGGCCGCGCCAGCCAGGACTGGCAGCGCTATTCCCGCGAGGCCACGGCGCTGATCGCCAGCGAGGGCTGGCGCGGCGTGCGCCTGGAGTCGCTGGAAAGCGGCCGGCCCGAGATGCGCCAGACCCTGGACCGCGCCGGCAAGTTCCTCAACCTGGTGGCGATGCTGGCGGCCCTGCTGGCGGCGGTGGCGGTGGTCTTGAGCGCGCGCGACTTCGCCGCCCGGCACCTGGACGATTGCGCCATGCTGCGCGTGCTGGGCCAGCCGCAGCGCCGCCTGGCCTGGGCCTATGGCCTGGAGTTCGGTGGCGCGGGCCTGGTGGCCAGCGTGGCGGGCGTGCTGCTTGGCTTTGCGCTGCACTATGCCTTTGTGGCCCTGCTGGCCGGGCTGATCGAGGTGAAGCTGCCGGCCGCCAGCGGCTGGCCGGTGGCGCTGGGCCTGGGCATGGGCATGACCCTGCTGCTGGGCTTTGGCCTGCCGCCGGTGCTGCAGCTGGCGGCGGTGCCGCCGCTGCGCGTGATACGGCGCGAGCTGGGCAGCGCCAAGCTCGGCTCACTGGCGGTGCTGGGCGCGGGCGTGCTGGGCTTTGGCGCCATGCTGGTGACGCTCTCGGCCGATCCCACGCTGGGCTTGATCGCCGCGCTGGGCTTTGCCGCCGCGCTGGCGCTGTTTGCGCTGCTGGCCTGGGGTGCGGTGCTGCTGTTGCGGCGCCTGGTGCCGCAGGCGGGGGCGCCGCGCTGGTTGCTGCTGGCCACGCGCCAGCTGGCGGCACGCCCGTTGCTGGCGGTGGTGCAGGTGGCGGCGCTGGCGGTGGGCCTGCTGGCGCTGGCGCTGCTGGTGCTGCTGCGCACCGACCTGATCGCCAGCTGGCGCCAGGCCACGCCGGCGAACGCGCCGAACCGCTTCATCATCAATATCCAGCCCGAGCAGGGCGAGGCGATGCGCGCGGCGCTCGAGGGCGCGGGCGTGCATGGCTACGACTGGTATCCGATGATCCGAGGCCGCCTGGTGGGCATCAACGGCCAGGCGGTGCGGCCCGAGCAGTTCGCCCAGGAGCGCGCCCAGCGCCTGGCCGAGCGCGAGTTCAATCTGAGCCATGCGGCCGAGCTGCCGCAGCACAACCAGGTGGTGGGCGGGCGCTGGCAGAACGACGAGGCCGATGGCCTCAGCGTCGAGGAGGGCCTGGCCGAGCAGCTCGGGCTCAAGCTCGGCGACAGGCTGCGCTTCGACGTCGCAGGCATCCAGGTGGAGGCGCGCATCACCAGCCTGCGCAAGGTGGACTGGAGCTCGATGCGGGCCAACTTCTTCGTGATCTTCCCGCGCAAGGAGATGGGTGAGCTGCCCGGTAGCTACATCACCGCCTACCGCGCGCCCGCGGCGGAGGCCGGCCTGGCGCTGGACAAACGGCTCAGCCACGAGTTCCCCAACATCACCGCGGTGGATGTGTCGGCCCAGCTGAACCAGATGCAGGCGGTGCTGGGCCAGGTCATCAATGCGGTGCAGTTCCTCTTCATGTTCACGCTGGCCACCGGCCTGGTGGTGCTGCTGGCGGCGGTGAGCAGCACGCGCGAGCTGCGCACGCGCGAGTTCGCGTTGATGCGCGCGCTGGGTGCGAGTTCGGCCCTGCTGCGCCAGGTGCAGCGCGCCGAGCTGCTGGGCCTGGGCGCGTTGGCGGGCCTGCTGGCCGGCGCCGTGGCGCTGCTGCTGGGTCAGTTGTTGGCGCGTTATGTGTTCGAGTTCGATTGGCGCGCCAGCCCCTGGGTGCCGCTGGCCAGCATGGTCTGCGGCGCGCTGCTGGCGCAGCTGGCCGGCTGGTGGAGCCTGCGCAATGTGCTGCTGCAGCCGGTGGTGACGACGTTGCGCCAGGCCGATACGCAGTGAGCTGAGCGGCGAGAATGAAAAAGGGCCGCAGATGCGGCCCTTGTGGCTGGCGGAGGCAGGCCTCAGAAGGATTGCCAGTCGCCATGCGCGTCGTCCTGCGCCGCGGCGGCAGCAGGGGCGGGCGGAGCTGCTGCGGGCTTGGCGGGCTTGGCGCTCCAGCCATCGGCGGCTGCGGTGGTGGCAGGTTTGGCGGCCGCGGAGGTGGCAGGTTTGGCGGCGGGGTGTGGGCTGGCGGGCTTGGACGCCGCTGGCTTGGCCCCTGCGGCCTTCGGGGCCGGCTTGGGCGAGCTGGCGGCCATGGCATAGCCGCCATGCTTGGCGTCGTCGTTGCCCAGGCGGAACACCGACACCACCTCGGTGAGCCGATGCGCCTGGTCCTTCAGGCTTTCGGCCGCGGCGGCGGATTCTTCCACCAGCGCCGCGTTCTGCTGCGTCATCTGGTCCAGCTGCACCACCGCGCCATTCACCTGGCCGATGCCATCGCTCTGTTCGCTGGCGGCGGCGGTGATCTCGCCGATGATGTCGGTCACGCGCTGCACGCTGGACACGATGTCGGTCATCGACTGGCCGGCCGCCTCCACCAGGCGCGAGCCCACTTCCACGCGATCGACGCTGGCGCCGATCAGGGCCTTGATCTCCTTGGCGGCCTCGGCGCTGCGCTGCGCCAGGCTGCGCACCTCGCTGGCCACCACCGCGAAGCCGCGGCCCTGCTCACCGGCACGCGCCGCTTCCACCGCGGCATTCAGCGCCAGGATATTGGTCTGGAAGGCGATGCCGTCGATCACGCCGATGATGTCGTTGATCTTCTTGGAGCTGGTGTTGATCTCGTCCATCGTCGAGACCACCTGGCTCACCACCTCGCCGCCCTTGGCCGCGGCGCTGGAGGCCGAGGAGGCCAGCTGGTTGGCGGTCTGGGCGGCATCGGCGGTCTGGCGCACCGTGCCGGTGAGCTGCTCCATCGAGGAGGCCGCCTGCTGCAGGTTGGACGCGGTCTGCTCGGTGCGCTGCGACAGGTCCTGCGCGCCGGTGGCGATCTCGCTGGAGGCGGTGGTGATGGAGCTGCTGGCGGCGCGCACGTCCAGCAGGATGTGCTGGATCTTCTCGGCAAAGGTGTTGAAGGAGCTGGCAATGCGGCCGATCTCGTCCTTGCTGTCGGCGGGCAGGCGTTGGGTGAGGTCGCCGCCGCCGGCGCTGATTTCGTCCAGCGCCTTGCGCACGCGGTCCAGCCCGCGCAGCAGGCCGGTGATGCTGCCGGTCACCACCAGGCCGGCCAGCGCCATCATCACCAGGGCGGTGATGGCCGCGGCGCGCAGCAGCGAACTCAGCGAGGCGAGGGCCTCGCTGCGGTCGGCCGCCACATACAGCGTCCAGTCGGTGTCGGGGATGGCCACGCCGCGCACCAGATAGCTGGCATCGCCGACCTTGGCCTCGATCCATTCGCCCTTGGCTTCCTGCGCGGCCTTCAGGGCCTTGGCATCGAGCTGGGCCGAGAGATCGCTGGACGGCTTGAGCGCCAGATTGGCATCCGGGTGGGCGACGATGCGGCCGTCCGACATGGTCAGGAAGGCAAAGCCGTTGGGCGTGGGCTTGATGGCCTTGACGGTGGCCACCACGTCATCCAGGAACACGTCCGAGGCGGTCACGGCCTTGGTCGAGCCCCCGTCCTTGATGGCCTGGGCAAAGGTCACCACCAGCAGCTTCTTGGCCGCGTCCACATAGGGCGGCGTGATGATGCTGCCGCTGGCGCCTGCGGCCTGGGTGTACCAGGGGCGGCTGGTGGGGTCGTAGTCGGGCGGCAGGTTCTGCGGCGCGTTGAAGACGATCTTCTTGTCGGCAAAACCGATATAGGCCGCATCCAGCCGGCCCGACTTGGCGGCCTGCACCAGCAGCGGCACCGGGTCCGCGGCGGCCACGGCCGGCGCGAGCGCGCCGATGATGTCTTTTTGCGAGCGCACCCATTGGGCGATGGTGGCGCCGCGCGCGGCCGCCAACTCGTCCATGGAGGCGAGCACCTGGTGTTGCGTATGGCTGCGCACGGTGGCGTAGTTGGCCACCGTGGCGGCGAGCAAGCTCAGCACCACGACGCCGATGCTCAGCGCAATCAGGCGGGTCTTGATCGATTCAAACATGCGTGCTCCTTGGTGGCGCTCGGGCCTTGTCGGCCTCTTTTAGAAACTCTCCCACTCACCTTCGTTCACGGTCACTGCCTTGGCCTCGGCGCGTGCCGGCGCGGCCGCCACCACGGTTGCGGCTGCGGGCGCGGCCTTGGCCGGGGCGGCCTTGATCGGCGCGGCTTGCGGCGCCCTGGCGGGCTGCTGCGCGGGCCTGGCGCCGAGCGGCGCTGACTTGGCCGGGCCGGGCCGCGGCGCGGCCGGCTTGGCACTGGCATGGGGCTCGCTGGCGGAGACCTTGAAGACCGAGACGGCCTCCACCAGTCGCTGCGCCTGCTCCTTGAGGCTTTCGGCCGCGGCGGCCGACTCTTCCACCAGGGCCGCGTTCTGCTGCGTCATCTGGTCGAGCTGCACCACCGACTGGTTGACCTGGCCGATGCCGTCGCTCTGCTCACTGGCGGCGGCGGTGATCTCGCCGATGATGTCGGAGACGCGCTGCACGCTGGCGACGATCTCGGTCATCGACTGGCCGGCCGCTTCCACCAGGCGCGAGCCCACTTCCACGCGGTCGACGCTGGCGCCGATCAGGGTCTTGATCTCCTTGGCGGCCTCGGCGCTGCGCTGCGCCAGGCTGCGCACCTCGCTGGCCACCACGGCGAAGCCGCGGCCCTGCTCGCCGGCACGCGCGGCTTCCACCGCGGCGTTCAGCGCCAGGATATTGGTCTGGAAGGCGATGCCGTCGATCACGCCGATGATGTCGTTGATCTTCTTGGAGCTGGTGTTGATCTCTTCCATGGTGGCGACCACCTGGCTCACCACCTCGCCACCCTTGGCCGCGGCGGTGAAGGCCGAGGAGGCCAGTTGGTTGGCGGTGCGCGCCGAGTCGGCGGTCTGCTTCACCGTGCCGGTGAGCTCTTCCATCGAGGAGGCCGCGATCTGCAGATTGGAGGCGGTCTGCTCGGTGCGCTGGCTCAGGTCCTGGTTGCCGGTGGCGATCTCGGTGCTGGCGGTGCCGATCGAGTCGACCGAATGCCGCACCGTGCCGATGGTGTCGGCCAGGCGCTGCCGCATCGCCTCGGTCTCGCGTATCAGCGCGCCGATCTCGTCGTTGCGGTCGTTGCTGACGCTCTGGGAGAGATCGCCGCGCGCGATCGCCTGCACCGCCTGGCTCAGCGAGGCCAGCGGCGCCGCCACCCAGTTGCGCATCATCCAGAACAGGCCGTAACCCAGCGCCAGCGTGGCGCCGCCAAGCAGGATCCAGAACGGCACCATGGTGGCCCAGTGCGAGGCCATGGCCTCGCTGCCGGCCACCTGGGCAATCACCCAGAAACCGCCTTGGCCGTTGCGCTTGCCAACCGCGAAATAGCTGCTGGCCTTGCCGCCCAGCACGTTCGGGGCGTCGGAGACATAGCCGTCCTTGGCGCCTTCCAGTTCGGCGATGAATTTGTCCACATCGGGCACCAGCTCGCTCACCAGCTTGCCCTTGGCGCTCGGATGCGAGACGAAGCGTGCCTGCTTGGGGTCGCCGTTGGACGCCAGCACATAGGTGCCACCGGACTCGAAGAACTTGGCGTCGGCGGCCATCTGGTCCATGGCCTTCTGGAAGCCCTCCATGTCCAGCGCGATCGCCAGCAGGCCGATCACCTTGCCGGCCTCGCTCTTGAGCGGCTCGTAATAGGCCATGTAGACCTTGCCGTACATGACCTCGCGGGCGGCGTAGGCCGTGCCCTGCGAGAGCGTGGCAAAGGCCGGATGGGCCTTGCCCAGCGGCGCGGCGTCGCGCTCGCCATTGGCCAGCTTGATGGAGGAGGTGATGCGCACGAAGGCGCCATCCTTGAGGATGAAGATGGCGGCGGCGCCGCCGGTGGTGCCGGCGAACTTGTCCACCTGGGTGGTGTTGCCGTTGAGCTTGGGGCCCCAGTCGCGCAGATCGCCGCTGGCCTCATCCAGCGTGAACACCGGCCCGAAGTCCTGGCGGAAGGTGCCGAAGCTCTGCTTGACCATGGTCTTGGCCACGTCGTCCATGGCCTGCATGGAGTCGACCAGGGACTGGGTTTTGTCGCCTACCCAGGTGGTGACGCGGTCTTTGGCCGCGCTGGTGAGCAGCACGCTCAACACGCCACTGGTGCCCAGCAGCACCAGGGCCAGGGTGACCACGCCAACCAGCGATACGCGGCGCGCGATCGAGGTTACTCCAGAGCTCATGCGAGTCTCCCAACTTGAGATGTCTGGCGTGCAGTCAGGTTGCTGACGCCTTTGGTTTTCGGCTGATCGCCGCTCAGAGACTTTCCATCAAGCCCATGTCGGCGCTGCTCATCAGGCCCTCGATGTCCATCAGGATCAGCATGCGGTCGTTCACCGAGCCGATGCCGGTGATGAAGCTGGTGTCCACCGCGCTGGCGTTCAGCTCGGGGGCGGGGCGGATCGAATCGCGGCTGAGTTCCAGCACATCGGAGACCGAATCCACCACCGCGCCGACCACGCGGCTGCGCACGTTCAGCACGATCACCACGGTGAAGCTGTTGTACTCGGCGTTCGGGCAACCCAGCTTCAGGCGCAGGTCGACGATGGGCACGATCACGCCGCGCAGGTTCACCACACCCTTGATGAACTCGGGCGCGTTGGCGATGCGCGTGGGCGGCTCGTAGGAACGGATCTCCTGCACCTTCAGGATGTCGATGCCGTACTCCTCGGAGCCCAGGCGGAAGGTCAGGTACTCGCCACTGGCGGGCCCCTGGGCCTTCAAGGCCGTGCTGCCCGCGGCGTGAGGTACGACCTGATTGGATGCTTGTTGGACGATTTCCATGCTTGACCTCTGGTGGTGCGGGATGGTGGATGGAGAAGAGGGCTCAGAAGGTTTCCCAGCTGCCGTCGTCATGCGTGGCCGCCGCCACGGGCTTGGGCGCTGCCGGCTTGACGGGAGGCTTGAGGGCTGCGGCCGGCTTGGTCGCGGGCTTGGCGGCGGCGGGCGCGATGGCGCGCGGCGCCGGGCTCGGCTTGAGCGTCGCAGGGGGCGGGGCGGGCCTCGGCGCTGCCGCGGCATGGGCCGTCTTGGCATCGATGCGGAAGCGGTCCACCGCCATCGACAGCCGCTCCGCCTGGTCCTTCAGGCTCTCGGCCGCGGCGGCGGACTCTTCCACCAGGGCGGCGTTCTGCTGCGTCATCTGGTCGAGCTGCACCACCGACTGATTGACCTGGCCGATGCCGTCGCTCTGCTCGCTGGCGGCGGCGGTGATCTCGCCGATGATGTCGGTGACGCGCTGCACGCTGCTGACGATCTCGTTCATCGAGTTGCCGGCGTCCTGCACCAGGCGCGAGCCGGTCTCGACGCGCTCCACGCTGGCGCTGATCAGGCTCTTGATCTCGCGTGCCGCCTCGGCGCTGCGTTGCGCCAGGCTGCGCACCTCGCCGGCCACCACCGCGAAGCCGCGGCCCTGTTCACCCGCGCGCGCGGCTTCCACCGCGGCATTCAGGGCCAGGATATTGGTCTGGAAGGCGATGCCATCGATCACGCCGATGATGTCGCCGATGCGCTTGGAGCTGGTGTTGATCTCGTCCATGGTGCTGACCACATGGCCCACCACCTCGCCGCCCTTGGCCGCGGCGGTGGAGGCCGAGGTCGCCAGCTGGTTGGCGGTGCGCGCGGAGTCGGCGGTCTGCTTGACCGTGCCGGTCAGCTGCACCATCGAGGAGGCGGCCTGCTGCAGATTGCTGGCGGTCTGCTCGGTGCGGCCGGAGAGATCCTGGTTGCCCGAGGCGATCTCCACCGAGGCGGTGCGGATCGAATCGGCCGAGGTGCGCAGCTGCCCGACCAGGCTCTGCAGGCCTTGCTGCATGTGCAGCAGCGACTCCAGCAGATGCGAGGCCTCGTCCTTGCCTTCGACCTTGATGTCGTCGGTGGTGAGGTCGCCCTTGGCAATCGCACCGGCCAGCGCCTCGGCCTCGGCCAGCGGCTTGCAGATGCTGTGCATGTTCAGCAGGGTCAGGGGCACGACGATGAGGGCACTCACCGCCAGCACGGCAATGAAGACCGAGAGCACCAGGCGCTGCGTGCCCTCGGCCTCTCGCATGGCGGCTTGCGATTCGTCGCGCAGCGCCTTGCGCAGTTCGTCGATGAGCTGCTCGGCCGCATGGGCGCTGGCCTTGGCCTGCGCCATCAGCTTGTTGGCGGCGGCGGCGTTGTCGTAGCCGCCGGCTTCCAGCTGCTTGACGACCGGCTGCGCCTTGTCGGCGTAGTCCTGCAGCAGGGGCTGGAGCTTGCGCAGCACGACGTTGTCGGCGTCCTCTTCACCCGCCAGCATTTCCTTGATGACCTTGTCCACACCGGCGCGGGTCTCATCCCATTTCTGGTGGTAGGACTTGACGGCCTCGGCCTGCTCATAGTTGAGCAGCATGTCCTTCTCGTAGCGGCGCAGGTCCCCCATGCCGCGCACCAGCGCCGTCAGCGCGTTGGCTTCGTTGACCGACATGTCGGCGAAGTTCTTGGTCTGGCTTTTCAGCGAGCCCATGCCGTACAGACCAACGCCGCCCACCAGGGTCAGCAGGGCCAGCACCATCGCGATCGCACCGATCATGCGAACGCGGATGCTGAAGTGGCGCAACAAGGCGCTGAAGTTCATTCCAAATCCTCTAACAAACGAAGGGCGCGGCCTCAGTGCCGCGAACGGCGGATCAGGCTGCCCACATCCAGAATCAGGGCCACGCGGCCGTCGCCCATGATGGTGGCGCCGGAGACATCGGTGACCTTGCGGTAATTGGCCTCCAGGTTCTTCACCACCACCTGCTGCTGGCCGAGCAACTCGTCCACCATCAGGGCGACGCGGCCACCCTCGGCCTCCACCACCACCATGATGGAACTGACATGCTCGAAGTCGAAGCGGGGCACGTTGAAGATCTGCTCCAGCTCAAGCACCGGCATGAATTCGTCGCGCACCTCGACCACGCGGCCCGAGCCGCCCACCGTCTTGATGGTGTCGGCCTGCACCTGGAAGGACTCGACCACCGAGGACAGCGGCAGGATGTAGACCTCTTCGCCCACGCCCACGCTCATGCCGTCCATGATGGCCAAGGTGAGCGGCAGGCGCACCGAGACCTTCATGCCATAGCCTTCGGCCGAGTCGATCTCGACCGTGCCGCCCAGCGAGGTGATGTTGCGCTTCACCACGTCCATGCCCACGCCACGACCGGAGACGTCGGTGACCTGGTCGGCGGTGGAGAAGCCGGGCGCGAAGATCAGGCCCCAGACCTCGGCATCGGTCATCGAGTCGGGCGCATCGATGCCCTTCTCGCGTGCCTTGCGGATCAGTTTCTCGCGGTTCAGGCCGCGGCCATCGTCGCGCACCTCGATGACGATGGAGCCGCCCTGGTGGGAGGCCACCAGGGTGATGGTGCCATGCTCGGGCTTGCCCTTGGCGGCGCGCTCGGCCGGGGTCTCGATGCCATGGTCGCAGCTGTTGCGCACCAGGTGGGTGAGGGGGTCGGTGATCTTTTCCACCAGGCCCTTGTCCAGCTCGGTGGCCTCGCCCTGGGTCACCAGCTCGACCTTCTTGCCCAGCTTGGCGGCCAGGTCGCGCAGCATGCGCGGGAAGCGGTTGAACACCACCGACATCGGAATCATGCGGATCGACATCACCGATTCCTGCAGATCCCGGGTATTGCGTTCCAGATCGGCCAGGCCCGAGGTCAGCTGCTGATACAGGCCCGGATCCACATTGCGGCTGTTCTGCGCCAGCATGGCCTGGGTGATCACCAGCTCGCCCACCAGGTTGATCAGCTGGTCGACCTTCTCGACCGAGACGCGCAGGGTCGATTGGTCCATGCCGCCGGCGGCCGCGCGCGGCTCGACCTTGGCGGCGGGCTTGACGGCCACTGCGGCCGGCTTGGCCTCGCTGGCGGCCACCGCCTGCACCTCGGTGCCGGCGGTGGTGCCGGCCGGCAGGCCGGGGGCATCGTCGAAGAAGCCGTAGCCCAGGTCCTCGGGCTTGGCCTCTTCCACCGGCGGCGCGCCCGGCGCACCCTCGTGGAAACCGAAGCCGGGGCCCAGCGGCATGAGCTTGACCTGCTCGCGCGCCACATGGAAGGTGAACAGGTCCAGCAGATCGCTGTCGGTGCTGCCGGTGAGAATCTTGAAGCGGCGAATGCCGTCTGCGGCCACGCCCGCGTCGAGCGGTTCGATGGTGCCGAGGTCGGTGATCTCCTTGAACAGCTCGACCAGGTTGTCGGCCAGGCTCAGATCGGTCAGCGGGCCCACCTGCAACTCGAGCTGGCGCGTGGTGGCCTTGGGGATGGGCGCAGGCTTGGCCGGCGGCGGGGCCGCGGTGGCCACCTTGGGCGCGGGCGCCGGGGCGGCCTCGCCCTCCACGTGCGCACGGATGCGGGCCAGCAGATCGCTGGTGTCCACCGCGTCGGCGCCCGAGCCCTGGTGGCGGCCCAGCTGCGCGCGCAGGGCATCGCCCGACTGCAGCAGCACGTCCACCATCTCGGAATTGGGTTGCAACTCGTGGCGGCGCAGCTTGTCCAGCAGCGTCTCCATCTGGTGCGTCAGTTCGGCCACATCGCTGAAGCCAAAGGTTGCAGCGCCCCCCTTGATGGAGTGGGCGCAGCGGAAGATCGCGTTCAGTTCCTCGTCGTCGGCGGTCTCGATGTTTAGGTTCAGCAGCAGCTGTTCCATGTTGTCGAGGTTCTCGCTCGCCTCCTCGAAGAAGACCTGATAGAACTGGCTCAGGTCAATGCCGGCACTCAGGCTGGCGCCTTCATTGGTCATTTCGCCCATGTCTTGCTCCTGGTTGCGGGGCCGTTCAGCGAATGACCTTGCCGATCACCTCGATCAATTTGGCCGGGTCGAAGGGCTTCACCAGCCAGCCCGTCGCACCTGCCGCTCGGCCGGCCTGTTTCATCTGGTCGCTCGACTCGGTGGTCAGGATCAGGATCGGCGTGGTCTTGAACTTGGGGTTGTCGCGCAGTTTCTTGGTGAGGCTGATGCCGTCCATGCGTGGCATGTTCTGGTCGGTGAGCACCAGATCGAAGTCGCGTGTGCCGGACTTTTCCCAGGCGTCCTGCCCGTCCACCGCTTCGACCACGTTGAAACCCGCGTTCTTCAGGGTGAAGGAGACCATCTGGCGCATCGAGGCCGAATCGTCCACAGCAAGAATTGAATGCATCGCTTTCTCTCCGGATAACAGGCTGTTTTCGGTTGTACTTGAAAATTCTTTAGAACAATTCGATGGAACCCGCGTCCATCTCGTCCTGCGTGACGGGGTTGGGCCGCAGCGGCGCAATTTCCACCACCGCCTCGCCGTCCTCGTCGTCGCCAAAGGTATCGCGCGCCAACTGGTCGGCGCAGTTGCGCAGGCGCTGGCTGGTATGGGCGATCAGCTGCGTGGCCATGTCCTGGAACTGCAGCGCGGTGATGGCGCCGGCAATGTGTTCCATCACCTTGTGCAGGCTGCCATTGCTCGCGTCGGGGTGCTCGGCCGCCAGGCGCAGCAACTCGTTCACATGGTTGGAGGCGCTGTAGAAATGGGTGGAGAGCGACTCTCCGGCATCGTCCAAGAGGCGCTGCAAGCGCTCCAGATCATGGGTCACCGTCATCAGGTGATCCTGCAGCTCAGCCGCGGCCAGCAAGGGAATGAGCCCTGATTCTGGTGGGACTGGCGATTCATTCATCTGCATCTTGGCTCCGCGGTTGATCTTCCAGGTGCAAGCCCGTGATGAGCGCGCAATTGCTTGCGGCCAGGGCCGCCGCAGCAATTGCTTACATGGCTGGAATCTTCGGCATTTCTTGTTCTCGTGTCGACAGGACAATGAAGTCAAAGCCGGGCTATTTGTTGGAATCGGCTATTTTGTTGCAGCCCCAATACGGGTTAACCCGTCAAGGCGTGTTATTCCGTGCAATCGGTTGGATTTCTCCTGGGAATGTCCGGGCCGGGGCGTCTCGCAAACTTGGCATACTCGCGGCCATGACGATCCCCACCGCCGATCGCCGATTGCGCGTTTTGCATGTAGAAGATTCAGAGCTGGACCACCAGCTGATATTGGCCCAGTTGCGACGGGCCGGGCTGGAGCTTGACGTTGAACGTGTCGATTCGCTGGCCGAAGTTGCCCAAGCGCTGCAGCAGCCTTGGGATGCAATCGTGTCCGACTACAACCTGCCCGGTTTCTCGGGCCTGGTGGTACTGGACCTGCTGAAGGAAAGCCGCAAGCTGATCCCCTTCATCCTGGTCTCGGGCGAGATCGGCGAAGACACCGCGGTGGCCGCGATGCGCACCGGCGCTTCCGACTACCTGCTGAAGAACAATCTCGCGCGGCTGGCGCCGGCGCTGCTGCATGCGATAGAGGCCAACGAGGCACAGCTGGCGCGCGTCGAGGCCGACCGCGAACTGCACAAGTCCAAGCAGCGCCTGCACGAGCTGGCCGGCCATCTGCAGACCAGCGTGGAGATGGAGCGCGCCGCGATCGCGCGCGAGATCCACGACGACGTCGGCGGCTCGCTCACCGCGCTCAAGTTCGACCTCGCCTGGATCGCCCGCCATGCCCAGGACGAGGGCGTGCGCCAGCGCGTGCAATCGGCGCTGGAAACGGTCAGCAATGCCATCGAGGCGAGCCAGCGCATCATGCACAACCTGCGCCCGGCCATCCTCGAGCAAGGCCTGGTGGCGGCGGTGCAGTGGATGGCGGGGCGCTTCGAGCGCCGCACCGGCATCCTCACCTCGGTGCGCACCAGCCAGGAGCAGATCCAGCTGCCCGCCGGTGTGCCGCTGGTGGCCTACCGCACCGCGCAGGAGGCGCTCACCAATGTCTCCAAGCACGCCAATGCCAGCAAGGTCAGCATCGAGCTGAGCATGGACTCCGGCGTGTTGACCCTGGAGGTCAGCGACAACGGCAGCGGCATCGCGCCGGGCGACCTCGCCAAGGCGCGCAGCTTCGGCATCCGCGGTCTGCACGAGCGCGCGGCCACGGTGGGCGGCTGGGTGGACCTGAGCAGCAGCGCGCGCGGCACCAGCCTGATCCTGTCGGTGCCGCTGGAAGCGCCGCGCGCCCAGCAGCTGGACGATGAAGCAAACTCCGAAGCGGAGCATGACCCATCTGCTTGGGGCGGAACATGATCAAGGTAATTCTGTGTGACGACCATGCGCTGATACGGCGCGGCATCCGCGACACGCTCTCGGACGTGGCCGATATCGAGGTCGTCGGCGAGGCCGGCGATTACGGCGAGCTGCGCAGCCTGCTGCGCGATCTCGGCCCCGACCAGCCCTGCGACGTGCTGGTGCTGGACATCAATATGCCGGGCCGCAGCGGCCTCGACGTGCTGCATGTGCTGAAGGACGAGGGCAATCCGCTGCGCGTGCTGATCGTCTCCATGTACCCGGAAGACCAGTACGCGATCCGCGCGCTGCGCGCGGGCGCCTTCGGCTATGTCAACAAGGGCGGCGATCCGCAGCTGCTGGTGCAGGCGGTGCGCACGGTGGCTCAGGGGCGCAAGTACGTGACGCCCGAAATCGCCCAGATGCTGGTGGAGAGCCTCACCGCGCCGGTGACCGAGCAGGCGCACCAGAAACTTTCCGATCGCGAGCTGCAGACCCTGGTGATGATCGCCTCGGGCAAGCGCCTGTCGGACATCGCCGAAGAGCTGATGCTGAGCCCCAAGACCGTGAGCGTCTACCGCGCCCGCGTGCTGGAGAAGCTGGGGCTGGCGAACAACTCCGAGCTCACCGTCTACGCGATCCGCAACGGCCTGGTGCAGAGCTGACGCGCCCGCCCGGCTCAAGTCCGGCGCCGGGGCGCCGATAAAGCGCTTACTCCCTCCACAGGCTGTTGCAGCCCATGCCTCTATCCGCGCCTCACAAGCTGAGCGAGCCCAGCCCTGCCGCGTCGCGCGCGGCCGGGCCGAGCTCGCTGGTGCGGCGGCTCACGCTGCTGAACCTGCTGGTGCTGAGCCTGACCATGCTGCTGACCTTTGCCTTCATTGCCGAGGCCTTCTGGCTGGCCGCGCGCGAGCGCCAGCAGCGTGCGGCCGAGCTCAGCGCCATGCTGCTGGCCAACAACCTGGCGCCCATGATGGCCTTCGAGGACGGCGCAGCGGCGCAGGCCGAGTTGCAGGCCTTCGCCAGGCGCGGCGATCTGCGGCTGGTGCAGGTGCTGCGCACGGACGGCAGCCCCTTCGCCAGCTGGGCGCCGGGGCCGGCGCCGGCGGCTGCGCCGGGCGCGCTGGGCGATGCCGAGCTGGAAGTCTGGGCCGCGGTGCAGCTCAAGGGCGAGAACATCGGCTCGATCCGCCTGCGTGAAAGCCTGCAGCAGCTGCGCCAGTTTGCGTGGCAGATGAGCCTGATGGGCCTGGTGCTGATCCTGCTGGCCATCCTGGTGGCGGCCTGGGTGCTGGGGCGGGTGCAGCGGCGCGCGCTGGCGCCCATCGTCGAGCTCTCGCAGCTGGCCGACCGCGTGGCCCGGCAGCGCGACTACGGCCTGCGCGCGGCGGTGCGCCGGCGCGACGAGGTGGGCCGGCTGGCCGAGCGCTTCAACGCCATGCTCAAGCGCATCGAGGTCTGGCAGGGCGAGCTGAACGAGCAGCTGCACCAGGAGCAGGTGGCGGGCCAGCAGCTGCAGCAGCTGGCGCACCGCGACGCCCTGACCCAGCTGCCGAACCGGCTGTTCTTCCAGTCCGAGCTGCAGCGCCAGGTCGGCCATGCGGTGCAGGCCGGGGAATTGATGGCGCTCATGTTCATCGATCTCGACAACTTCAAGACCGTCAACGACAGCCATGGGCACGAGGCCGGCGATGCGGTGCTGCGCGAGATGGCGCATCGCATGGCCTCGGTGCTGCGCAGCACCGACCTGCTGTGCCGGCTGGGCGGCGACGAATTCGCGCTGCTCCTGCCGGGGCTGGCCGATACCGCCGCGGCCGAGCATCTGGCCGAACGCCTGATCGCCGCGGTGCGCGCACCGCTGCATGTGCAGGAGCAGCTGATGCCGGTGGGCGCGACCGTGGGGCTGGCCTTCTGCCCCCAGGACAGCAGCGACCCGGCCGAGCTGCTCAAGCTCGCCGACCAGGCCATGTACGAGGCCAAGCGCGCCGGCAAGAACACCTATCGCAGGGCAGGACATGTGGATGAATGATCGCGTATCGGTGCCAGGATTGGCCTTGGGCCTGGCGCTGGCGCTGGGCCTCAGCGGGCCGGCGGCCTGGGGCCAGAATGCTGCGGCCGAGGAGCCGCCCAGCCTTGAGGAACTGCTGCGCCAGGGGCTCTCGGAAGTACCGCGCGACATCGAGGTGTCGACCGCGACGCGTTTTGCCCAGGGCGCGACGCGCGCACCGGCGCTCACCCATGTGCTGACGGCGGCCGACATCCAGAGCTATGGCCTGCGCCATATGGCCGACATCCTGCGCCTGCTGCCCGGCCTGCAGGTCAGCAGCAACACCGTCTTCACCTATGTGGGTGCGCGGGGCTTAGGCCGCCCGGGCGACTACAACACCCGCTTGCTGTTTCTGCTGGACGGCCGCCGCATCAACGAGAACGTGCACGACGCCGGCTTCGTCGGCGGCGAGTTCCCGGTCGAGGCCGATCAGATCGAGCGCGTCGAGTTCACGCCCGGGCCGGGTTCGGCGCTGTATGGCAACAACGCCTTCTTCGGCGTCATCAACATCGTCACCAAGCGGGCCGACAAGCTGTCCGGCCTGGAGCTGCGCGCCAGCGCCGCCTCGCACCGCTATGGCGAGCTGCGCGCCAGCACCGGCGGGCGCCTGCACGAGGGTGGGCTGGAGTGGGGCGCCTGGGTGAGCGGCTACGAGCGCCCCGAGCTGGAACTGCCGCCCTATGTGGGCCCGCGCACGGCGCTGCAATACCTGCCCAGGGATTGGGACCGCGGTGGCAAGTTCGGCGCCTATCTCAGCTGGCAAGGCCTGACCCTCAGGCTGGGCCATGTGGAGCGCCTGCGCGGCACGCCCACCGTGCTGGATCGCCTGCCGCAGCTGCAGCTGGACCAGCGCCGCGCCGCGCTGCGCGACAGCTTTGCCTCGGTCGCGCTGGAGCGCACGCTGGGCGAGGACTGGGACCTGTGGCTGAGCCTGTCGACCCAGCGCTTCCTGTTCCGCGACGACGATCCCTACCGCGACGAGCAGGGCCTGCGCCAGCAGTTCCGCAGCGACAACCTGGGGCGCTGGAGCATCGCCGAGGCGCGCCTGGGCACGCAGCGCTGGGCGGGCCATTACCTCAGCCTGGGCGTCGAGTACCAGCATGACGCGCAGCAGCGCATCAGCTATGGCAATGTCGGCGAGCCCGAATGGGGCGCCTTCTGGGGCAATGACCGACGCTGGGGCCTGTTCATCCAGGACGAATGGCGCGTTGCCAGCCAGCACACGCTGGTGCTGGGCCTGCGGCGCGACGATGCGGTGGAGGCCGGCAAGAGCCTCAACCCGCGCGCGGCCTGGGTCTGGGCGCTGCGCGAGGACGCCACGCTGCGCCTGGCCTATGGCAGCGCCTTCCGCGGCGCCAATCTGTACGAGTTCCAGGTGAATGCGCTGTACGAGCGCGAGCAGCCGCGGCGCGAGCGCATCCGCACCCTGGAGCTGTCGCTGGACCATGCGCTCACGCGCCAGTGGCGCTACCAGGTCTCGGTCTACCAGTCGCGCCTGCACGACCTCATCACCGCCAGCGGCGCGCAGGGCATCTTCGAGAACGCCACGCCGGTGCGCAGCCGCGGGCTGGACCTGGCGCTGCAGGGGCAATGGGCCGGCGGGCAGCGCGGCGAGCTGAGCTGGAGCCTGCAGCAGTGCCGCGATGCCGAGGGCCAGCGCCTGAGCAATTCGCCGCGCCAGCTGCTGAAGGCGCGCTGGAGCATGCCGGTGTTGCCGCAGGTTTTGCGCCAGGACCTGCGCCTGGGCCTGCAGGCCCTGGCCCTGAGCCGGCACGACACGCCGGCCCTGCCGCAGCCCGGCTATGCGCTGCTGCACGCCAACCTCTTGTGGCAGCCCGATCACGCCACCGATGTGGCGCTGGGCATCTACAACCTGGCGGACAAGCGCGTGATCGAGCGCGCCGATCCCGGCAGCGGCCCGGGCGAGAAGCAGGAAGGGCGCATGCTGCAGCTGAGCCTGACGCGGCGCTTCGGATCATGAGCCGCCTGCGCATCTTGCTGTGGCTGTGCCTGGCCCTGTATCTGGCCCTGTGCCAGCCGGCGGCGCGCGCGGCGGGCGGCCTGGACGAGGCGCAGATGCGCGCCGCCTTCGTGCACCGCTTTGCCCAGTACACACAATGGCCGCCGCCGCCGCTGCGCGAGTTCACCTATTGCACGGCCGGCATCGAGGGGGATGGCGAGGCCTGGCGCAACCTGCCCAACCGGCCCATGGGCGGGCTGCCGATCCAGATCCTCAACCTGGATTCACCGCAGCAGGTCGGGCAATGCCAGCTGCTGGTGCTGGGCCATAGCGACCGCGCCGAGCTGCGGCGCTGGATGCATGCGCTGGGCGACCTGCCGGTGCTGGTGGTGGGGGCCTCGCCCGAGGCCTACCGCGCCGGCGCCAGCATCGTGCTGATGCTGGAGCCGCAGGGCCTGGCCTTCCGCGTCAACAACACCGAGGCCAAGCGGCGTGGCCTGCTGCTGAGCTCGCAGATGCTGAAGCTGGCGCGCGAGGTGCGATAGCGCTGTCGGCGGGACTCAGGTGAAGGCGGCGAGCAGCCGCTCCATCGCCACCATGAAGGGCGTCTGCATCAGCGGCAGGGTGGCGACCATGCCGATTAGGCCGATGCTCACGGTGAGCGGAAAGCCCACCGAGAACACGCTGATCTGCGGCGCCACGCGTGCGATCACGCCCAGCACCAGGTTGACGAACATCAGCATGGTGATGAGGGGCAGGGCGATCCACAGGCCGATGCGGAAGATCTCGGCGCCCCAGACCTGGGGCTGGGCCACGCGCAGAAAGTGGAAGGGCTCGTCGCCCACCGGAAAGGCCTGGAAGCTCTGCACCATCGCGTTGATGAGCAGCAGGTGGCCGTTGATGGCGATGAAGAGAAAGGCCACCATGCTGCCGAAGAAGCGCGCGCTGGCGGTGCCCTGGCTGCCGGTGGCGGGGTCGAAGAAACCGGCGAAATTCAGCCCCATCTGCAGGCCGATCAGCTCGCCGGCGAACTCCAGCGCGGCGAACACCAGGCGCACCGCGAAACCCATCGACAGCCCGATCAGCAGTTGCTGCGCCACCAGCAGGAGCAGCATGGGCAGGGAATCCAGCGGCGTCAGCGGCATCGGCGGCAGCGAGGGCTGGGCCGCCATCGCCACGAAGATCGAAAGCCCGACGCGCACGCGCATGGGCATATTGCGCTGGCTGAACACCGGCAGGCCGGCGAACAGCGCCAGCGTGCGCACGAAGGGCCACAGCAGCGGATTCAGCCAGGCCAGCAGCTGGGCCTCGGTGAGGCTGAACATATGGGCCTGCCTCAGCCCACGACTTGCGGGATCGTCTGCAGCGTGCGCTGGATGTACTCGACCAGGGTGGTCACCATCCAGGGCCCGGTGATGGCCAGCACCAGCACCGCCGCGAGCACCTTGGGCACGAAGGACAGGGTGGCTTCGTTGATCTGGGTGGCGGCCTGGAAGATGCTCACCACCACGCCCACCGCCAGCACGGTCAGCAGCACCGGCGCGGCCACCAGCATCAGCATGTAGAGGCCTTGCTGGCCGAAAGTGAAGACTTGTTGTGCATCCATGGTGGTCGGAACTTCAGGTGACGAAGGAGGCGGCGAGCGAGCCCAGCAGCAGATTCCAGCCGTCCGCGAGCACGAACAGCATCAGCTTGAAGGGCAGGGCCACCAGCACCGGTGACAGCATCATCATGCCCAGGCTCATCAGCACGCTGCTGACGATCATGTCGATGACGAGGAAGGGGATGAAGATCAGGAAGGCGATCTGGAAGGCGCTCTTGAGCTCGCTGGTGACGAAGGCCGGCACCAGCACCTTGAAGGGCACGGCCTCGGGCTTGACGCCGGCATCCAGCTTGGCCAGGCGGCTGAACAGCGCCATGTCGGCCTGGCGCGTCTGCTTGAGCATGAAGCCGCGCATCGGCACCTCGGCGCGCTTGAGCGCCTCGTCGAAGGCGATGCTGCCGGCCGAGTAGGGCTGCCAGGCCTCGGCATAGACCTTGTCCAGGGTCGGGCTCATCACGAAGAAGGTGAGGAACAGCGACAGCCCCACGATCACCTGGTTGGGCGGCGCGGCCTGGGTGCCGAGCGCCTGGCGCAGCAGCGAGAGCACGATGACGATGCGGGTGAAGCCCGTCATCATCAGCAGCACCGCGGGCAGGAAGCCCAGGGCGGTGAAGAACAACAGGGTCTGGATCGGCACCGAGTAGCTGCCGCCTGCGCCCTGGCCCACCAGCAGGGGCAGGCTGGCGGGTGCTGCGGATTGCGCTAAAGCCGCTCCAGCCAGCGCCGATAAGACCGAGAGGGTCAGGCCTTGCCTGAGCCAGCGTGGGCAGCGAACAAAAAAGTCAGCTCGCATCGCTGGCCCCGTCATGCTTGCCGCCCGCCAAGCGCTGGCGCAGCTGCTCGGCAAACGAGCCGCCGGGCGGTGTGGCGCTCTCGGGCTGCGGCGGCATCACATGCAGGGTGCTGATCTGCTGGCCGGTCACGCCCAGCACCAGCCAGCGCCGGTCCTCGCCCTGGCCGACCTCGATGGTGACGATTTTCTGATTCGGCGCCAGCGGCAGCACGGCGACGGTACGCATCTGGCCTTGGCTCAGCGCTGCGCCCATCGGGCTTCGCTTGAGCAGCCAGAGCGCCACCGGGATCATGGCCAGGATGGCCAGAAACCAGAGGAAGGGCAGGAATTGATTGTTCATGGCCCCCCGATTCTGCGAGCGCAGTGGCGGGCTGGGTCAAATGAAAAAGAGGCCTTGCTGGCCTCTTCAAGGGGGACTCAGGCCTTCGACAGCCGTCGCATGCGCTCCGAGGGGGTGACGATGTCGGTCAGGCGGATACCGAATTTGTCGTTCACCACCACCACCTCGCCCTGGGCGATCAGGTAGCCGTTCACCAGCACGTCCATGGGCTCGCCGGCCAGCGCGTCGAGCTCGACCACCGAGCCCTGGGCCAGTTGCAGGATGTTCTTGATCGGGATGCGCGTGCGCCCCAGTTCCACCGTCAGCTGGACCGGGATGTCCAGGATCATGTTGATGTCGCTGCCCGGCATATTGCCCGGGGTGGGCGAGAAATTGGTGAAGCTGGCCGGCGCCACCTGCTCGGGCGCGGCCTGCACCTCGTCGGCG
Organism: Roseateles sp. FW301-B2; assembly: GCF_058788955.1. NCBI lineage: Bacteria > Pseudomonadati > Pseudomonadota > Betaproteobacteria > Burkholderiales > Sphaerotilaceae > Roseateles > Roseateles sp. FW301-B2. The sequence continues at coordinate 47,565 of NZ_JBYTBE010000035.1, forward strand.
ATCTCGGGCTGCTTGGCCTCGGCAAGTGCGGCGGCCCATTCGGCCGCCATCGCGTCTTGTTCGTCCTGGCTCGGGCTATCAGGTGGCATTGCGCGCTCCCAGCCAACCGGTCTCGGGGCCGGTCAGCATTTGTTCAATCTTGATGGCGTATTTGTTGTTGGAGGTGCCGTAATGGCAGTCGAACACCGGCACGCCATCGACCTTGGCCTTGATCATCTGCTCCAGGTCGAGCTCGATGAAGTCGCCCGGCTTGAAGGACAGCAGCTGCTCCACCGTGGCCGGCGCGGTGCCGAGCTCGGCCACCAGCTCGACCTCGGCCGACTGGATCTGGTGCTTGAGCAGATTCACCCAGCGGCGGTCCGGCTCGGTGGAGTCGCCCTGCGTGGTCGAGTACAGCACGTCGCGGATCGGCTCCAGCGTGGAGTAGGGGATGCAGAAGTAGACCGTGCCGCTGGTCTCGCCGATCTCCAGCGTGAACGAGGTCGAGACCACGATCTCGCTGGGCGTGGCGATATTGGCGAACTGCGGCTGCATCTCCGAGCGCTGGTATTCCAGCTCCAGGGGGTAGATGCCCTTCCAGGCCTTCTGGTATTCGGTGGTGATCACCTCCACCAGGCGCGTGATGACGCGCTGCTCGGTGGGCGAGAAATCGCGGCCCTCGATGCGTGCATGGAACTTGCCGATGCCGCCGAACAGCGAATCGATCACCGCGAACACGAGCGTCGGGTCGCAGACGATCAGCCCCGAGCCGCGCAGCGGCTTGACCGAGACGATGTTGAAGTTCGTCGGCACGACGATCTCGCGCAGGAAGGCGCTGTACTTCTGCACCTTGATGCCGCCGATCGCGACTTCCGGGCTCTTGCGGATGAAGTTGAACAGGCCGATGCGGATGTTGCGGGCAAAACGCTCGTTGATGATCTCCATCGTGGGCATGCGCCCACGCACGATGCGTTCCTGGCTGGCCAGGTTGTAGTCGCGGATGCCCCCTTGCTGGACCTCCTCGGCTTCGAGCTTCTGGCTCTCACCGGTGATGCCCTGCAGCAGTGCATCAACTTCGTCTTGCGAGAGTATTTGCTGGTTCATGGCGCGTCAGCAGATGGGTGCCGCCTCATTGAACGATGAAGGTCGAGAACAGGACCTGGGTCACCGGGCTGTCGACCTTGGCCTTCTTCTTTTTCTTCGGCTTCGCCTTGCCACCGGACGTATCTTCCTCTTCGTCCGGGTCCAGCTCAATCCCCATCGGGCGCACCGACTCGCGCATGATGTCCTTGGCCAGCTGCTCCTTGCCTTCGCGCGTGAGCAGTTCGGCCGAGGTCTTGTGCGCCAGCACCATCAGGATGTTGCTGCGGATGGCAGGCAGGTAGGCCTTGATGGTGTCGGCCGTCTTCGGGTCCGGCACCTCCAGGCTGATGCCGATCTGGGCGAAGCGGTCCACCTCCTTGTCGGCCAGGTTCACCGTGAAGGGGTCCAGCGGCACATAGGTGGGCGGCGTGCCGGGCTTGGGCTTGGCATGGCTGGTGGTTTCGGCCGTGGGTTCGGCGTCGGCACCTTCCTCGTCGCTGGCATGCTGCTTCTTCTTCATCAGCAACAGTGCGGCGCCCCCGCCCAGCACCACCACCAGCAGGACGGCGGCGATGATGATGACGAGCTTTTTCTTGCCGCCACCCTTGGGTGCGGCATCGGCTGCGGCGGGCGCTGTGGCCATGAGGACTCCTTAGACGGACAGACCCGGCGGCGCGCGGTACGCACCCGGACGGGCCCAGTTCGCCCCATTATCAAAAAATGCGCTCCCGGCCATGCTGCGATAAGGCAGGCAAAGCGCTGGGACTTTCGGCCCGCTGCGCATGGCGCGCTCAGGCGTAGGTGTCGAGCACGCCGCGCGCGACGGCAGCGCGGCGCGGTGCTGCCGGCAGGGGCTCAGGCTCGCCCATGCCGCTGTTCAGATGGCCGCGCGCCTGGCCACGCGCCTGCGCGGCGGCGTCGGCCTGCTGTTGCTGGCGCGTGCCGGCGTCCTGCTGGAACACGCCGCCACCGCTCAGCGTGAGGCCGTTCTCGCGCAGCGCCGCCGCCAGGTCGGGCAGGCTGCGCTCGAGCACGGCGCGCGTCTCCGCCTGGTCGCTGTGGAAGGAGATCTGGGCCTGCTGGCCGTCGAGCACGATCTGCACCGCCACCGGGCCCATCTCGGCCGGGTTCAGCAGCAGCTGGGCGCTCTGCACGCCCTCGCTGGCCAGCAGGCTCAGCTGCGCACCCATCGCGGGCGCGAAGCCGGGGCTGTGCAGCTCCTGCCGGATCGGCAGCATGCGGGTGTCGGCGGCCGCGCCGCCGGGGCTGGCCGCGGCGTTGGCCTGGGTCTGGCTGGCCTGACCCAGCATCTGCTGGAAGCTGAGCGCGCCATGGCCTTCGGTGTCCGCTGGCTTGAGCGGCGCGGCCGAGGCCTCGGCGCCGGCGGCCTGCAGGCCCGCAAGTTCGGGTCGCGCGAGCGGGTTGGCCGGGCCGGCCGCCGTGGCCGCGCTCTGGGCCGCAGCCGGGTCCGCGCCGGCGGTGGCCGCGTCGGCAGCGGCCAGCTCTGGCGCGCCCGGGCGAGCGTGCGCGTGTTCGATCCGGTGTTCGCCGCCGCTCACGGCGCCTTCCTCGGAACCGGCAGCGGTGGGCTCGTCGGACTCGGGCCGGCGCGTGGCGGCCTGCAACTGGGCAGCGAGCTGCTCGGCGCTGAGTTGGGGCAGGGCCGCGGCAGCGGCCTGCGGCGGCTGTGCGCCGGCCGCGATGGCGGCGCCTGACTGGTCTTCGCCGTCCGCCTCGGCCTTGTCGGTGCCCGCCTCATCGCCCAGCTCGGTGGGGTCGGTGCAGCGGGCATCCATGGCCACGTCGGCGGCGTCCGCCTGGGCGCGCTGGCCCGCCTCGGCAGTGTTCGTGTCGGGCGCCTGCTTGGCGGCTGCATGCTTGGTGCTCGCGCGCGCCTTGCTCTCGGCGGCCGGTGCGGTGGCGTCCTCGGCGTTACGGTCCTGCGTGTGCTCGGCGTCCGGGCCCTGTTGGCGCGTGGCGCCGGGCTTGGGCGCAGCCGGCTTGGCAGCGGTGGCACTCGGCGCGGGCGCCGGAGCAGGTGCGGATGCCGGCGCGGGTGCAGGGCTGGCCGCCTTGGGCGGCGCGGCGGGCGTTTGCTCGCGGCTGCTCTTGAACAAGGTGGCGAAGCTGGCGCCCAGCTCCGTGCCCACGCTGCGCTGCTTGCCTGCGGCGCTGCCCGGCAAGAGATTGGTGAGCGTGTTGCTCAGCGCGGCGGACTTGTTCGTGTGCATGGGAATCTCTCGCTGGCTCGTGCTGGCCGGTTCAGGCGCTCACGCGGGCGTAGGCGCCAAAGCCGGCCAGGGCGGCACGTGCCGCCTGTTCGTCGGTGGCTTTCTGTTCCTGGCGCAGGGCGACGCGCAGGCCTTCCTGGCGCCGGCGTTCGATCAGCTTGCGGATCGAGGCCACGCGCAGCTCGCAATCGGCGAGGCGGTTGCGCGCCAGCTCCTGGCGCTGTTCGGCGTAGCTGCTGACCTGGTCCTGCTGGTTGATCGCCTGGTCCAGGCGCAGGCCGAAGGTCTGGTAGCAGCCCAGGATGTCGACCGTGGTGCGCTGGGCAAAGGTCTGGGTCCAGCGCTGCTGGTAATCGTTGCGGTACTGCGCCAGCTGGCCATGCTGGTTGCGCGCCTGCTCGGCCTGGTTCTGGGCATCGCGCAGGGCACGCAAGGCCTCGTCGCGCTCGGAAACGGCGCGGTCCAGCAGCAGGGTCAGGGCTTGAAGATTGCTCGTGCTCATAAGGTTCCCCCAGTTTCTGGTTTATCGGCAGCTGGGGGTCCGGGGATAAGGGCTGGAAAAGCCCGCGCTTTTCCAGACCCTAGGCTTCGTGAACCACCGCACGCAGATGGGTGATGCTCTGGTTCAGGGCGGCCGGGGTGTGCATGTCCTGCTGCAGCAGCTGCAGCATCTCGGGGTGCAGGCGCACCGCCAGGTCGAGCTCGTGGTCGTGGCCGGGCACATAGGCGCCCAGCTGGATCAGATCGCGCGCCTTGTTGTATTTGGCGAGCAGCTGGCGGAAGCGCCGCGCCGCTTCCACATGGGACTTGTCGGCCACATTGGTCATCACGCGCGAGATCGAGCGCTCGATGTCGATGGCGGGGTAATGGCCGGCCTCGGCGAGTTCGCGCGAGAGCACGATGTGGCCGTCCAGGATGCCGCGCGCGGCGTCGGCGATCGGGTCCTGCTGGTCGTCGCCCTCCGACAGCACGGTGTAAAAGGCGGTGATCGAGCCCTCGCCATGCAGGCCGTTGCCGCTGCGCTCCACCAGCTGCGGCAGCTTGGCGAAACAGGAGGGCGGATAGCCCTTGGTGGCGGGCGGCTCGCCGATCGCCAGCGCGATCTCGCGCTGCGCCATCGCGTAGCGGGTCAGCGAGTCCATCAGCAGCAGCACATGCAGGCCTTGATCGCGGAAATGCTCGGCGATCGCGGTGGCATAGGTGGCGCCCTGCATGCGCACCAGCGGCGGCGCATCGGCGGGCGCGGCCACCACCACCGAGCGGGCCAGGCCCTCCTCGCCGATGATGTCCTCGATGAATTCCTTGACCTCGCGGCCGCGTTCGCCGATCAGGCCCACCACGATCACGTCGGCCTGGGTGTAGCGCGCCATCATGCCCAGCAGCACCGACTTGCCCACGCCGGTGCCGGCGAACAGGCCCAGGCGCTGGCCGCGGCCCACCGTGAGCATGGCGTTGATGGAGCGCACGCCGGTGTCCAGCGGGGTGCGCACCGGGTCGCGGTCCATCGCGTTGATGGGGCGGCGCACCATCGGTTCGGGGCGCACGTTTTCCAGCGGCCCGCGCCGATCGAGCGGATGGCCATGCGAGTCGACCACCCGGCCCAGCAGGCCCTCGCCCATCGGCAGGTGCAGGCCGCGGTCCTCGTCGCGCCGCCAGGGGTGGCGCTCCTCGCCCAGCACCGGCCCGTGCAGGGCGGCGGGGCGCGGCACCACCATGGCGCCGCTGGAGAGGCCCTGCACCTCGTCGGTGGGCATCAGGTAGGCGCGGTCGCCCGAGAAGCCCACCACCTCGGCATTCACCGGCCGCTCGCCGCGGCGCGGGTTGCTGCTCGAGCTGGGCATGTGGATCTGGCACACCGAGCCCACCGGCACCTTCACGCCGGTGGCTTCCAGCACCAGGCCGGCCACGCGCACCAGCTTGCCTTGCGATTCCAGCGGCACGGGGGTGGCGGCAAAGGCCTGCAGGTCTTCCAGGTACTGGCCCCAGCGCTGGCCACGCTCCGGGTTCATGGCGCCTCGCCCGTGTCGCTGAGCGGCTCGCCGTCGCTGCCGCGGCGGTCTTCCCACAGCGAGGCCTGGCCCAGTGCGGCCATCACCTGCTGCCAGCGCAGCGCCAGCGTGGCGTCGACGCTGCTGATGTCGGAATCGACCCTGACGCCGCCGCGCGGCAGGCTGGGGTCGGGCAGCACCTGGGCCTCGCGGGCGCGCAGCTCCTCGCCGGCGCCTTCCAGCACCAGGGGCAGGTCGGCCGGGTTGACGCGCACGCGCACATGGCGGGCCGAGACCAGCAAGGCCTCCACCGCGTCGTGCGCCACCTTGGCAATGTGTTCGGGGCGCTGCGTGATCTCGCTGCGCACCACCTGGCGCGCCAGCTCCATCGCGCAGCGCGTCATGGCCTGGGCCATCTCATGCTCGAGGGCCTGGAAATCCTCGTCGAAGCTCCTCACCAGGGCGCCGATCTGGGCGCTCATCTGCTGGGCAAAACTGTGCTTGAAGGCATCCAGCGCGGCCATGCCGTCGCGGTAGCCGTCCTGGTAGCCGGATTGGCGCGCCGCATGCACCAGCTCGTCGGTGGTGGGTTCGGGCGGCGGGGGCGGTGGC